>JAMFTA010000147.1 GCA_026225565.1 Caulobacter sp. | reverse complement strand
GGCGGGACAGCGTCGTCTGTTCGAGCGCTTCTCCCAAGCGGACGGGTCGATCACCCGGCGCTTCGGCGGCACCGGTCTGGGACTGGCGATTTCCCAACAGCTCGCGCACATGATGGGCGGCGAGATCACTGTAACCTCGGCCACAGGCGAAGGCTCGACCTTCGCCTTGACGGTGGAACTCCCGCGGGTGGTGATCGACGAAACCCAGCCTTCGGAGGTCGCCCCCTCCCCTATGCCCACCGTCGACGGACCTGAGCGCGTTCGAGTGCTGCTGGTCGAGGATCACCCGGTCAACCGCAAGGTCGTGGAGATGATCCTCGCCGACATGGTCGATCTCACCACGGCCGAAGATGGACAACAGGGCGTCGAGGCCGAAGCCTCTTCCAGGTTCGATCTCATCTTGATGGACATGCAGATGCCGGTGATGGACGGCCTGACCGCAACCCGGCTGATCCGCGAGCGCGAGCAACGGAACGGCGCCGCTGCAACGCCCATCATCGTGCTTACGGCCAATGTGCTGCGCGAGCACGTGCAAGCTTGCCTGGACGCCGGCGCCAACAGCCATCTTTGCAAGCCCATCACCGCGACCACCCTCATTGAGGCGATGGCGGCCGCGCTTGGGGAGGCGCAAGAGACGCAGCAACAGCCGAAAGAGCCCCAATGCGTCGAGTACGCAGCATAGCCGGTCACCAACCCGTCCCGTCTTCTTAGAGGCCCAGCCGCCGCGCCCGGCCGGCGATGGACAGGGCCAAGCGCTCGGAAATCAGATGATCGGGAGAGCCGGTCTGTTTGCAGGCATAGTCGGCCTCCAGCACCTCGGTGCTGAGGGCCTCCAGATCGGCGAGCTTCCAGGCGCGCAGCTGGCGAAGAAACTCGCGCTCGTTCTTCCAGAAGATGCCTGAAGCCTTGGCCGCCTCCTGGGCGCCGGCGCCGGCGCTTTGCAGGATGGCGGCCCGGCGGAGTTTGGCCAGGTGCTGGCTGAGGGCGCGCACCGCCGACGGGCCGCCCTCCCCTTCCGCCCGCGCGCGGCGAAGCGCCGATTGCGCCGGCCCGGCGCGACCTCCGAAGGCGTCTTGCGCGGCGTCGGACAGAGAGGCTTCGGGCTCGACGCCCAGATGGTCCACCAGATCCGCCGGACTGGCGGTGCTCCCCGATCCTGGGCCAAGGTAGAGGACCAGACGCTCGATCTCCCGCCGCGCCACCCCGCGTTCCCGCGGCAGGCGGGCGACGAACAGCTCCAGAGCCTCGGAGGTCAGCCCCACCCCGTCCTTGGTGAGGGCTTCGCGCACCATGCGGGAAACGTCGCCGACCTCGTCCTCATAGACGGGGATGGAAGCGGCGGCGTCGGATTTCTCGGCGGCCTTGCGCAGCGCCGAGGTGCGCTCCAGCGCGCCCGCCTCGATCAGGAAGAAGGCGTCGGGGTTCAGCGCGCCCTCGGCGTGACGCACCAGCGCCTCGGCAGCCGCCTTGTCGGGTGAGGCCTTGTCGCCAGTGAGCTTCAGCCGGACCAGCCGCCGGCCGCCCATCATGGAGATGGCCGACAGCTCCTCCTCCAGCCTCGCCCCGTCCTTGTCGAGATCGCTTTCGGTCAGCAGGGCCACATCGAACGGGTCGTTGGGGTTCTTGGCGATCTTGCCGGCCAAGAGGTCGGCGCGCTCGCGCACCCCGCCCCGGTCCTTGCCCCAGATCACCGCCACGCGGACCCCTGCCGGCGGCCCGGCCAGAAACCGCTCCACATCCGGGCGTTTGGAAAGGATCATCGGCGTTAGGGGTTGTCGTCCAGGGCGTTGGTGGGATTGGGCGTCTCCACCGCATGGCTGCCCGAATGGACCCCAGCGAAATAGCGCGCGAGGGCCAGGCGCACGGCGATGGCGGCCTGATTGGCGGCGCGATTCTCCCCGTCCTGTTCGGCGGCGACCCCGGCGTAGGGAGGGTCGGCCGAATCGTAGGTGACGATCACGGGGGCCGAGCCCTTCAGCAGTGGATTGACCACCCCCGCCGCGGTCAACACGTAGTTGACGGTCAGATTGATCTCATAGCGGTTGGCCACATTGTTCACCCTGACGCCACGCGGATAGCGGCGCATGGTGGTGGTGCAGAGCAGCTGGTAGCGGGTCGGATCGCCCGCCTTGTGACCGAGCTCATCATCCAGCTGTTCGTGCAGGAGAAAGCCCACCCGGTCGTGGGGAACCACTACGTCGATGTCGGCCAAGGACGGGGTCATGCCCGGCGTGGCGTAGAGGGGGGTGAAACCGCAGCCGGAGAGGCCCACGGCGGCGGCGATCAGCAGCAGGCCGGCCAATGTTGACAAGTTCGGGCGTTGCACGTTCAGCATCCTCATGTCGCCACGATGTTGACGATCCGGTCCTTGACCACGATCACCTTGCGTACCGTCAGCCCCTCAAGGTGGCGCATCACGGCCGCGTCGGCGAGGGCTATTTCACGCACCGCCTCCTCCGAGGCGCCGGGCGGGGCCGAAATCTCGTGCCGACGCTTGCCGTTCACTTGAATGGGCAGCACCAGCATGTCGTCCGCCGCCAGAACCGGATCGAAGTTCGGCCAGGCGGCGTCCACCACCATGCCCTCAAAACCCAGCCGCTCCCAGCACGCTTCAGCTAGGTGTGGAGTGATGGGATTGATCAACAAGATCAGGGCCTTCAACGCCGCGACGCGCTCAGCGCCCTTCACCGCCTCCAAGGTCTTCAAGGTATTCAGGAAGGCGTAGAACTGGGCGATGCCGGCGTTGAAGCGGAAGTTGGCCACCGCCTCGGTCACCCCCTGGATCAGCTTGTGCGCAGCCCGGCGAAGCGCGCGAACTTCGTCCTCGGAACCCGTGGACTCAGAGTCATCCGCCGTCTTGTCCACCTCGGCCCAGATGCGGTTGACCAGGCGCCAGGAGCCTTCGACCCCGGTTTCGGTCCACTGCACGTCCCGCTCGGGGGGCGAATCGGAGAGCACGAACAGGCGCGCGGCGTCCACGCCATAGGTCTCGAAGATGTCTTCGGGCGCGACGGTGTTCTTCTTGGACTTGGACATCTTTTCGATGCCGCCCACATCCACCGGCTGGCCCAGCTCCACATCCACCCAGCGACCGTCGCGCAGCTCCACCTCGGCTGGGGACAGCCATTGGCCGTTGAGGGGCGACTTATAGGTCTCGTGGGTCACCATGCCCTGGGTGAAGAGGCCGGCGAAGGGCTCTTCCACGCTCAACATGCCGTCGTCGGCCAAGGCGCGGGTGACGAAACGGGCATAGAGAAGGTGCAGCACCGCGTGCTCCACCCCGCCGATATATTGGTCCACCGGCAGCCAGTAGTCCGCCGCCGCCTTGTCGACGGGGCGGATAGCGGTGGGGTCGGTGAAGCGGGCGAAGTACCAGGAGCTGTCGACGAAGGTGTCCAGCGTATCGGTCTCGCGCTCGCCGGGGTCGCCGCAGCCGGGGCAAGTCGTGTGCTTCCAGGTGGGATGGCGGAGCAGCGGATTGCCCGGCGTGTCGAAGCTGACGTCGTCGGGCAGGATCACCGGCAGCTCATCCCCCGGCACGGCGACCGGGCCGCACTTAGGGCAGTGGATGATGGGGATGGGGCAACCCCAGTAGCGCTGGCGCGAGACGCCCCAGTCGCGCAGGCGATAGACGGTGGCGCCCTCGCCTTGCTCTTGCTCTTCGATGCGGGCGATGGCGGCGGCCTTGGCCTCTTCGATCTCCAGCCCGTCCAGGAAGCCTGAGTGATAGATGCGGCCGGGGCCGACGTAGGCCTCGTCGCCCACCGCAAAGGTTTGCGCGTCCGCATTCGGCGGCAGCACCACCGGCTTGACGGCCAGGCCGTACTTGCGGGCGAAATCCAGGTCGCGCTGATCGTGGGCCGGGCAGCCGAAGATGGCGCCCGTGCCGTAGTCCATCAAGACGAAATTGGCGATCCACACCTGCAGGCTTTGGGTGGGGTCGAAGGGGTGGGTCACCTCGATGCCGGTGAACAGGCCCTTCTTCTCCCCGCCCTCGATCTCGGCTTCCGACGTGCCGCCCTGGCGACATTCAGCGATGAAGGCGGCGATCTGCGGATTGCCCACCGCCAGATGGGCGGCCAGCGGGTGATCGGCGGCGATGCCGACGAAGCTGGCGCCGAACAGCGTATCGGGTCGGGTGGTATAGACCTCGATCCCATCAAAGCCCTTCGGCGGCGTGGCGGCGAACCGAAAAGTGAAGCGCAGGCCCTTGGAGCGCCCGATCCAGTTCTCCTGCATCAGCCGCACCTTGTCCGGCCAATGGCCTTCCAGGGTCTTCAGGCCGTCGATCAGCCGGTCGGCATAGTCGGTAATGCGCAGAAACCACTGGGTGAGCTTCTTCTTCTCAACGAGGGCGCCCGAGCGCCAGCCGCGCCCGTCGATCACCTGTTCGTTGGAGAGCACGGTGTGGTCCACCGGATCCCAGTTGACGGTGGCTTCCTTGCGATAGACCAGGCCCCGGCGATAGAGCTCCAAGAACCAGGCCTGCTGGCGACCGTAGTATTCCGGGTCGCAGGTGGCGAACTCCCGCGACCAGTCGATGGAGAGGCCCAGCGCCTGCAGCTGGGTGCGCATGGCGGCGATGTTGTCGTAGGTCCAGCCCTTGGGGTGGACGCCGCGCTCCATGGCCGCGTTCTCGGCCGGCATCCCAAAGGCGTCCCAGCCCATGGGGTGCAGCACGTTAAAGCCCTGGGCCCGCTTGGACCGCGCCACCACGTCGCCCATGGTGTAGTTGCGCACGTGCCCCATGTGGATGCGCCCCGACGGATAGGGAAACATCTCCAGGACATAGGCCTTGGGCTTGCCGCGAGCCTCTTCAGGCGAGCGGGTGCGGAAGACATCCGCCGCCGCCCACGCCGCGCGCCAGCGGGGTTCCGCCTCTTTGGGATTATATCGTGCCATGGGGAAGCCTTAGGGGGCTAAGCCCCCCAGGAAAAGAGCCGGCCCCGATAAAGTGTTTAGCCCTTGCCGTTCAGGTTCGACAGGCGAAGCTGGCGGGCCCGGGTGAGGATGGCGTTTTCGATGTCGAGGTCGGTCTGGCCGGCCACAGGCGCATCGACCCACTGGCCGGTCGCGTCCTTGGTCTGCTTGAAGACGGTGACGTTCAGGCCGTCGGCGCGCAGGCGGGTGTCCAGGATGTAGACGGTGGCCTTGAAGCGCTCGTCGGTCTTTTCCGGGTTCACATACCAGTCGGTGATCACCACGCCGCCGAAGGGATCAGCGGAGGCCAGCGGCATGAAGGCCAGGGTGTCGAGGCTGGCGCGCCACAGATAGCTGTTCACGCCGATGCCCGCCTGGGGCGCGGTGGCCGGCGCGGGCTTTGAGCCCAGGTGCGGGATCAGGCCGCCGGCGCTAGGAAGATGAGAGCAGGCGCCGATCGCCAGCACACCCAAGGCCGCAACGGCGCCCTTGCCCAGCCCAATCTTGCCCAGGAGGGGGCCGCTGCGAAGAAACGCGCGCCCGCGAAGATCAGCCGTCATCTTTGGTCCGTTTCCCATGGTTAAGCGAGGATCGGCTGTCCGATCGCCATCGCGCCACGCCCCCGCCCCTTGCAGGCGAGCCTACAAAGGAACCGTCCGTCTACACCAAGCAGCGGCCGACGCAAAAGCCGAATCGCGTGCTCTTCTCGCCACAAACCCAAAGCATCCGTCCGACTAACCGCGAAGCGCCCCGACAGTCGTTGACGATCCCCTAACCAGCGCATTAATCGCAAAGTCACAAAGGCATGATTATGTGTCTTTATGGGTGCGTCTAAATTCGGGCGTTGGGCGTTAAGGGCGGACGATGCGGTTGCGGGCGGCGATATTGGCGATCAGCGGAGCGCTTTCCCTATCGGGGATGGCGAGCCTTGCCCATGCCGCGCCCAATGATTTCATCGCTTCCACCGATGGCCCGACGGCCCCCTTCACCGTGCCGGTTCCGCACAAGACCTATTCCTTCGACAATAAGGGTCGGTGGGGCGTGGCTTTGGACATGGAACAGCCGGTCAATCGCGACACCCAGTGGAAGGATGTCACCGCTGGCGCCTACTTCCGCATCTCCCCCCGTCTGAAACTCGGCGGATCGGTGGGCCTGGGCGACAAGCTGTCTCAGCCTCAGCAGATCACTCCCCAGGACGTGGGGCCTCGGGTGCATCTGGAGACGAAGTTCCAGTTCTAGCCGACGGGGTTCAGCCGGCCACGGCCTGAAGCACCCCCTCTACCGCCGCCAACCCGCAAACGCCTGTTCCAACCAGCCGCTTGGCTGTTCGCCCGTTCACGCCGCCAAGCGCCAGCACCGGCAAGCCGGCTCCCCGCGCCAGCAGGGCTAGCCGCACGGGACCGAGCGGCCGCCCAGCGCTCTTGCTATGGCTGGGAAAGGCGCTGGACAGGAGCGCGGCATCCAGTCCCATGCGCCGCGCCGTCGCAAGCGCCGGCGCCGAATGGGCGGCGCCCGTGATCAACCACCCCGGATGCCGCTGACGAATCCCGCGGGCCCGCCAAAGATCCCGTTCCGGCAGATGCACGCCGTCTGCGCCGACGCGGAACGCCAATTTCTCATCCGCGCCCACCAGTAGGATCAACCCTCGACGTCGGGTCAGGTCCGCCAGAGCCCGGGCCGCCTGCTCCGCGCCCGGCCGGCCGAATCCCCTGAAGATCACCCCGCTCCCCCGTCGCAAAGCTATAGCCGAGCCCACCGGATCGGGCGTGCGGTCCGGATCTGTGACGAAAAACACCGAGGGCAGGCGCGCGCCTGACTTCCCACGCGCCGCCGCCCGCTCTAGCGTCGCCGCCGCGCGCCACAGGGCCCGCACCTCCGCAGCCCTTCCGGTTTGATCCCTTGTCCGCACCCTCATCCTCACATCGCGCCACCAATCCCGACCCAACAGCCGCCTGGCGCGCGGTCAAGGGCCGCATCGCCGCCGCAGAGGTGGCCGCCGGCCGCGCGCCGGGCGCAGTGACCCTCGTCGCCGTCTCCAAGCAACAGCCGTGGGAGGCTATCGCGCCTGTGTTCGCCGCAGGCCAGCGCTGCTTTGGCGAAAATCGGGTGCAGGAGGCCTCCGGCCGCTGGACGGACCTAAAAGCCGCCACCCCTGACCTGGAGCTGCGCCTGATCGGCCCCCTGCAAAGCAATAAGGCGCGCGAGGCCGTGGCCCTGTTCGACGTGATCGAGACCCTGGACCGTGAAAAGCTCGCCGGCGCCTTGGCTGACGCCATCCAGAAGGAGGGCCGCGCGCCCAGACTCTATATAGAGGTCAACACCGGGGAAGAGCCGCAGAAGGCCGGGACGCTCCCCGCCGAAGCCGACGCCTTCATCGCCCTGGCGCGCGAAACCTACGGGCTGACCGTCGAGGGGCTGATGTGCATCCCCCCGGCCGGCGAGCCAGCTTTTCCCCACTTCGCGCTCCTGAAGGCGATCGCCGACCGCAATGGTCTCCAAAAGCTCTCCATGGGCATGAGCGCCGATTTCGAAACCGCCATACGCTTCGGCGCCACCTTGGTGCGGGTGGGCTCGGCAGTGTTCGGCGAGCGCCATGGACAGCACGCCGTGGTTTGATCCACAAGGCGGGGCTGCCTGGATCAAGGAAGGAATAGCCATGTTTTCTCACGTCATGATCGGCACCAACGATCTCACCCGGGCCAAGAGCTTCTATGACGAGCTCCTGGCCACCCTGGGCGTGCGCCCCGCCCTGATCGACGGTCACCGCATCTTCTATATAACGCCCACGGGCATCTTCTCCGTAACCCAGCCGATCAATGGGGCGCAGGCCACCTGCGCCAACGGCGGCACCATCGGGTTCGCCGCCAGCTCGCCTGAGCAGGCCGACGCCTGGCACGCGGCAGGCGTCGCCGCCGGCGGCGTCTCTTGCGAAGATCCGCCGGGGGTGCGTGAAGGAACCACGGGCAAGCTCTACCTCGCCTATCTGCGCGACCTTGACGGCCACAAGCTCTGCGCCATGCACCGCCTACAGTAGGCGCGTCGCCGAGGCTTCGACGGGGCGCTGACCTACACTGTTTGGGGACTCAGCTCATCGGCCGGGGCCTCCAGGCCGACATAGGCCAGGTGGCTGGCCAGCATCTTGATCTGGCGCTCCAGTTCGGCGCGCCGCCGCCAGGGGCGCCAGCTGTCGGCGGGACCTGCCGGGTCGCCCAGATGGAAGGCGGCGATCAGCTCCCAGAAGGGACCGATGGGCCTGATCTCGATCTGGTGCATCCGGCGGCCAGGGCCATCAAAGCTTTCCACCGCGGCGTGGAGGCTCCCACCGGCCTCAATCGCCGCATCCACCGCCGCCTCGCTCTGTCCCAGCCAATGGCCGAGGAGATGGCTGCGGAAGCTGTGGATGGCCTGGCGCATCTGCGCCCCCGCCGTTCCCCACGCCGCTTCCGCCGAAAGATCGCATTCGGTGTCGAAGCCGGTGGAGCGGTTATTGAGGTTGGCGGAGCCGATCCGCACCAGCTCGTCATCGATCAGGGTCAGCTTGGAGTGGACGATGATCGAGCGCCCCTCGGCCGTCAGCGGATAGTAGGCGTGGCAACGATTATGCACGTCCACGTCCTTCAGGCGTTTCAGGAACAGGATGCGGGTGCGATCCATGGTCACCTGGTCGAACCAGGACGGGGAATGCTGGGTGGAGACCAGGAAGATCTCCGGCCCATCCGGCTCGCCCAGCCGCGCGGCGAGGGCCTCAGCGACGATCGGCGAGGCGAAATACTGGTTCTCCATATAGATACAGCGCTTGGCGGCGGCGATGGCGGCCAGGTGCAGGGTCTCGGCCTCGCGCACCTCGTGATAGTCCCGCCAGCGCGGCTCGGTGCGCGACAGACCGACCGTCGCCTTGCGCGCCGCCACCGGCAGGCACTCGGGCCAGAGGTCCCCGGACCCGCGGTCCTCGGCCAGCCCCGGCTCGGCCACAGGGGTCGGCAGCTTCTCGCCCAAACACCGCTCCCAGCGCATACGGAACAGCAGGCCCAGGGCGCGGGCGGCGTCGCCGTCCACCGCGCTCATGGTCTCGTGGCGGGACTCGTAGGAGCCGCCGCCGCTCTTTTGCCGGCGCAGGTCCTGATCCTTATGCTGAATGGTGTCCCAGCGGTCGGGCGCGATGTCGCCGCCCCCGCAGAAGGCCATCTCGTCGTCGATGACGATCACTTTTTGATGGTGACAGGCGCCCATGGGCAGGGAGGCGTCCAGGTGGAACTTCACCGGCGTGTTCTTGAAGCACTGCTTGGCCCGGTGGGGAAAGAAGTTCTGGGTGGCCGCCACCGGCAGGGCCGACCGCCAGCAGAGAATCCGCACGTCAAGATTCGGATTGGCCCGGGCGAGGTCGCGCAGAAAGGGGCCGAAGGTGTCGGACGGCGGGCCGCCGCCCTTGTCGTTGGGCAGGAAGAAGGTGTCCGGGTCGAACGCCCAGTTGAGCAGGTGGATGGAGCGCCTGGCCTTCTGCATCGCCATCTTGGCGGCGGCGAAATAGTCCTCCATGTCGATGATCAGGCCGAGCCGCTCGGCGGTCTCGACGCGCCAGCAGGTGCTTCCGGGCTTCAGCAGCAAGACCGATCTCCATGGATTGCCTACTGCTTCAGCAAGCGCGGCGGCAGGGGAACGTGCCAAATAGCCACGGGTTCGCAATAGTGCGTCATGATTTCGACAGAGCGGGAGTAGAACTAGGCAGGACCCCTCACGTGGACGCCGAGGGGCCTGAATCTAGGGCGCTTTTGAATGTCGAATGGCCTGCACGTGCTGATTATCGAGGACGAGATGCTGATCGGCATCAGCGTCCAGCATTGCCTGTCAGATATCGGTTTCGAGAGCTTCTCCTTCGCCGGCACGGAGATTCAGGCGCTGGAGCAGGCGCGCCTGCGCCGCCCTGATCTGGTGACTGTCGACGTCAATCTGTTGAACGGCGACGGGCGCACCGCCGCCGGCGCTCTGACGCGAGAGTTCGGCGCCGTGCCGACCATCTATGTCACCGGCGATCCCCAGGCGCTGGACGGCACCCCCGGCGCGGTGATCGTGGAAAAGCCCTTTGGCCCCCACGACTTCCAAGTCGCCTGCCGCCGGCTCAGCCTGAATTAGGCGCGCAACATTTGGATTTGCGGCGCCGGCCTGGCCCCGCTACCCCTCCGGCGCAGAGTGCCGGAGATCCTCATGAAGACGCGCGCAGCCGTGGCCTGGACGGCCGAAAAGCCCCTGACCATCGAGACCGTCGACCTGGATGGTCCCCGCCCCGGCGAAGTCCTGGTGGAGATCATGGCCACCGGCGTCTGCCACACCGACGCCTACACGCTCTCGGGATTGGATTCCGAGGGGATGTTCCCCTCCATCCTCGGCCATGAGGGGGCGGGGATCGTGCGCGAGATCGGCGCGGGCGTCGCCTCGGTGAAGGTGGGCGACCATGTGATCCCGCTCTACACCCCCGAATGCCGCCAGTGCAAAAGCTGTCTTTCCCAGCGCACCAACCTCTGCACCGCCATCCGCTCCACCCAAGGAAAAGGCGTGATGCCCGACGGCACGTCCCGCTTCTCCCTCGATGGCGCGCCGATCGCCCACTACATGGGCTGCTCCAGCTTCTCCAACTTCACGGTCTTGCCGGAGATCGCGGTGGCCAAGGTGCGCGAGGACGCCCCTTTCGACAAGATCTGTTACATCGGCTGCGGCGTCACCACCGGGGTCGGCGCGGTGATCTACACCGCCAAGGTCTGGCCGGGGGCCAATGTGGTGGTCTTCGGCCTGGGCGGCATCGGCCTGAACGTCTTGCAGGCGGCGCGTATGGTCGGGGCCGACAAGATCATCGGCGTCGATCTCAACCCCGCCAAGGTGGAGATGGCGAAAAAGTTCGGCATGACCCATTTCATCAACCCCGACGAGGTCGGGCGCGACAAGGTGGTGGAGGCCATTATCGACGTCACCGGCGGCGGGGCCGACTTCTCCTTCGAGTGCATCGGCAACGTCCACACCATGCGCCAGGCGCTGGAGTGCTGCCATCGCGGCTGGGGCGAGAGCATCGTCATCGGCGTCGCCCCCTCGGGCGCGGAGATCGCCACCCGTCCCTTCCAGTTAGTCACCGGGCGGGTGTGGAAGGGCTCGGCCTTCGGGGGCGCCCGCGGCCGCACCGACGTGCCCAAGATCGTCGACTGGTACATGGAGGGGAAACTTAACATCGACGACCTGATCACCCACACCATGCCGCTCGACCGGATCAACGACGCGTTCGATCTGATGCATAGGGGCGAGAGCATTCGGTCGGTGGTGGTTTACTAACCCCCGTCATCGCGGAAAGCGCAGCGCTTGCTCGAGATGACAAAGGCTGGCCGGCGCAGGCGGTCTCAACTTATTCGGTGAGCAATTCCGCCTCCAGTCGCCAGCTCGATGGAGAGCATTTTCGCCGGCGCCGCGACCGCCTCGCCTTGACGGGCGCTAATTGTGTCGGACGGGCAACACGTTAACAGCGAAGGCGCCACAAGGCCGCTTGTCACAAAAGCTTTGTAAAAAATGCATCAAAAATTAGCAGAGCAACCTTAGCGCTGCCCTAGCTAGGCCAAAGGGCCGGCGGGGAAGTTTAAGGATCCGATCATGACCATCAAGACCGCGCTCATGCGGGGAGCGGCGTTTGGCGCTTTTGCAGCGCTAGCCGCCGGTGCGACCGCGCACGCTGAGACGACGACCACCAAAACCACAGTCAAGCACCGTCATCATGTCGAACATGTGGTCGCTGTCGCTGACGGATCGACCGCCGAAGAAATCCGTGTGCTGAAGTCTGAGGTCGAAGACCTCAAGGCCCGCCTCGACGCCCAAGGTCAGGCTCAACAAGCGACGGCCGCCCAGGTCGCCCAAACCCAGACCCAGGTGCAGGAAGCGGCCGCCAACGCCGAATCCGCCCAGGACAAGATCGACACCCTGCCCGAGCAGGTCAATGTGGCCATTGGCCAACTGCCCAAGCCCAAGCCCAGCTGGGCTGACAAGACCCAGATCGGCAGCACGGTGTTCGCCGACTTCTCCGACATCGAGCAGAAGAACAATGGCGCGCGGGTCACCCCAAGCGGCACGGCGTTCGACCTCAAGCGCGCCTATATCATCGTCGATCATCAGTTCAACGACGTTTATTCGGCCAATCTGACCACCGACTTCCAGTACAATTCGACCGTCGGCGCCACCGAACTCTACGTCAAAAAGGCTTTCGTCCAGGCGAAGTACTTCCCCTGGCTGACGATCCGCGCCGGCGCCACCGATCTTCCGTGGGTGCCCTTCGTCGAAAGCCTCTATGGCTACCGGTATGTTGAAAACGTGCTGATCGACCGCACCAAGTTTGGCACCTCCACCGATTGGGGCCTGCACGTCCTCGGCAGCCTGGATCCGATCGGCGGCCCAACCGGCCCGGTGATCAGCTACCAAGTGTCGGCCATCGATGGCACCGGCTACAAGGTGGTCCCCGGCACCGGCAGCGCCCCCCGCACCGATACCCTGGATGTGGAAGGCCGCGTCAGCGTCAAGTGGATGGACTTCACCGCCGGCATCGGCGGCTATAACGGCAAGCTCGGCAAGGACGCCGGCGCAACCTACAACGCGCCCTTCAACACCACCGGCGTTCCCGTCACCTTCCACACGGCCAGCCGCTTCGACGCCGTCCTGGCCTACACCAGCGGGCCTTACCGCGCCGGTGTGGAATATTTGAACGCCACCGACTACACGGCCGTCACCAGCAAGGCGGCGGACAAGGCGGAAGCCTATTCGGTGTTCGGCTCCTACCAATTCCTGCCGCAATGGGCAGTGTTTGGGCGCTACGACTACACCCAGCCGAACAAGGATACGGCGCCGAGCCGGAAGGATAACTACTTCAACGTCGGCCTGGGCTATACGCCGGTCAAGGGCGTCGATATCTCCCTCGTCTATAAGCACGACAAGGCGGAAAACGGCACCTTCTCGACCTCTAACGGCGTGATCGGCAATAGCGCGACCCTCGCGGGTCATTCCAATGACGGCACCTACGACGAAGTCGGCGCCTTCATGCAGTTGAAGTACTAAACTATGCTTCAGGGCCGCGGTATTGCCGCGGTCCTGTTTCGCTATAGGCGCAATTCCAGGTCCTATTGATCGGACCGACCTAGACCCTCCTCATTCGAATTGGCGCTTTGGTTTAGGTTGTTTGCTCAACCGTCACGGAACTGTGATCGGCGACCGCTAATCAAACTGGACATCCGGGCACAAGACTAGCCCTCAGGAGACGCACAATGTTGAAGACCCTCACAGCGGCGCTTGGCGTCGCGGCTCTTGCGGGCGGCGCGGCCCAGGCTGCCAACCTCTCCGGCGCGGGCGCCACCTTCCCCGCCCCCATCTACGCCAAGTGGGCCGAAACCTATAAGGCGCAAACCGGCACCGGTCTGAACTACCAAGCCATCGGTTCGGGCGGCGGCATCAAGCAAATCAACGCCAAGACGGTCGATTTCGGAGCCTCCGACAAGCCCTTGAAGCTGGACGTTCTGAACAGCTCGGGCCTGTTCCAATTCCCCACCGTGGTCGGCGGCGTGATCCCCGTGGTCAATATTCCCGGCGTCAGCGCCGGTGAGATCAAGCTGTCGGGCTCCGTTCTGGCCGACATCTATCTGGGCGAAATCAAGCGCTGGAACGACCCCAAGATCGCCCAGCTGAACCCCGGCGTGAAGCTTCCCGGTATGCCGATCACTGTCGTGCACCGTTCGGACGGCTCGGGCACCAGCTTCCTCTTCACCACCTATCTGTCGATGAAGAACCCCGCCTGGGCCGCCAAGGTCGGCGGCAATGACAGCGTCGAATGGCCGACCGGCCAAGGCGGCAAGGGCAATGACGGCGTCGCCGCCTTCGTGCGTCAGACCGTCGGCTCGATCGGCTATGTCGAATACGCCTACATCCAGCAGAACAAGATGGCCTATGTGGACATGCAGACCCACAGCGGCCAGTTCATCGTGCCGACCGCCGGCGCCTTCGCCGCCGCCGCCAGCCATGGCGACTGGAGCCATGCTCCGGGCTACTATCTGCTGCTGCTCGATCAACCCGGCGCGGACAGCTGGCCGATCACCGGCGCCACCTTCATCCTGCTGTACAAGCAACAGGCCAACCCGGCGACGGGCGAAGGCGTTCTGAAGTTCTTCGACTGGGCCTATAAGAACGGCAACGCGCAAGCCGAAGCGCTGTCCTACGTGCCCCTGCCCGATCCGGTGAAGACCCAGATCCGCAAGTCCTGGGCGGCGAACATCAAGGGCCCCGACGGCCAGCCTGTCTACGTTTCTCACTAAGACGAGTTATTTCGGGCGTCGCGCAAGCGGCGCCCGTTCTCGCATTTAAAGATTGCCATGACCGACGCCTCTGTCGCCTCTTACGTCGCGCCGACCAAACGCACGAGACCCCGCGGCGCGGCGTTCGATCCTATTTTCAGCGTTCTCTGCGCCAGCGCGGCCACCATGCTGCTTGCGGCGCTGACGGGGGTGATGATCTCGCTCCTGATCGGAGGCTGGCCCGCCTTCTCCAAGTTCGGCCTCTCCTTTTTCACCTCCACCACCTGGAACCCGGTCACCGAGGTCTATGGCGGCGCCGGCCCCATCGTCGGCACCCTGATCACCGCCTTCCTGTCGCTGCTGCTCTCCCTGCCCATCGCGCTAGGCGTCGCGGTCTTTCTCACCGAATTCTGTCCGTCGGTGCTCCGCCGCCCCATCGGCATCGCCGTGGAGCTGCTCGCCGGCATC
>JAMFTA010000146.1 GCA_026225565.1 Caulobacter sp. | reverse complement strand
GTGGAAGTAACCGTTTTCGACGAAGGAGACGCTCCGCGTGACCGTTCGGTGCGAGAGCGTCGGGCAGGCAGCGCTCTTAACGCTTACTCCGACACGCCCAAGGACGGCGGGGCTCCCGGCGAAGAGAGCGCCCCGGACCCGGCCGGTAACCCCCCGGCCGCTGACCCGTCTCAGCCACAGCCCCCTCGCGCAGGAACGCCGATCACGCGCCCTCTCCATGAGGAGGATGAAGGCATCATACGGTTGTTTTTGCGGGGTTGGATAAGGGTGGGGATAAGTGCGTGACGCTAAACCCTTCTCCCTTCCGGGGAGAGGGGTAGCCTTACCACTTTGATTTTGCGCGACTTTTTCAGACAATGGCTCAAGCACTGGTCCTGCACAGCCTCGTAAAATCAAGGACTTAGGTGCCCAACATACACAGTTCCTGCACAGGAGGAGCCCCTCCATGGCCTTCATTCTTGATTCTACGGAGCTAAAGGCGGGCCTGATCATCTTCCGCCGTGGCGACGTCAAGCACCGCAACTGGTATTGCCGCATCAAGCTGCCGGAGACGGATCGCTACAAGACTTACTGCCTGAAGACGTCCGACATCGACGCGGCCAAGGAGCGCGCGTTCGACCACGACTCCGAGATTCGATGGAGCGTGAAGCACGACCATCCAATTTTCGACAAGCCCTTCACTGCGGTGGCCGAGGATTTCCTGGCCGAGCAGAAGGAGCGCGCCGAGTTCGGGGAGATCACTCAGCACCGCTGGGAAACAATGGACTCCGCCGTCCATACCCATCTCAATCGGTATGTCGGTGCCATTCAGATCAGCAAGCTCGGCCAGGATCGCTGGACGGGCTACCCGCTCTGGCGCAAGCGGGACGCCAAGAGCCGCAAGGACCAGGACGACGAGCGCGTCAAGCTCGCGGCGGAGGCCAAGGGTCGGGAGCTGGTCAGGCTCCGCGCCGAAGCCCCCAAGGACCGCAAGGGGCGCCCGCGTCGTCCCACGGGCAAGGTTAGCGACGCCAGCATCCGTACCGAAATGTCCATCCTCCGGTCGATCATGGTCTTCGCCGCCGGCAAGAAGCTGATCCGCGAAAGCGCCATTTTCAAAGGCCGCCTGCCGCTGGCCAAGGTCCGACGGGAGGAGTTCACGCCGGAGGAATACCGCCACCTGCACACCTACGCCCGCAAGTGGATCAAGGACGCGAATTCGGATTGGTCCAAGTGGTATCGGACCATGGCCTACAATTTCCTGTTGATCATGTGCAACACGGGCATGAGGCCGCCCGAAGCGAAGAACCTGCGTTGGCGTGACGTCGCCGTCCGGACGGATAGCGAAGGCCGCACGCTGGTGATCATGCACGTGCGCGGCAAGGGCAAGTTCCGCGACCTCGTCGCCGCGGGCAACGTGGCCGAATACCTGGAGCGCGTCCGCGAGATCGGCAAGGCCACGGGCCTCGACGACTTCGTGTTCACCAACGACAAGGGCGGAGCGACCAGCAGCCTCTATGCCGACTTGATCGAATCCCTGCTGGAAAAGTGCGAGCTGCGCGTCAGCTCCTCCGGCAAGCTTCGATCCACCTACTGCTTCCGCCACACCTACGCGACGTTCCGCCTGACCGAAGGCGTGGACGTCTATTTCCTGGCCAAGCAGATGGGCACCTCGGTGAAGATGATCGAGGACCACTATGGGCACGTGACCCCGGTGAAGAATGCAGATCGCATCCTTCAGGGCCTGCCCGGCTGGGAATCCATCGCTGACGCGCCACAGGTCAAGACTGCCGACGCCAGCGCGGAGGAAGAGGCGGAGCCGACGAAGGCGACAGCCAAAGCCCGTCGCAAAAAGGCCGCTTGATATCGAGCCGGACCATCGGAGCCAGCATCGAGTTCGATGCCCGGTGGTCCGGCTCGTGTCGCACCCGTGCGGCCGAGGCCGCTCTTAAGGGTGTGACGCACTCGGTCTTCCGAAGCGGCCTGATCAAAAATGATGGCGATGCCGGCTTCCAGCATCGAGTTCGATGCGCCGGCGCTCGCCAGCATCTCGAGCCCTCGCGGCCGAGGCCGCACTTGATGGGCACGAGCACCCAGTTGCGTTTTCGCTGTTTGTCGCACTTGGCATAGCCCTGGTCAGCCAGGGAAGGTATGGAGACCAGACGGGCGGCGCCTTCGGTTTCCGGGCCATGTCGAAGGGATAGTCCAGACCACGAACCCCAATCTCCTGTCGAAGGGTTCGGCGGCGGCGAAAGCTGAAGTGGTACGAAAATCCGTAGGGCCGCAAGACTCGTGCAGGTTCGACCCCGGCCGCTCGCACCAATGGTCGTGACCGCCAAGTCTAGTTTCTTAGAGCCCGGCTTTTGACTCTAGCGCGAGCCGCCTATGTACAAGGCAGCGAGATAGTGTCGCGAAAGGCTTGATGAGATTCGGTAATTTCACGCTTTAGCCAGTTGCCAAAGACATCGATGCCGGCGCGCCTGCGTCGGCGATCAGCATAGACCAGCCTATATTGCTGGCCGATAGGCGCGTGAAACTCGAACCGACGCGCCAGCCGGCCATCCATCAGCAAGCGTTCGGAAGCCAGGGGGACCGCGAGGGCGAGGCCCAGCCCGCTCGCGGCAGCCTCGTAGAGAGCGTGCAGGGTCGGGAAGGTGACGCCGCGTTTGGGAGAGCCCGAAGGTGTGCCGACCTGCTCGAACCATTTGGACCACAGCCACGGCGAGGCGCTCGTGGACATGAGATTGTGCTCGGCTAGGTCGTCGATGTGCCGCAGTGGCTTTGCCCCACCGGGCATGATCCGCGAAGACACCACGAAGGCCTCCAACTCGATCAGGACCTCAGAAGCGAAGTCGGCCGGCGCCTCGCCGCCGCCCATGATCGCCACGTCGCATTGCCCTTCACGAAGGCCGTCCAGACCCTGGCGAATGGTCAGTTCGAGCTCCACGCCCAGCTCACGCAGGGCGCCGAGGCGGGGCATCAGCCAAGAAACGGCGAAGGAATGGGATGTGGTCAGCCGGACCACGCCTTCGCGCGAGCGCAGCCGGCTGGTGGCGTTGCGAATGATGTCAAGGGCAGGGGCGATCTCTTCCAGATAGCCGGCGCCAAGCTCTGTGAGGCGCGGGTTCGGGCCGGACCTGTCGAACAGCGGCGCTCCCACGAAATTCTCGAGCAGTTGGATGCGGCGGGAAAACGCGGAGGGGCTGAGCGCCAGCTCTGCCGCGCCGGCGCGAAAGCTCGTCGTGCGCGCGGCCACCAGGAAGGCTTCGGTCGCTTCGAGAGAAGGGGTTTGTCTCAGCATGGGCGCCGCGTGCAAAAGATGTCGAAGGCTAGCAGGCGATTGTCACAGATTGAGGACAGTGTGGGCCGGCGATCGACCGAGCGGAGCGGCGGGTTTGGACGGGATCGATAATTTTCGCGATTTCGGTGGTTTCGCCGTCGGTGGCGGAGGCGTGGTGCGCCTGGGCCGGCTTTTGCGTTCGGCTCACCATGCCCAGGCCAGCGATGAGGATCTTGCTCGATTGTCGGCCATTCCCGTATCGGTGGTCATCGACCCGAGGCGACCCCGGGAGCGACTGCGCGATCCCTCCCGCCGCCCCGCGACGTTCGCCCCGCGAGTCATCCAGACGGAAGAGGGCGACGGCGATGCGCCCCACATCGCCTTTCTGCGGCAGGGCGATCTCAGCGACGAAGCGGTGGAACGCTATCTGCTCGGCTACTATCGCGCGGCGCCGTTCCAACCACACTATCGGGACCTTTTTGCTCGGGCCTTTGCCGCCTTGGCGGAAGAGCCCGGCGCCCTTCTCATCCACTGCACGGCCGGCAAGGACCGCACGGGCCTGCTGGCCGCGCTGATCCGCGCGGCACTGGGCGGAGGCTGGGACGAGACCGTGGCCGACTATATGCTGACCAATGCGGTCATGCTGACGCCCGCGCGGATAGCGCAGGCTGCGCCGGGTCTCACGACCCTGATCGGGGCGCCCCCCAGCGAGGCGATCCTGCACGGCTTCCTCGGCGTGCAGCCACAGCATCTGCAGGCATCCTTCGACGAGATCGACGCCCGGCATGGCTCCTTGGACCACTATCTCGCCTGGCTAGGCGTTGACGATGCCAGGCGCGCCCGGCTGATCGAACAGCTTGTGGTCTGATCGGCCAGATGGCCTGCACCGGTTGCGTTCGGCGCAACGTCCGTTGCAAGGCTTGCGCTTCTTGGGCCGCCAATGATCCGCCAAGCCAAAAGGGCGGACGATCGAGCGTTCGTTCGAACGGACCGGGCCATGCGTATCATACTGATCTCAGACACCCACCTCGCGCAGGTGGCGAAGGCTTTCACTGCCAACGTCGATGCGGCGATCGACTGGATAGAGACTCAGGCGGCCGATCTGGTCATCCATCTGGGCGACGTGACCGCTGACGGCGCCGGCGATCCGTCCCAGTTCGAGCATGCCCGGCGCGTCCTCTCCCGCATCAGCGCCCCTTTGCTGGCGCTTCCGGGCAATCATGACGTGGGCGAAAACCCGCCCCATGGGGGCGTCAAGGAACCGGCATTCGACGCCGGCAGGTTGGCCGCGTTTCGTGAAACGCTCGGTGACGACTACTGGGTTTTCCAGCATGACGGCTGGACCCTGATCGGGCTGGACGCACAGCTTTTCGCCACGGGCTCCCACGACGAAAAGGCGCAGGCCGATTGGCTCGACGCTGTACTGGCGGGCGCAAGCGGACCGATCGCCGTCTTCCTGCACAAGCCGATGGTCCTGGATCACGCGGATCAGGCGGACGAACACCCGCGCTTCATACCGCCGGCGTCTCGACGCGACCTGATGCAGCGGCTGAAGGGGCGCGACCTGCGGCTGGTGGTCAGCGGGCATGTCCATCAACACCGCCGCAAGGTGATCGACGGCATCGACTATCTGTGGGCGCCATCGGCGGCCTTCCTGTTGCCGGACATTATCCAGGAGCGGCTCGGCGAAAAGCGGGTCGGCTTGATGACACTGGAGCTGACGCGCGATGGCGAGATTCGGGCCGAGATGGTTCGGCCGTCGGCCATGATCGATCTGGACGTCCTGGATCATCCGGAAGTCTATCCTCAGGTCCGGGACATCAGACGGTCATGAGTTGGGCGGTCCAGCAACGCCCGCGCACCGCGCTCTATGCCGGCTATGCCCTGGCCGTGCTGGTTGTGGCATATGTGCTGGCCTTTGTGGATCGCCAGATCCTCAACCTCCTGGTCGAACCTCTCAAACATGATCTGAGCCTCAGCGATCTGCAGATCAGCCTGCTGCAGGGGCCCGCGTTCGCGCTGTTCCTGTCGCTTGGCGGTCTGCCGATCGGCCGGCTGATCGACCGTAAGCGTCGCATCACCGTGCTTTCGATCGGCATCGCCTCGTGGAGCGTGGCCGCAGCCGCCTGTGGCCTGGCCCCGACCTATCCCGTGTTGCTCCTGTGCCGGATAGGCGTGGGGGTGGGGGAAGCGAGCATGACGCCGTCGGCCTATTCCTTGATCGGCGATTGGTTCACCCGTCAGCGTCAGGGCCTCGCGGCGGGGGTTTACAGCATGGGCGCCTATCTCGGGTCGGGACTGGCCCTCATCGGAGGCGGTGCGCTGGTAGCCCGGGTGCACGCTAGCGCGAACTCGATACCTGGGTGGCGCTTCGCCTTCCTGGCGGTTGGGGCGATTGGCCTACCCATCGCATTGTGGGTAGCGACCTTGCGTGAGCCTGTCCGGGGGCTGGATGCCGCACGGCCTGATGCGCCTTCGTGGCCCGAGGCGGTCGCCTGGTTCAAGGGGCCCTCCGGCTTGGCGGCCGGAGTTGTCAATCTCTCGGTCGCCTTGGCCGCCATGGCCAGCTACGCTCTGTCTGCGTGGATCCCCAGCACCTTGATCCGCACCTTTCACCTGTCCCCCAAGCAGGTCGGAATGGCCTTCGGCCTGACCGTGGTCACTGCCGGCATGGCGGGCACGTTCTCGACGGGACTTTTGGGCGATGCCCTGCGACGCCGCGGGATAAGAGACGGCAGGTTGCTGGCGTTGGCAGGGGCGTCGATCCTGGCCACCCCTCTGGCTGTTCTGGCTCCCGTCGCGGCCAATCCCCGATTGGTTATGACGATGCTGTGGCCCCTCGTTTTTCTGATCACCTTCGCGGTCGGGTCGGGCCCTGCCAGCCTTCAGGACATCACCCCGGGAAGACTGCGCGGTGTCCAGCACGCCATTGCCGTCCTGGCGGTCGCCTTGCTGGGCCTTGGGCTCGGACCGCCGCTGGTCGCCATCGTCACAGACCTGGTTCTGCACGACGAAATGCAGGTCGGCCGCGCTCTGAGCATCGTCATGCCTGTGGCGCTGGTCCTATCCGCCGCTAGCGCCATCCTTGGACGGACGGCTTATCGAAAGGCGCTTCTGGACCCGTCCTGACCTCGTTGCGCCCGGCGCAACAGGCGTTCGAACCTGCGCGTTACCTGGCCCAGCGCCGCCGGGGTATCGCCATCCGATCATCCTCGACAGCTGCTGTGAGACCTCCCATGTCCAGATGCTTGTTTGCGGCCGTCAGCGCCTTGGCCCTCTTGAGCGGAGCAGAAGCTCAAGCTCAAGACGCGCCGTCCCAGAGCGCGGGAGCCGTGGAGAGCGTCGTCGTGGTGGGCAGTCGGGCGCCGGGACGCCTGGCGGTGGACTCGCCCGCGCCGGTCGATGTTATCTCGGCCCAAACCCTGCAGAACCAGGGGTTCACCGATATCAACCGGGCTCTGGAGTTCCTCGCGCCTTCCTTCAACTTTCCTCACTCCGACACTGCGCCGTCCGCCGCCAACACGCGGGCGGCCAGCTTAAGGGGCCTTTCGCCCGACGAAGTGTTGGTGCTGGTCAACGGCAAGCGCTGGCACTCCTCGTCGGTGGTCAATTTCAACGCGGTGTTCGGGCGGGGATCGGTGCCGACCGATCTCGGTGCCATTCCGCTGTCGGCCGTGTCCCGCATCGAAATCCTGCGCGATGGCGCAGCCGCCCAATATGGCTCCGACGCCATTGCCGGCGTGATCAACATCGTGCTGCGATCCGACCTCGGCGGCTCCGCCTCTGTACAGGGCGGGGAGACTTCGCGCAGCGACGGCCAGAACGGAACCGCGACCCTGTCCGATGGCTTCGCCTTGGGCGATCGCGGGCGGATCAACCTGACGGGCGAGGTCCGCTATCGCAACAGCACCAACCGCGCCACCATCGACAGCCGCTATAACCGGATCACCACAGAGCAGGGCGATCCAGACTCCCTGGACCTGAACTTCGCCGCCGACGCTTCATACGACCTCGGTGGAGCGCAGGCCTATGGCGACGCCATCTATGACCATCGCAAATCGGTCAGCCCGGCGCAGTTCCGCGCCCCGACCGTGGCGCCGACGATCTACCCCCTAGGCTTCATTCCCCACATCCGCCTAAACCTCGACGACGTCGGCGGTACCGCGGGACTGAAGGGGATGGCGAGCGGATGGGCGTGGGACCTCAGCGACACCTTCGGCTATAACAAGTCGGTGTTCGAGGTGCACGGCACCACCAACACCTCACTGGCGACCAGCCCGACCGCCTTCAATGCCGGCGGCGCGAACTACCTGCAGAATGTGGTGGACCTCACGGTGTCGCGGCCCTTCTCCGTGCTGGCCGGGGCCAACCTGGCCGTCGGCGCGGAGCAGCGGTACGAGCACTTCGCGATCCAGTCGGGCGAGCCATTGTCCTATGCCGGAGCGGGCGCCCAAGGCTTTCCAGGCTACAATCCCCCCAGCCCGGTCAATATCAGCCGCACCAACGAGGCCGTGTTTGTCGACGGGGAACTGAAGCCGGTCTCTCAGCTGACTCTCGGCGCGGCGGCCCGCTACGAGCATTACAGCGATTTCGGCGACGCCACGTCTGGCAAGCTCAGCGCCATCTATCATCCCCTCCAACTCCTGGCGGTGCGCGGCACGGTTTCAACCGGCTTTCGCGCCCCGTCTTTGCAGCAGCAAGGCTTTTCCACCGTCACCAGCCAGTCGAGCAACGGGGTGCTGGTCAATATTGGCACCTTCGCCGTCAACGATCCGGTTTCCCGCGCCCTGGGCGCCAGCCCTCTGAAAGCCGAGACTTCCAAGAACTTCAGCGGCGGCTTCGTCCTGACACCGGGCTCCGGCTTCACTTTCACCGCCGACGCCTACCGCATCAACATCGCCAACCGCATCAGCCTGAGCGAGAACCTCAGCGGCGCGGCCGTCACAGCCATCCTGAAAGCCGCCGCCATCACCAGCGCCAGCCAGGTCCGCTTCTTCACCAATTCGGCCGACACCACCACCAACGGCTTCGAGTTGACCGCCAATTGGCGCGGGCGGCTAGGGCAGGACGCGAGGCTGGATCTGACGGCTGGGTACGCTTCGGCCGTCACCGGCGTCGATCGGATCAGGCCCAACCCGGTGTTGCCGGCCTTGCCGCTCCTGGCGACCTCTTCGATCGATCTGCTGACCTCCGCCCTGCCGCGGACCAAGGCGACGCTGGGCGGAAGGCTGGACTGGCGCAGTTGGACCTTCGGCGCCGATGTCGCCAACTTCGGTTCTTTTCGCGCCATCCAGGTGGTCAGCGAGCAGACCTACAATCCCGTCACCACCGTGGACCTGACCGTCGACTACGCCATCACGCCCAAGATTAAGATCGGTCTGGGCGTCCTCAACGTCGGCGACGCCTTCCCGGACAAGATCGCCGACCGCGCCCTGACCCAGGGCGGCGGGCTGCAATATCCGGAGGTCGGCGGCATCGGGACGAACGGCCGGGAATATTATCTGCGCGTCTCTTCGCGGTTCTGAAGACGCGTAGATTCGTCCTCAGCTCTGCGCGGCGGCCTTGGGCGACGCTTTGCTCGTCCTCCCTCAAAACCTTATCTCTGACGTTCCCGCCTCGCCGGTCGTTCGATCGTCACGGCCGGCTGCACCACCCGGACAGGCTCGACCCGCGCCCCGCGCTCCAGCCAACTCGCCAGCCGATCACGCGCCGCGGCCAGAATCCGATCTCCGGCCTCAACGCTGGACGCCCGGTTGCGAACGACCTGCTCGACCACGCGCAGCCGCGATCGGGCGGCTGGATCATCGAGGGCGTCGCTGGTCTTGGCAGGAGCGGATGCGCGATGCTCGCGCTGACTGGCCGCCAGGTTACGGCGGTCGATCCGCCGGTCCAGTTCCTGTACGTCTCGCTCAGTTGGGCGGTAACCACGAACTTCCAGGCCCGCGGCGCGGCCAGTCAGCCAAGCCTCCCGGCGAAACTCCTTTGCCCCGCGCGCGACAACGATCGTCCAGCCTCTGTGTCGTGCAATGGCGATCATGTCGCGGATGGCCTGAGGGCTGCTCCGCGCCGCCGCGAGCTCTTTTCCCTTGTCCCGGAAAGCGGGGACGTTGATCTGCGCATCCTCGTAGAAACCGAGGCCAGCCCCGCCGTGCTCATCAAGATAATAGCGCCGGCGAACGGCGTCGGGGACGTCCCCCGCCGCCGACTTGGCTGTTTTACCTGTCGCCGTCAGCGTGTTCGGGGGCAGCGGTTCATCGGGCATGGTCGACCTCGGGCTGGGACTGATGGACGGAGGCGTCAATGAAGCGTTCGACCCAGGCCTCGACCGCCTCATCGCTGGCGCCACGTTCCGGAAGGGGCTCCATGCCCTCCGCCGCCAGCGCCGGGATCACGAGATCGAGGGTCAGTTCGTCCCGGTCGACGGCTCGGTCGGCGGACGAGGAAGCAGGCGACCCGGGCATATCCAGACAAGGCGTCGCCGCGGCCAGGAACCCAGAGTGCGGGGGCACCGCGGGCGGCGGCGCTACCCGCGACGCGAAGGCCTTCTCCCGCCAGTAGACGATCTTGTCGCCGCGCACCGGCGGCAGGCCGGCCCGCAGGACCAGCAGCCGCCGGCTCGACATCTGGATCAGTTCCTGCGGCATCATCAGCGCCCTCCGCTGGTCTGATTCCGTCATGCTGTGGGCGCCCCGCGACAGCAGGCTCGGCCGGCTGGTCGACTGGCCAGCATAGGTCCAGTAGCCCAAGCGTTCGGAAAGGTCCTGGGCGACCCTGAGCTCCTTGGGCGCGAAGGCGATCTCCACCCCGCAATTGGCCATGATCTCTTCGGCCAGGTCCGGGCCGTATTCGGCGCGGAGCTGCGCCGGGCTCTGCAGGACAGGAAGCAGCCGCAGGCCGTAGCCGGCGACATAGGAGAAGCCGTGGGCAATCATCGCCGCGTGGCCGAGCCTGGCGAACTCGTCCAGCACCAACAGCACCGGCACGTCGTACCGGCCCAGCCGGGGCAGTTCACGCGTCGACAAATCGACCAGCTGTTGCAGCAGAAGGGCGTAGAGGGGCGCGATCCGCACCAGGTTGTCCGGGCTGACGCAGAGATAAAGCGAGATCCGCCGTGAGCGCAGGTCGCGCAGGTCGAAGTCGCTGGCGTCGGTCGCCGTGCAGACGCGGGGGTTCAACCAGAGCCCCATCCGCGAAGTCAGGGTTTGTTTTACTCCGCTAAACGTGTTTTCCGAGGCCGAGCAGAAGTCGGCCAGGGCGCCCGCGCATCCCGCCGACAGGGGCTTGCCGGCATCCACGCGAGCCGCGACCAAGGCCGGCAACCGGGTCCGGGGATCGCCGCGGGTCAGCTCCCGATAGATCGCCCCCAGACTGAACGGCAGCTCCGGCGTCTCGGCCACATAGGCGCCGACACCGATAAAGCCGGTCCGCGCCGCCTCCGCCCAGAAGGGATCGGCGTTGTGCGGCGCCGGGAACAACATGACCGAGAGCTTTTGCAATTCGTCCAGCACGGCGATCGGATCGGACCTGTCGATGTGACCGAGCGGATTGAAGCGCGCGGTGCGGCCTTCCGAGTCCAGCGGATCGAACAGGATCACCTCTTGCCCGTGCGTCGCGCGGAAGCCGGCCGACGCTTCCCAGTTCTCGCGCTTGACGTCGAGGACCACGACCGAGTCCGGCCAGGTCAGAAGGTTCGGAATGACAACGCCCACGCCCTTGCCGGTGCGGGTGGGCGCGTAGAGCATAACGTGCTCGGGGCCGCCAAAGGTGAGCAGGCGCCCACCCTTGCGGCCAAGGACGATGCCGGCCTTGGCGCGCAGGCCGGCGGCGGCCAGCTCCGCCTCGTTGGCCCAGCGGGCCGCTCCGTGCAGTGGCGGCCGCAGGCCGCGGGCGATGGCCATACCGGCGAACCCGGCGAGGCCGAGCGCGGTCAACAGGCCCACGCCTAGCCAGTGTTGCACCTGAGGATCGCCGCGGAAGTACCAGAACCAGGCCGGCACGGCAGCGGCGTCGAGGCCGCCGGAAAGCCGTTTCAACCCGGCCAGGGCGATAAGCGCGGTGATGGCCCCGAGCGTCGCGACGGCGGCGCTGGCCAGCAGGCCGACGTAGGCCGCCTTAAGCGGCCAGGGCGCGCTTGCGAAGCGGCTCATACCAGACCTCGGTGATGCGAAAGCGCCCACCCTGGCGGCGCATCTGCACCACCACGTCGACCAGCAGGTGGAGCAGGCTGCGGATATCGTCGCGGGCCAGGTCCCGGCCGCCCTCGCTCTCCTTCACGAGCAGGGTGAGTTGCTCGAAAGCCAGGGCCGCCGAGTCGGCGTGAATGGTGGTGATCGAGCCCGGATGGCCGGAATTGACGTTGCGCAGGTAGTAGAACGCGGTCCCGTCGCGCAGCTCCTGCAGCAGGATGCGGTCGGGCCGCATGCGCAGGGCGCTTTCCAGAAGCTCCTTGGCCCCGACCCGGGCCAGGCCCTGGCCGTCCTTGGCGTAGAGCAGATGCACCACGTTGCGATGGGGCACGACCAGCTCGCGGGCATCCTCGATGGTGATCAGCCGCTCGTCCTTCGGGATCAGGGGGATCAGGCCCTTGGCGAAGGCGGTCTTGCCCGAGCCTGTGGCGCCGGAGATCAGGATGTTCTTCCTGGCCTTCACCGCCGCCTCGAAGAAGGCTGGCCAGTCGCCGGCGTCGCGCAGGGCCAGGAGCTGCGTTTCATCGGGCTTGAGCGTGTCGTTGGCGACCGCCACCGCCTCGAACAAGCCGGCGGCGGCGAAGTCGTCCATCCGCAGCGCCCGCTCCGAAGGCTTCCGCAGGGTCACCGAGATGAACTCGGCGGCGGGCGGCAGCACCACCTGGCAGCGCTCGCCGGTGGGCAGCACCGTCGAGCAGATCGGCGTCTCCGCCGTGACATCCTGGTGGGTGGCCGCGGCGGCAGCGATGGCCAACGGCTTCAGCACCGCCTCGGTCAGGTCGGGAGCCTCGACCCAGGACCAACCCCGAGTGGTCTCGATGGCGAATTCGCCGGGCCGGTTGATCACCAGCTCGGTGACATCCGCCGGCTCCAGGTAGGGGCGCAGCGGCTTCAGATAATGCTCCAAGACGGTGGTGTCGCCGGCCATGTCAGCGCGCCTTCAAGGCGTAGACGCCGGAGAAGTCAAAATCCTGGGCGGCGAAAATGGCCACCTGCGACCCCTGCGCTTTCGTCAGGTTGGGCGGAATATTGATCGAGTTCTGTAGGGCCACGGCCGAGGCGTCCGAAGGCACGCGCGTCACCGTCCCGTTCGGGTCGTTGCGGCTGGCGATGGCGGAGGAGGTGTCGTCGACGATGGAAAGCAGCAGCGCGCCCCCGAACCGCTCCCAGAAGTGGGTGTCGATATTGCCGTCGAACCCTGCGCGGCCCAAGGCGTCGCTGGCTGGGGACGCCAGGCCGATGGCCACGCCAGCCGGAGTCGCCGCTCGCGTCCAGAGGACAAATAGCCGGCGCTGGCCCTGGCGCATCCCCGACCGATATTCGCCGAGCACCTTGGTCCCCTTCTCCATCAGGACCACCGCACCGTTGTCGGAATAGACATCCTGGCCGATCAGGCAGCTCACATAGCCAGGCGTCGAGGTATCCATCGCCGTCTGGAGCGTGCACGGGATCGAGGTGCCCGCTGTGATAAGGAAGTTCCGGTCCGGAAGACGGCTGGCGTGCGCCAGGCCAATCGCCGAACCGTGGCGCAATTGGTCGAGTTCGGTCGGCGCGCCGGCGTCTGGTGCCCCGGCCGCGGCCGGGACCACAGCCGGGACTCGCAGCGAGCCGGCCGACTGACTGAAAGCCAGGATGGGCGCAGACCGAATCGCCTGCACTTGCGCCGCCCGCGCCTGAGCCGCGGTCTGGGCCGGTGCCGGCTGACCGCCGGGACCCATCGGCTGGATCGCCGGGACCTGAGGACCCGCCGCCCCTGGGTCGAGATGCGGGGCTCCTGCGCCGGGATTGGCGAGGGTCGGCGTCGCCGTGGCTGTCGTTGGATCGGTCCGAGCGGGCTCGAACGGAACGACCTGCGCCGCCGGCGCCAGGGGACCGGCCTTGGCTTTCGACGGGCCGTGACGCCAGGTCGCCGCCAGGAAGATTCCGCAGCCCGCGACGAGCGCTACCATGGTGACCAGCTTGCCCGTCCTGCCCACGCCAAAGCGGCCGGCCACCGGCGAGATCGTGCGGTCCTGATCGGTCAGAGCCGGCCGCGCTGCGGGCGCTTCATCGCTGGTTACGTGGCTCATGGCTGGGTCTCCGCCGGCGCGCGCCCGGACCGCGCTGTCGGATCGATGTCGGTGCGGTCGACTCCCGGCGAGGCCGTGTGGGTCCCGAGGTTCACGCCATAGGGATCGGGCGCATCGTTGTAGATGCGGAGCACGTCCCTGCCGCGCCGGAGCCGGAACTGTCCGGCCGTGCCGTGGATCACCACGAACTCCCCGCGCACGTCGAACGGGATCAGGCTCTCCGACCCATCCGGCGTAACCTGGAAAATGGTCGGGATGACTTGCCCGGCCGGGAACCGCAGGATCGTGAACCGGCCGTTGTCGGAAACCTCCGACGGCTGCAGGGCCGCGGCGCCCTGGACTTCGTAGGCCAGGTTGCGGCGGCCTTCGACGGCGCCGCGTTCCAGCTTCAGATTCTCCAGCCTCGCCAGGAGCGCCTGTTCCTCCGCTGAGATCGCCGCGGTCGCCGCCGCCCTGACGTCCGCCGGATAGCGGAAGCGAAGGACGTACAAGCCGTCGCCGCCGTGCCTGCCGGCCTCAGTCGTCAGTTCGAAGGTGTAGTTCCGTGACTGGCCGGATGACCGCCCCGTAGTGACGATCAGGTTTGTCACGCCGTGGCTCGCCTTCGGCTTGATGAAGAGGATGTTCTTCTCGGCCGCCACATCCCAGGCCGTGGAGTCCCCCACGGCGACGTGCAGTATGGTCTCGTCCTCGCCGAACAGGATTTGGGTCGCAGTCCGGAATACGCCGGCGATCCGGACGACCTGGAGCGGATCGTAGTCGATGGTGCGGACCCGCGGGTCAGCCGAGGCCGAAGCCGGAGAGGCAGATACGGAACATGGCGTGGCAGCGCCAAGGACCGAGATCGCCGCAAGGGCGGTCAGCAGCTTCATGGCGCGACCTCCGGGTCGGCGCGGTAGGATATCACCTGAAAGCCGAGCGGGTTCTTGAGGCGGTCCGCCTCGGCCATCGGCGCCGTCGTATAGGTGAAAGCGATGGTCGCCACCCAGTCGCTTTCGGTGACCTGCTGAGCCTGACGAAGGGTTCTGTGGAAACGGACCGTCGCCACTTTGGGACTTACGAAGCTGATCGAACGCACGTCGATCAGGCTCTGGGTCAGCGGGCCCCAGAGCACCTGCGGGCTTTCCGCATTGGTAGGCCGGAATTGATCCGCCCATCGCTGCTGCTCAGCGGGCACCGACAGGATCGACACCTGGCGAAAGTTCTGCTCCGCAGCTTGCGGCAGCCAGCCCTCGCGGACGCGGACGTAGAGCCCAAGGAAGTACTTGTTGACCGCCTCCTCGTAAGTGAGGTGATCCGAGCCCTTCAGGCCGGTCATCACGTCCACGACCCCGCTAGAGCGGTCCACCCGCACCACGAAGGGCTCGACGCTTTTCAGCGGCGCCAGAGCCGCTACAGCGAGGACAGCGGCGATCGCGAGCGCGCCCGCGCCGGCGGCGACGACCCAGGCGAGACGCTTGGAGCGAATGGCCGTCGCGAGGCGATCTTCGTCCCAGCGCCGCGCCTCTTCGAAATAGGCCTTCAGGTCCGATCCGCCCGCGCTCGCCGTCATGCGGTTCTCCCGCACCGGCCGAATGACTGGGGGTCGGTCGTTGACAAGGGGCCCGGCGCGGCCTTCGCGTCACCGATGGGCGCCTGCGCGCCGGCCGCCGCCGGCAACGGGGCGTCGGGTAGGACCGAGCCGTAGAGGTTGGCCGGACGGCGATGGTGGCCGTCGCAGATGGCCGACTTGGGCTCCTTGCCTGTCGCGCAGCCCGCGAGACCGGCAGCGGCGCATATCAGGAGCGACAGAGCTGCAATCCTGGCCAATCCTCGATCTCCTAGACGCGACTGCCGACCGGCCGCAGCGAGCCGCCGGTCCGAGGCGCCTGCGTGCGCCCGCCCTGGGTGGCCGACGGCACGGACCAGGGGCGTCCGCGGAAAGCCATGCCGACGGCGTTGCCGAAGTCCGCCAGGCCTGAACTGGCGCCTCCGGCGATGCCGGCCGCGATGGCCGGGGTCTGCAGGAAGAAGATGGCGCCGAGGATGCAGAGCGCGATGAACAGGAGCCCGCCGGTGCTCGGGTCGGTCCCGTCGATCGAACCCCATTGGTCGGCGACGAGGCTCAGGATCATCTGGAAGATCGTGATGATCAGCGCCATCAGGAGCACGTAGTTCACGGCCTGGCTGAGCCAGCCGAAGAAGAAGCGGCGGCTGGCGTCGAACAGGGCGCAGGCGACGAAGATGGGACCCAGAGCCACCAGGAGCGCCAAGGAGACCTTGGCGACGATGACCACTCCGAACCCGATAGCCGCGGCCAGGGCGCCGATAACATAGACCGCGCCCGACAGCAGGATTGGGGCGAAGTTGATCGGCGTGGCGGTCTTGGCGATCTTCTCCCCGAGATAGGCGGAGCGGGCGAAGAAGTTGTCGAACGCCGATCCGACATCCGGACTGGACGATCCGCTCACCGCCTGGGTGAGGGTGTCCGGAAGGGTGTGGAACAGAGGCTGGGTGACCCAGTCCGAATAGGCAACGGTCGTCGCCAGCATGTAGATGAAGGCCAGCTTCAGCGAGCGGATTGCGAAATCGGTGATCGGCTCGCTGATCGAGCCTCTGAGGATCGCAAAGCCGTAGAGCAGCACATAGAGCACCAGAGCCGCCCGCATCGGCCCGGCCACCTGGGCGATGACGTTGGACACGTCGGTGTTCAGGAAGGTGTCGAGCTTGCCGTCGATGAAGGTCCAGGCCGGCTCGAAGATCTGGAACGACCCGGCCATCAGAAGTGCTTCTTGTATTCGGCCATGCGGGCGTCGGCGTCGATTTGCGCCTTTGCGGCCTGGGCGTTGTCGCATTCGCTCCCGCGATGGCTGCCCGCCGCGCAGTCGACAATCACCTTGCCGGCCTCGTCCGGGTGGCCCTTGAAATAGCTCACCGACCGAGGCTCGCGGCTGCAGGCCGTGAGCATGGCCAGGACGCCAACCGCGACCAGCGCCGTTCTCATTGGAACTGGGCCTTATAGAGCGCGATACGGGCGTCGCGGGCCGCCTCCATGCGCTCCCGGTCCCGCTGCTGCTGCATCCGATCCTCAGCCGCCTGCGTCATCGCGAGCCCCTGAAGCCGCATCTGGTCGTTGGCGATCAGGGCCTGCTCAGCCTGGATGCGGGCCTGAAGGTCCAAGGCCGCGCGAGCGTCGCCGGCCGTGTCCAGCGAGGTCTGCAGTTGCTGCAGACCTGTGAGGCGGGTCTGCGCGGTGCTGACGATCGCCTGGCCGGCGGCCAGGTCGCGGGCGATCCTGTTTCCAGCCGCCTCGACGTCGGCGCCGATTGGGTCGCCGACCTGGGGCGTATAGAGCCTGTTCTGTGACCGGATCGCCTGGGCCGCCGACGCGATGCTTCCGAGCCCCGACAGGTCGCCTTGGGCAGCGGTCTCCAGTGCGGCGAGATCCGGCAAGATGGTGCGGATGGAGGGCTGCTGAAGGATCGTCGCCAGAGCATTCACCCCGGAATTCTGGTTGAGGCTGGTCAGAAGCTGTTCTCCCTGCGTCACCTGCTGCTCCAGCTGGTGGAGCTGGTTGAGCGCGGTGGTCGCCTCTTCGATCGCCTTGGCGTAGTTGGCGGAGTCGAACACGGCCATCTGGGCGTGGGCCGAACAGGCGATGCTGGCCGCCACGGCGGCGGCAGCGATGGCGAGCGGACGAAATCTCATGACAGTCCCCGGCGTTGCTGTTGAAAGGGAGCAAACCAGTCGGCGTAGGCGTCACCGTGCTGGGCGCGCAGACGGTCCAGCAGCTCCACGGTCTCGGTGCGGCCGGACAGGATGGCGAGCTGGTCACCCAGGCCGTCGAGATGCAGCTCGACCACCACGGAGTTCAGGCCCTGCTTGATCAGGAACTGCCGGCGCTCTGGCGCGAGGTCTTCACGGACCAGCCGATACTCCCGCTCCGTCAGGCCGAAGCCATCGATATAGTCGCGGGCCTGGGCGTGCGGGTTGGGCAGGAACACCTTGGTGGCGCACTGCTCCAGGATCGTGTGGCTGATCTCGGAGCGCAGGACGTCGGCCGGCGATTGTGTGCCGAACACCATGAAGGCGTTCTGCTTGCGATAGGTCTTCAGCCCATCCTGCGCGAGGCCGCGGAAGGCCTCGTCGCCCAACGCCTTCCAGAACTCGTCGATGTCGATGACCAGGCGCCGTCCGTCCACCAAGCCCGACAGGCGATGGAAGAGGTACATCATGATCGGCGTGCGCACCTCGGCGTGGTCCAGGAAGTGGGTCATGTCGAAGCCGAGGAACCGGGCGTCGAGGGACAGGGCGTCGGCGTCGTTATCGAGCACCCAGCCCATCGGCCCGCCCTTGCACCAGCGTTCCAGGCGCGCCCCGATCCCGCCCGCATCGCGTTGGCCGAGCAAAGCCCGCAGGGCGCCGAGCGACCGCTGCGCCGCCGGCATTGGCGCCAGGGCCATGACCGCGTCTTCGATCGCCCGCTCCTCCTGGGCGGTGAGCGGCCGTTCCGGCGGCGTCGCGACCCGGCGCACCAGGCTGGAAAGGAAGGCCCGGTCGGCGGCGTCGAAGCTCAGAGCCTTGAATGGTGCGAACCCAGTCGGCTCCCCGGTCTTGAGCGCGAGATAGACCCCGCCGCAGGCGCGCACGAAGATTTCCGCGCCCCGGTCCTTGTCGATGAACACCAGCTGAGGTCCGAGCTTCTCGAGCTGGGCCAGCATGAAGTTCTGCACCACCGTCTTGCCCGAGCCCGAGGGGCCGCAGATGAAGGTGTGGCCGAGATCGCCGACGTGGAAATTGAAGTGGAACGGCGAGCCGGCCGAGGTCTTCAGCAGCGCCACCGCCGCGCCCCAGTGGTTGCCGGAGGCCTTGCCTGCCGGGTGCGTGTGGAAGGGGGCGAGCGCCGCGAAGTTGCGGCTGTTGATCGCGGCGGGCCTGGCGCGATAGCGGAAATTGCCCGGGAACTGCGCCCAGAAGGCCGCCTCAAGGGCGAGGTCCTCGCGGGCGACCACCAGGCCTGAGTCCGCCAGCATCGCCCGAGCCTTGGACATATGGTCGGACAGCTCGCGCGGGGTGTCGCTATAGACCAGGAGCGACGCCTGGTGGTCGCCCATGACGAAGCGATTGGACATGAGGTCATCGAGCGCGTTGTCCAGCCCGGCAATCTGCGACGTGGCCCGGTCACGGGCGCTCGTCATCTGGTTCTGCTTCCGCTCCATCACAGCGCGCGCCGCCGCCTTGCTGAGGAAGGCGAACGACTGCGACATGACGAACGGGAACCGCGCCGACAGCAGGCCGTCCCACAGGCCGGGGCGGGTGGTGGCCGGGTATTCCTTCACGCCGAACAAGCCCGCATAGCGGGCGTCGGCGACGTCGCGGATCTCCAGGCTCTCGCGGCCGAAGATCAGCCGCGCATTGTAGATCGCCGAGCCCAAGTGGCCGCGCACGATCGGCACAGGTTCCTCCTTGCCGGTCAGCACCAGGCGCAGCAGCGACATGGGCTCGGAAAAATACAGGCCGTTCCGCTCCACGAGACCGAGCGGCGTCGGCGCATAACGGCCGAGATACTGCGCAAGGTCGCGGCCAGCGTCGGTGAGGAGTTTGATCCGGTCCGTCTCCCCCTGATCCGGTTGGGCGTCGGGGCGCTTGTCGAACCGCCCCGCCAGTCGGGTGACCAAAGCCTGCGCGCGATCGGGCGCGGCCCGGCCGGGATGCAAGACCAGGGTGACGTAGAGTTCGTTGACGAACATGCGCTCGGCCCCGATCCGCTTGCGGTAGGCGGCGTCCAGGTCCGAAGCGAAAGCCGATCGGAACCTGCCCTCGGGATAGCGGTCGTCGGCCCGCCGGATCAGGTGATGCCAGACCGCAAAATGATCGGAGGCCAGGTTCCGCCAGGCCCCATTGAGCTTGGCGTGCCAGTCGTTGAGGTCGCGCACGTCGGCGGTTTCGAAGCTCGCCCCCTCCAAGCGGAAAGCCAGGATTAGTGCGCCGCTGTCGAGCGCCACCACCTCGTCGGTGGCGTGCCGCGCGAACGGCAACGGCAGGCTAGGCTCCAACTCCCGCTTCAAGATCGCTGCGCTGGCGCCGACCCTAGCCACGCAGCACCTCCGCCGGCTTGAACTGGCGTCGCAACTGCAGCGGCGTCGTGGAGCTGCCGCCCCAGATTGAGGCGTTCCGAGCCCGGCCCTTGGTCTCGACGTACATCCATAGGACGCGGAAAGCGTTGTGGTCGCTCTTGCAGATGGCCTGAAACACGAAGTGCAGGGCCGGCGCGATCAGCAGGTAGAGGAACGAATGTCCCGCCAGGAAGGCGATGGCGCTGAGGATGACGTTGATCCCCATCGCCTCCATCGGCACGCCGAGGATCATCGCCGGGCGGGTGCAGGCCAGGAACAGAGTATCTTCCACCAGGCTCTCTTCCCGATCGATCATCAGCTTGAGCTGCCGGTGATGAGATTGACGATGGTCGCAGCGCCGAAGACGACGATGATGCCGACGATCACCGTCCCGGCGCGGCGCAGGTCCAGGTGGCCGAACATCCACGCCAGGCCCGTCACGATGACGGCGATGACGGCGAGCCCCCGGATCACGTTGTTATTGAGCAAGTCGACGATGTTCTGAATGAACGTGCCGATATTCCCGCTGCTCGTGCTGGTGGTCTGCGCCAGGGCAGGATGCGTCATCGCCGCGGCGGCTAGGAACCCCAAGGCCAGGGCGGTGGTCACGCGGGCGTACCGATCGGCCTTCATCGGGCGGCTCCAGAAGTTTGAGTGTCGAAAACGAGGGTGACGGAGCGCGCTGGGGCCGATCCGAAGACGTCCCAGGCCGGTGGCGCATCGGGGACGTCAGTGATCGCGGCGGTCCGAGGCGCAGCGCCGGCGCCGGCCGTCACCTTCGACACGTAGCCGTTGGCGAATCCACGATCGGGACGACCGGTGTTGTAATAGGAGAAGGCGACCCGGAGAGCCTGCTGCTGTCCAACCCGGCTGGGTTGGCCCAGGACATAGCCGGCCTGCAGCACTCGGGCCGCCGCCGCGAGGTTGCGGCAGGGATCGAACGCCCCCTCTATCGTGAGCCCGAGCCAGCCGAGGTTCCTGCTGTTGATCTGGGCGAGGCCGATGTCGACGTTGGCACCCGTCGCGACCAGGCCCTTGGCCCTCGCGACTGCAGCTTCCCTGGCCGATAAGGACAGCCGACCGCCGCGCGGACCATTGACGCCGATCACCCACGGATCGGAGGCGCTTTCAGCGCGGACCACGGCCAGCATCGTCGCCGGCGCGACAGCCGGCGCGCATTGAGCGGCCAGGCTCAGGATGTCCGACCCCGCCATCACCATGACGGCCTCGACGGATCGAACTGAACGATGATGCTTCTGCGCATGGCGGAGCCTCCGCCAACGAAGCTGTCACGACGGCCTCAAAGGGGAGAGTGGTAAGGCTACCCAGCTCCGGGGGGTAACCTTGACCCCTTCAAGGTGGTCGAACAGGCCCATCTGGCGGGCCATCTGTGCAGCCTTGTCAACGGCGGTGCAAAAGTAGGCCAGTGGGGCGGAGTAAAAACAGGCCAGGTAAGCGGTCTTCTTCGTCCGTCGAGCGGCGATGCGCGGAGCCATGCGTAGCGCAGCGCATCGCCGCGGGGTG
>JAMFTA010000145.1 GCA_026225565.1 Caulobacter sp. | reverse complement strand
GCGGGTCGGCGAGAGGCGGCCCGCGAGGCGGCGGCCCATAGAGCCGAGGTGGCCGAAGTCGCGGCCGCCCTTTCCGGGCACGCGGTGCAGCAGGTGCGCGAGGCGGAGACCGGGGGGCGGCTGGTCAGCGTCTCGGTGCCGATCCAGCGGGTGAAGGCGGTGCTGGGGGTCTTGACCATCGAGGTCGGCGACGTGGACAAGATCGTCGCCGCCCAGCGCGAGGCCTTGATCCCCTTCATCCTCATCGCCGTGGCGGTCACCCTGGTCTCCTCGGTGCTGCTCAACAATCTGGTGGCGCGGCCGGTGATGCGGCTGGCCCAGGCGGCCGACAGCATCCGCCTGAAACGGGCGCGCATCCTCTCCCTGCCCGACATCGCCGAGCGGGACGACGAAATCGGCGACCTCAGCCGGGCCTTGGAGGCGATGACCTCCACCCTGTCCGACCGCATGGACGCCACCGAACGCTTCGCCGCCGATGTGAGCCACGAGATCAAGAATCCGCTCACCTCCATCCGCTCCGCGGTGGAGACCCTGGAAATGTCGCCCACAGCCGCTGCTCAGGCGCGCCTTTTGCCGATCCTGAAGAACGACGTGGGCCGGCTCGATCGACTGATCACCGATATTTCCAACGCCTCGCGTTTGGATGCCGAGCTATCGCGGGAGGCCCCAAGGCGCATCGATCTCGGCAAGCTCTTAGGCGACATAGCCGGCTTCTATCAGGCCTCGGCGCGCGAGGGCGATCCTGAGGTGCGGTTCAAGGGCGCCAAGGGTGAGGATTTGCGCGTCGTCGGGCGCGAGGGACCGATCGGCCAGGTCTTTCGTAACCTGATCGACAATGCGCGCTCGTTCAGCCCGCCGGGGGGTCTGGTCGAAGTGGGCCTGAGCCGCGGCCCCCTTCGAACGGTGGTGGCGACCGTGGAAGATCAAGGGCCGGGGGTGCCGGCCGACAATTTGGAAAGTATATTCGAGCGCTTCTACACCGAGCGGCCCAAGGCCGGCGCGACCGCGCGGGCGAGCTTTGGCGGTCATTCGGGCCTGGGTCTCTCCATCGCGAGACAGATCGTGGAGATCCACGGCGGTCGGATTCACGCGGAAAACCGGGTCGGCGAAGACGGCGAGGTGGCTGGCGCGCGTTTTGTCATCAGCTTTCCGCAGGCCGCGTGAGCGCGCCGCTTCACGCCACCCTGATCGCCTATCGCCACCCAGGCGGCTGGCGGGGGGTCCTCTTGCGCGGACCGTCGGGGGCGGGAAAAAGCGAGCTGGCGCTGAGGCTTATAGGTCGGGGATGGCGACTTGTGGCCGATGACCGGGTGATCGTCTGGCCGTCCGGCGGGCGCCTTTGGGGACGGGCGCCCGAGGTGCTGCAGGGCCTCCTTGAGGTGCGGACGGTGGGGGTGATGGCGGTCGCCAGTCTGGCGTTCGCGCAGATCGTTCAGGTGATCGACTGCGCCGCCGAGGACCGGTCGCTGGAGCGGACGCCGGCTCCGACAAGCACCCTCCTATGCGGTGTCGATCTGCCGATTATCGCCCTTGAGGCTCACGGATGCACAGCCCCAGATAAGGTTATGGCTTTCTGTTGCTCGCAGTGGCTTTGACACAGCGCACAACCAGCGTATCAAGCGCCTTCGCGCTCGCGGCTCGGCCCTTGTGCGGAGAGGGGGCCTCTCAAGAGGAAGGCATGATCGGTCTTGTGATCGTCACCCACGGCCGGCTGGCGGAAGAATTCGTCGCCGCGATGGAGCATGTGGTGGGCCCGCAAAGCGCGGTCGCCGCCATCTCGATCGGCCCCTCCGACGACATGGATCGTCGGCGCAAGGATATCGTCGCCGCCGCCAAGGCTGTGAACGACGGTGGAGGCGTGATTCTGCTCACCGATATGTTCGGCGGCACCCCCTCTAATCTGGCCATCTCCGTCATGGACGAGACCCAGGCGGAGGTGATCGCTGGGCTGAACCTGCCCATGCTGATCAAGCTGGCTTCTATCCGCGATCGCTACGATCTGCAGACCTGCGTCGCCCAGGCCCAGGACGCCGGTCGCAAATACATTTCCGTGGCCTCCTACGTGCTCGCCGGGGACAAATGAGCGACGTGCTGACGCGGACCGTGGCCATCGTCAACGAGCGCGGACTGCACGCCCGCGCCTCGGCCAAGTTCGTCAAGACCGCCTCGCAGTTCGACGCCCATGTCACCGTCTCTCGAGACGGCACCACGGTGGAAGCGCAATCCATCATGGGCCTGATGATGTTGGCCGCCGGCGTCGGCGCGACGGTCGATCTGACCGCCGAAGGCCCCGAAGCCCACGACGCCCTTGAAGCCCTCACGGCCCTCGTCGCCGACCGCTTCGAGGAAGAGCGGTAAGAGAGTCTAGTCCGCTCGGAGATTTTTCGGCTTGTGGCAAGGGAAAGCTGTGACCCGATGGCTTCATAGGATATTGGCCAAGCCGATCAAAACGCTCTCGAGTTCCCATGACCTTTAAAACCATCGATCAGGCCGGCGATCTCACCGGCAAGCGCGCCCAGGTTCGGGTGGATTTCAACCTGCCCATGCAGGACGGCAAGGTGTCTGACGACACGCGCCTGCGCGCCGCCCTGCCCACCATCCGCGCCCTTAGCCTGCGCGGCGCTAAGGTGGTGCTGCTCGCCCACTTCGACCGGCCCAAGGGCAAGCGGGTGGAGAGCATGAGCCTGAAGCCGGTGGTGCAGCCCCTGGCCGACCTCTTGCAACAGCCGGTGGCCTTCGCCGACGACTGCGTCGGGCCGGACGCCGCCAAGGTGGTGGACGGCTTGGAGAACGGCGGCGTCGCTCTGTTGGAAAACCTTCGCTTCCATAGGGGCGAGGAGGCTAACGATGGGGATTTTGCCGACGAGCTGGCCAAGCTCGGCGATCTCTATGTGAACGACGCCTTCTCCGCCGCCCATCGCGCCCACGCCTCCACCGAGGCCATCGCCCACCGTTTGCCGGCCTACGCAGGCCTGGCCATGGAGCGGGAACTGGACGCCCTGGAAGCGGCGCTCGGAAACCCCAAGCGGCCGGTGATCGGCATCGTCGGCGGCTCCAAGGTCTCCACCAAGCTCGACCTATTGAAGAACCTGGTGACCAAGCTCGACAAGCTGGCCATCGGCGGCGGCATGGCCAACACCTTCCTCTACGCCCAGGGCCACGACGTAGGCGCCTCCTATTGCGAAAAGGACCTGGCCGAGACGGCGCGGGAGATCGTGCGCCTGGCCGGCCAGAACAATTGTAAGCTCTTCCTGCCCCTGGACATCGTGGTGGCGGAAAAGATGCAGCCGGGCGCCCCAGCTCGAGTACGGGGCCTTGGGGAGGTCGATGAGCACGAGCGCATCCTCGACGCCGGGCCCGAGACCGTGGCCCGCCTGAAGCGCGCCATCGACAATTCCCACACCCTGATCTGGAACGGCCCCATCGGGGTCTTCGAGATGCCGCCCTTCGACAAAGGCACGGTGGAGGCGGCCCAGCACGCCGCCGCCCTGGCCAAGGCTGGCAAACTGATCGCCGTGGCCGGGGGCGGGGACACGGTGTCGGCTCTGCACCACGCAGGCGTTGCGGCCGACTTCACCTTTGTCTCGACAGCAGGCGGGGCCTTTTTGGAATGGATGGAAGGTAAGCCCCTGCCGGGGGTCAAGGCGCTGGACGTCTGATCGCCTAATCCTCGAAGACTAGTCTTCGAAAGCCAGCCAGACGGCCTTGTCTTTCAGCGTTTTCTTGACGAAGGCGGCGTGGGTCTCGCGCTCAGCCTCGGTGGAGCGAGCGGCCAGGGGCCTGGGACGCGGTCCATAGCCGCCGGGCTGGGACGCCGTGAGCAGGTGCTTGGGTTTGCGGATGGGCGCGAGATCGAGACCCCGCTCCTTGCCGCCCTGCAGCTCCAGATAGACCATGGCGAGTAGCCGCGTATCGATCAGCGCGCCGTGCTTTTCGCGCTCCGCCAGCGAGATTTTGAAGCGTTTACAAAGGGCGTCGAGGGAATTGTACATACCTGGAAACCGCACCTTGGCCATCTCGTAGGTGCAGATCCACCGGGGCGCCAACAGGGCCGGGCGGCCGGCCCGCTCCAGCTCGTGGTTGATGAACCCCCGGTCGAAGGCGGCGTTGTGGGCGATCAACGGGGCATCGCCGACAAAATCGATGAATTCGTCGCAGATCTCGGCGTCGGCGAATTTCGGCTTTCCCCGAAGGCTGGCGCGGGAGATGCCGTGGACCTTTTCCGCCTCTGGATCGATGTCCCGCTCGGGATCGATATAGCGATGGAAGTTACGCCCGGTGGGCAGCAGATCCTCGATCTCGATGCAGGCGATCTCCACCACCCGGTGGCCACTCTTGGGATCAAGGCCGGTGGTTTCGGTATCGAGAACGATTTCGCGCGCCATGGCGTCAAGATGGTCTGCGTCGCGGCCGGCGTCTAGGGGACAGGGCTTCAGCGGGGCCGTGGAGACCGCCATGAGGGATCGGCAAGCGCGGCCAGAACCGCGTGGACCTGGGCCTTCGCCGCCTTCAGGCCACGCCCCGTATCGATGACGAAATCCGCCCGGGCGCGTTTCTCCGCATCCGGGGCCTGTCGCTTCAAGATCGCTTCGAACTTCTCCGGAGTCATGCCTGGGCGCGCCAGCACCCGCGCTCGCTGCAGCTTGGGCGGGCAGGTGACGACGGCGACCGCCGTCATGGCCTTATCGCCGCCGGTTTCGAACAATAACGGCACGTCCAGGACCACGATGGCTTGGCCAGCCGCCCGCTCAAAGAAACTCTGCCGGTGTCGGCCGACGAGAGGGTGCACGATGGCTTCCAGCGTCTCCAACGCCTCCGGATCGTCCAGCACGCGCTCGCCAAGACGTCCACGGTGGATGGCGCCGGCCTCCGTCACCCCCGGAAAGGACGCTTCGATGGGGCTGACCGCCTCGCCGCCAACCCCATAGAGGGTATGCACGGCGGCGTCCGCGTCATAGACCGGAACCCCCTCGGCGGCGAACAGGGCGGCGGTGGTCGACTTGCCCATGCCGATCGAGCCGGTAAGGCCAAGGAGGATCATCTGGCCTCCATGGCGGCGAGCAACAAGGCGCGGGCGTCGATTGCGGGGGGCGGCGCAAGCTCGAAGAAGGCTTGGAAGGACGGCATGGCTTGGCCGATCAACATATCCAGGCCATCGACCGTCCCAAGGCCGCGGGCCTCCGCCGCTTTCAGAAATCGCGTCTTGAGCGGACGGTAGAGCATGTCCATGGCCACTGCATTGGGGGCCATGCTGGTGAAATCATAATTGAGTTCTCCGCCGCTCACCTCGGCGGAGGTGGCGTTGATCACCACGCCCGCGTCCTCGAAGGCCGCGCCCGCCTGGCCGTCCCCCCAGGCGGAAACCCCAAGAAAACTAGCGGCGAGCTGGGAAGCCCGCTTGTAGGTGCGATTGACCACGCGGATGTCGGTGATCCCGAGCGCGCTCAAGGCCGCCACCGCGCCCCGGGCGGCGCCCCCCGCCCCGATGATGACCAGAGGCGCGGCGCGAAGATCCAGGCGCGGGGCCTGGCGGGCGAAGGCGTAGAGAAGACCTTCCCCATCGGTGTTGCGCGCTTCGATACGTCCGTCCTCGTGAAAGAGCAGTAGATTGGCGGCGCCCGCCGCCTCCGCCAGGGGGCTTCGTTGATCGGCGAGCGAGAGGGCCTCTTCCTTGAAGGGCAGGGTGACGTTCAGCCCGCGGATGACTCCGCCTCGAAACCCTTCAACGAAGGCCGAGAACCCGGCCTGTCTTGGAGAAAAGGGCGCATAGACGGCGTCCAGACCCGCCCCCTCGATCCAGGCGTTGTGCAGAAGCGGACTGAGGGAATGGGCGATCGGGCGACCCGCCACGCCAGCCACCATGGCCGCGCCTGAGAAGCATTTGTCTGTCATGTGGAGAGCACGCCCCGGACCCGCAAAAAGTCCAGCACTGGCAAGAGGGGCAATCCGAGGATGGAGAAATAGTCCCCCTTGATGAGGGTGAAAAGCTGAGCGCCCAAACCCTCCAGTCGATAGCCGCCGACGGTGGTTAGCAGCGCCTCACCCTCCTGCTCCAGATATATGTCCAAAAAGGCGTCGCTAAAGGCGCGAACCGATAGGGTGGCGGTCTCCACGTGCCGCCATAGGGCGGCCCCATCCTCAGCGATCACCACGGCGGAGTGCAGCTTGTGCTGCTGGCCTCGGAGAGCCAGCAACTGCTCACGAGCCTCTTGGAGATCGCCCGGCTTGTCATAGAGCCGGCCGTCGCGTTCCAGCGTGGTGTCTGCGCCGATGACAAGGCCCCGGTGTTTGCGGGAAACCTTGACGGCTTTTGCTTCGGCGAGGGCGTCGGCGATATCGCGCGCGCCTACGCACTCACCCAATAGCGCAAGCTTGAGCGAGGTCTCATCCACGCCGGGGGAGCGAATATCGACCGCTACCCCCGCCTGTCGGAGCAGGCTGGCGCGGGCGGCGCTGGTGGACGCCAGGATGAGGTGGGTCACACCCGGCCATCCCGAGCCGAGCCCTTTTGGGCGTTAAGCAGGTTGATCACCGCCGCAGCGGTCTCCTCCACAGACCGCCGCGTCACATCGATGACCGGCCAGCCGTTTTTCTCGAACAATTTTCGCGCGCGGATGGTTTCCTGGCGCACCGCCTCCTGGTCTACATAGCTGGACTCGCGGCCCTCGTTTAGAGAGAGCAGCCGATTGCGCCGGATCTGAATGAGCCGGTCTGGCGACACCAGCAAACCGACGATGAGCGGCTTGGTCGCCGCCAGCAATTTCGCCGGCGGCTCTGCGCCAGGCACCAAGGGAACATTCGCCGCGCGTACCCCCCGATGGGCCAAATAGATGCAGGTGGGGGTTTTGGAGGTGCGGCTGACGCCGACCAGGATCACATCGGCGCTTTCAAGATCTTGACCGCCCTGACCGTCGTCGTGGCCGATCGCGTAGTTGAGCGCCTCGATACGGTTGAAGTAGTCGGTGTCCAGGGTGTGCTGCACGCCGATTCTCGTGGTGAGCTGGGCGCCCAGATAGCGTCCGAGCGCCGCGGTCATCGGATCCAGAGCGGCGATACAGGGGGATTCCACCTCCCGGCACCCCGCCTCCAGCGCCATTCTCAGTTCCCGGTCGACGATGGTGTGGATCACCATGCCGGGGGCCGACCTCACCTCGCCCAGAACCCTGTCCAGCTGCCGTTGAGAGCGCATCAGGGGATACATGTGCTCGATAGGCAGCAGGTCGTCGAACCGGGCGCAGACCGCCTTGCTCATGGCGTTCAACGTCTCGCCGGTGGAATCGGAAACTAGGTGGACGTGGAAATAGGTGGCGAGTCTGGGGTTGGGCGTCGTTATCGGCATGGGGTCATTTTAAGCCAAAAGGTCGCAGGCGATTAGTGGGGATGAAACCGGTGATGAATATCGCGAAACCTGCCCTTTGTCCGACCGCTCTGCACTCATGCGGTCAGGTATATCCGGGTAGGGCCCAGGTTCGGTCTATGAACTTGCATGGATGACCAGGTCGGTCCGGAAAAACATACCGATGGAATAACTGTGGTCGGCAGATCGCCCAGGAGGTGGAGAAGCTTGCTGAAGATGGGCGGCGCACAATTGGTGCATTAAGGAATTATTAATCTAATCCATTCGTTAAGAGATTGTTAAGATAATTCACAGGCCTGTTGCCGCCGCCGTCTCCTTGTGTCCTAAAGCGTGGATCGAGGCGCGATCCAACAGAATTCCTCCTGTTTTTCCTCGTTATCCACGATCTCTCTATCTCTTCCTTCAATCACAAATTCTAATTATCAAAAGATAAGAATGGCTATTCAGGTGGGGCTTGAGACGGAGGCGCCGACGGGCTTTAAGTCTGCGATGCACCCAACATCCCAGCCCCGGCTCCTTCGCGCCCTTCGTGGGGAGATATTTGAACGGCCGCCCATATGGTTCATGCGCCAGGCGGGCCGGTTTTTACCGGAATATCGGGCGCTGCGGGCGACGACCCCGGACTTCATCAGTTTTTGCATGACGCCCGGGAAGGCTGCCGAGGCCACCTTGCAACCCGTAAGGCGGTTTCCATTCGACGCCGCCATCGTCTTCGCCGACATCTTGCTGATCCCCCGGGCCCTTGGGCAGGAGGTTTGGTTTGAAGTGGGGGAAGGACCTCGTCTTGGAGTCTTGCCCGAATCGGAGGTGTTGGAAGCGGCGATCGAGGGGGTGGCCCAGGCTCTGGCGCCGGTGGGGGAGACCTTATCGCTTGTGCGGGAGGAGTTGGAGGTCGAGCGCGCCTTGATCGGGTTCGCCGGCGCCCCTTGGACAGTGCTGACCTATATGATCGAAGGCCGATCCAGTGACCGAAGCCGGGCCAAAAGCATGGCCTATACGGATCCGGATCGGATCGCTCGTTATATTGATGTCCTGGTGGAGGCGACCGCCCGCTATCTTGTCATGCAGGTAGACGCGGGCGCGCAAGCGCTGCAAATATTCGAATCCTGGGCGGAGGGTTTGTCAGAACCCTTGTTTCAGCGGCTGGTTATTCAACCGCATCAGAAATTGATCGCCAGGGTGCGAGCCCTAGGGGTCGAGGCGCCGATTATCGGCTTCCCGAGGGGTGGGGGCGCTCTGGTTAATCGATATGCCGACGAGGTGCAGGTGGACGGCGTGGCTCTCGACACCCAGGTGACCTTGGAACAAGGCCGGGCGATTCAAGCGCAAAGGTGTATTCAAGGGGCTCTGGATCCGCTTCTGCTGCGAGCCGGCGGCGCCGAATTGGATCGGCGCGTCGAAGAATTGCTGGAGGCATGGTCGGCGGGGCCTTACGTCTTTAATCTCGGCCACGGTATTTTACCGGACACGCCGATGTTTCACGTGAAACAGGTGGTGGAGCGGGTGACCGGAAAAATGGCCCAGCTATGAGGCCAGTTACGAAAAAGGTCGCCGTCGTCCTCTTCAACCTTGGAGGACCAGACAGCCTGAAGGCGGTCAGGCCGTTTCTGTTTAATCTCTTCAATGATCGGGCGATCATCGATCTGCCTCAGCCGCTACGCTGGGGCGTCGCCACCCTAATCTCCAGTTTGCGCGACAAGACGGCCCAGGAGATCTATGCCCATATGGGCGGCGCATCGCCCTTGCTGAAAGAAACCGAGGCGCAGTCCGCTGCGATTTCCGAGGCTCTTCTTGCCAAAGACGAGGGGGTGGAATTCAAGACCTTCATCGCCATGCGCTATTGGAAGCCCTTCGTCAAAGACGCGGCGATGGACGTCGCCCTTTATCGACCGGATGAAGTGGTGTTGATGCCCCTCTATCCCCAATATTCCACGACCACGACAGGATCGTCCTTCGACGCGTGGCGCAAGTTCTATCGGGGGCCTGGCGTTGAGCGAGCCGTCTGCTGCTATCCGGACCATGACGGGCTTATGCAGGCCCATGCCGTCGGTCTCATCCGGGTTCTTCAAAGCGTAGATCTTGAGAGCGTGCGGGTGATCTTCTCGGCCCACGGGCTGCCGGAAAAGATCATTGCGGGTGGAGATCCCTATCAGCATCAGATCGAGCGTAGCGTCGAGGCCTTGGCGGCCAAGATTGGGTCAACGAATTGGAGGATATCCTATCAGAGCCGGGTGGGGCCGATGAAGTGGATCGGGCCATCGACCATAGAGGCGATCGAGGAGGCGGGTCGGGACCGAGTCGGGGTCGTCGTTGTACCCATTGCGTTCGTGTCGGAGCATTCAGAAACTCTGGTGGAATTGGACCGGGACTATAGGGACCTAGCGATGAGGGCTGGCGTTCCCCTCTATCTGCGGGCGCCGGCGGTTGGCGTTGAACCGGCCTTCGTAGGTTCGGTCGCGGACATGGTTTTAGCGGCGCTCGGCAGAGATGGGCTTTCACCGGGCTCCGCGTCCTGTCGAGGGCGCTTTCCCAAGTGTCCCTTCCAAAACGAGAGCAAGGCGGCGTGAGCGCAAATCTGACCTACAATCTGCTCCGGGGGCTGCATATCCTGGCCGACATCGCCTGGATGGCCGGGCTGCTCTATCTACCGCGGATATTCGCCTATCACACCAACGCCCAGCCCGGTTCAGACATGGACGAAACGTTCAAGGTGATGGAGCGCAAGCTCTATTCGGTCATCATGACGCCGGCCATGGGCGCTGCCTGGCTATTGGGTCTGAGCTTGATTGTCTTCGACGGGTCGCAGCGGCTGGGTTGGGGATTTCTGCATTCTCCCTGGATGTTGACGAAACTCTGCGGTGTTTTTTTCCTGACCGGCTGGCACCTCTTCCTCGGGGCGAGTTTGCGGAAATTCGCCGTCGGTCTGAACCCGCGGTCGGAACGATTTTGGCGGATGGCCAACGAGCTGCCATTTATCGCTGCGATTATCATGGTGCTGGCGGTGACCACCAAGTTCGGTTCTTGAACAGCTCTGCTTGACGCTAACCCCTGCATATGGTTCGGATGAGGTCGGCTAGGCGGTTCTCCGCCGATGCTCCCGCCCTTCCGGTCGCGCGCGCCATAGCCGCCGACCAGTTTCGACATTCCCGGACGACCACGTCCACAAGAGCGGCGCGCCTTGCGTCGTCTCATCGCTATTGAGTGCCTCCATGTCCGATACCGATCTCGATCTGCAATCCGCCGACCCGACCGAAGCAGAGGGTGTGGAGACCGATGAGCCGTCGCCGGCCTCCAGCATTGCGGCCACGCTTCCGCGGATGTCCTTGCAGGAATTGAAGGAAAAGACACCGACGGATCTTTTGGCCTTCGCCGAAAGCTTGGAGATCGAGAACGCCAACACCATGCGCAAGCAGGACATGATGTTTGCGATCCTGAAGACCCTGGCCGAAGAAGGGGTGGAGATCTCCGGGTCGGGCACCCTGGAGGCCTTGCAGGACGGCTTCGGTTTCCTGCGCTCTCCGGAAGCCAACTATCTGCCTGGGCCGGACGACATCTACGTCTCCCCCTCGCAAATCCGCAAAATGGGTCTGAAGACCGGCGACACGGTGGAAGGCCCCGTGCGGGCCCCCCGGGAAGGCGAGCGCTATTTCGCGATCCTGAAGGTCGACACCATCAATTTCGAAAGCCCCGACAACGTTCGCCACAAGGTGCACTTCGACAACCTGACCCCGCTCTACCCCGACGAGCGACTGACCATGGAGATAGAGGACCCCACCTTGAAGGATCGCTCCGGCCGGGTGATCGACATCGTTTCTCCCCTGGGCAAGGGCCAGCGCTGCCTGATCGTCGCGCCGCCGCGGGTGGGTAAGACCATCATGATGCAGAACATCGCCAAGGCCATCGCCGCCAATCACCCCGAGTGCTACCTGATCGTGCTCCTAATCGATGAGCGGCCCGAAGAAGTGACGGACATGCAGCGGACGGTGAAGGGCGAGGTGGTCTCCTCCACCTTCGATGAGCCCGCCACCCGCCACGTGGCTGTCGCCGAAATGGTTATCGAGAAGGCCAAGCGCCTGGTCGAACACAAGCGCGATGTGGTTATTCTGCTTGATAACATCACCCGTCTCGGCCGCGCCTACAACACCGTGGTGCCGTCCTCGGGGCAAGGTGCTGACGGGCGGCGTCGACGCCAACGCCCTGCAGCGCCCCAAGCGCTTCTTCGGCGCCGCGCGCAATATTGAGGAGGG
>JAMFTA010000144.1 GCA_026225565.1 Caulobacter sp. | reverse complement strand
GGGGGCGAGCGTTGGATGGTGGAGGCCGAGCGCGCCTATGACTGGTTTTTCGGCGTCAACGACCTGGGCGCCGCCCTGGCCGACGGCGACGAAGGCGAATGCTACGATGGTTTGACCTGGGCCGGCGCCAATTTTAACCAGGGCGCCGAATCAATACTATCCTTCCAACTCGCGACTTGCGCTATGCAGACGCTGGTCAGATCAGCTGTTCACCGCGAGCAGAGTGATCGATCCAAAGCGGGATAGCTATCCGTATGCCAACTGTGACCATGTTGCCGGACCGGCTCCAGGCGGAGCCAGGGCGGGTGGTGATTCGCCCCTTCCAGATCTCGCCCGAACCCACCTCCGCAACGGAGACTTCCAGGGCGCGGCGCATCGTCAATGCGGTGCTGGATATGGACATGCGCACCTGTCAGTCGGAACTGGCCTTGGTGAACAAGGACTTCGGCGCGCGCCACTGGCAGACGCGTCAGGTCTACCTCGAGCGGTTCGAGCAGGTGCGCAAGGATCTCAATCTCGGCGAGGACGTGCGCGAGGCGCGCAAGGCGCTGATCGGCGCCTACTTCTGCCACGAATATTCCTACACCTCAGCGGCGCTGATGAACCCCTCCATCGTGCCGCACCCCAATCAATCGGGGCTGTCGGAGGGGAGCCTTAGAATTGTCATCTCCCTGCGCGCCGTGGGGGAGGGACACATCTCCTCCATCGCTTTTCGAGAAGGTATTCTGGGCGCCAACGGCGAATTCAGCCTGATGTCCCAGCCGCCCTTTGCCGTCGCCGCCCGCGCCACCGAACATCCGAGCCCGGAGAACGGCATGAGCACCACGGCGGTGAGCTTCAAGGAAGCCTCGCTGTCGGGCACGGTGATCTTCCCCTTCACCTCCCAGCAGCGCAACGGGCTTGAGGATCTGCGCCTGGTTCGCCTGGTCGGCGACGACGGAGGACCCATCTATTGCGGCACCTACACCGCCTACAGCGGGTACGACATCGCCTCGGAAATGCTGATCACCGAGGATTTTCGCACCTTCCGCCTGCAGCCCGTCTCCGGTTCGGCGTCCAAATACAAGGGCATGGCCCTGTTCCCCCGCAAGATCGCCGGCGCCTACGCCACCATCGGCCGCCTGGACGGGGAGAGCCTCTATTACCTGCGCTCCGACAACCTCCTGCATTGGGACGAGGGGGTGCGGATCTTGGCGCCCGTCTATCCGTGGGAGCTGGTGCAGATGGGCAATTGCGGCTCGCCCATCGAGATCGACGAGGGCTGGCTGCTCTTGACCCATGGGGTGGGGGCCATGCGCAAATACTGCATCGGCGCGGCGCTTTTGGATAAGGACGATCCCTCGAAGGTTTTGGCCCGCACCCCCCACCCGCTGATCTCCCCCTCGGACGACGATCGCGAAGGCTATGTGCCCAACGTGGTCTACACCTGCGGGGCCATCGCCAACGGCCGCAAAATCTTCATCCCCTACGGCGTCGCCGACAGCTCGGTGACCTTCTGCTGGGTGGATATCGATTCTCTCTTGGCGGAGATGGTCTGACACGGGGTAGACCATCGGGGAAACATCTCCGGAGAAGAACGGGTGACTGAACACGAATTCGAAGCCGCCGGATGGCAGAAGGTGGCGCCCAAGGGGCATTCCGGCATGGTCGGCCCGTTCTGGACCAAGCGGGACAACGGTGTCCGGTTGGTTTGCCTGAAGGCCGAGGAGAGGCATTGCAACAGCCATTTGGGCACCGTCCACGGCGGCGTGCTCATGACCTTCGCCGACGTTGGCCTGGGCTTTGGCGTGGTGGATGCGCTCGGGGCGCCCAAATGCGCGACCGCCGATCTTCAGATTCAGTTCCTCTCGACCGCCAAGGTGGGCGAAGTCATGACCTGCGAAGCCCAGCTGATGCGGCAAACGAAGGATCTGGTCTTCATGCGAGGCGTCGTGTCAGTGCAGGATAGACCCATCGTGGCGGTCAGCGGCATCTGGAAGATCCTCTAACGTCGATCTGGCGTCGATCTGGCGCGTCCTAGATGGCGCCCGCCTCTGCATTCAGGTGATGGACCAGCCGCCATCGACCGCAAGCACCTGATTGGTGATCATCTGGGCCGCCGGGGAGACCAGGAACAGAGCGGCGGTCCCGATATCGCGGGGCGTGCTATATCCAAAGGGCGGTCGCCGCCGGGCCGGGCCTTCCGCTGGCGGGCCTTTCGCGCCCATGGCGCCGGGGGTGATGACGCCCCCGGGCAGGAGGGTGTTGACGGTGATCCCATGCTCGGCCAGCTCCATAGCGCTCGCCCGGGCGAGGCCGAGCAGCGCGGCCTTGGAGGCGGCATAGGCGCTATGGCCCGTTGAAATCGAGCCGATCAGGGCCGCCGAGGCGATATTCAAAATACGCCCGCCCTTGTTCGCCTCGACCATGGCGCGCGCGATCTCGCGGGTCATCAGGAACGGTGCGCGCGTGTTGACCGAGAAGGTCCGGTCCCAGAGCGCGCTCGTGCCGGCCAGCAGCAGCTCGCGATCCTGCAATCCCGCATTGTTGACCAGGGCCCAAGGCGCGCCGTAGTCCGCCACGATGCGGGCGCAGCCCTGCATGATCGACGCCTCGTCGGCCAGGTCGATGGTGATGGCGACGGCCTTATATCCCGCCTCGACGAGGGACGTCGCCTGACGCGATGCGCCTTCGCCATCCAGGTCGGCGATCGCCACAGTCGCGCCAGCCTGGGCCAACACCTCGGCGATCCCGGCGCCGATGCCGCCCGCTCCCCCGGTGACCAGCGCCACCCGCCCCGCGAGGCCGAAAGGCGCATCTATATGATCTTGCATGATCGATCGCTCGCTTCAGATGTCTAGCCAGGAGGCGGACTTTATGGCGGACGGGGTGGGATTCGAACCCACGGTGGGCTCACACCCACGGCGGTTTTCAAGACCGCTGCCTTAAACCACTCGGCCACCCGTCCGAAACGCCAGATTCGAACGTCGCTATCGACCGGCGGGGGTATAGCGGCGCGCAAAGCGCGCGTGAAGGGGGCGAGGACGCTCGTGCTTGGGCGCGCGAGACGGCGGCGCAGGGATAATGCTCTTTAACCAGAACCCTGGGGCCTTCTTTAACCACCTCCTTTAAGCGTGATTTCAAGCCCATGCGGTAGCTTGTCGGTTAAGCGAACGCCGGAACCATCCGGTCAAGGCAGCTTTTCCAAGCTTTTTGGGCTGCGGCAGGGGTTGATTTACTATGTTGGCTGTTAGTCTTACTTGGCTGAAAACCACCGCTGCTCGCCGTGTATTGTCGATCGTCGGCGTAGGCCTCAGCGTCACCGCTTGCGCAAGCGTCACGCCCATGCCTGAAGGGCTGGCGTCCACCGGGCCGGGTCCATCCACGGATCGATCGGCCGCAAGCCGCAGCCTCGCCCAGACGAGACCCCAGACGGGCCCCCGCTATAAGGTCGGCGCGCCCTATCAGGTGGCCGGCGTCTGGTATGTCCCGGCCGAGCAACCCGCCTATGAAGAGGTCGGACTGGCCTCCTGGTACGGCGACGAATTCAACGGCAAGCCGACGGCCAATGGCGAGATTTTCGAGATGAACGGCATATCGGCGGCCCACGCCACCTTGCCCATGCCCTCTATCGTCGAAGTGACCAATCTGGAAAACGGCAAGAGCCTGCGGGTGCGCCTGAACGATCGTGGCCCCTTCCATCCGGGGCGGATCATCGATCTGTCTCGCGGCGCGGCCCAAGAGCTCGGCTTTTTCAACAAGGGCACGGCTCAGGTGCGGGTGCGGTTCATCAGCGCGGCGCCCCTGGTCGGCATGGACGCGCCCACCACCTTCGCCGCCAACCGTATGCACGCCCTTTTGCCCGCCGAGCCGTCAGCGCCAGTAGGCGGGGCGGATGATCGGCCCGTGCGGTTTCCAAGCCAGATGGCCGCTGCCAGCCCGGCGGCTGGCGGGTTCGCCGTCCAGGCCGGCGCCTTCTCCGACCGGGGCAATGCCGAGCGCGTGGCGGCGCAACTGGCCTCTGCCGGGCGCACCGATATCCAGCCCCTGGATCGCGCCGGCGGCCGCCTCTATCGGGTGACGGTGGGCTCGTGGGTCAGCGCGGACGAGGCGGGGGCGGCCCGTCAGAAGGTTATCGCGCTCGGCTTCGCCCAGGCCCGGGTGATCGGCGGCTCCTAAGCGTCGAAACGCTTGCGCCCAAGGGCGAAGCGTCCGATTTGAGGGGCATGGGCGAAGCGCGGTTCATTTCATTCGAAGGCGGGGAGGGGGGCGGCAAGTCCACCCAGGTCCGCCTTCTGGCCGAGCGCCTGCGGGGTGCGGGGCGAGAGGTGGTCAGCACGCGCGAGCCCGGCGGCTCGCCCGGCGCCGAAGCCTTGCGAGATCTCTTGGTCAAGGGCGAGGCAGATCGCTGGTCGCCGATGAGCGAAACCCTGATCCTCTACGCCGCCCGCCGCGATCATGTGGAGCGGCTCATCCGTCCGGCCCTGGCGCGCGGGGCCTGGGTGATCTGCGACCGGTTCGCCGATTCCACGCGCGCCTATCAGGGCGCGGCCGGCGGGGTCGATCCTGGCTTCATCGAGGCCTTGGAGCGGGCTGTCCTCGGCGACACCCGGCCGAACCTGACCCTGGTCCTCGATCTTCCCGCCGAGGAGGGTTTGCAACGCGCCGGGCGGCGCGGCGATTGCGAGACCCGCTTTGAGCAAAAGGGCCGCGCCTTTCACGAGCGCCTGCGGACAGAGTTTCTGGCCATCGCGCAAAAGGAGCCGGACCGCTGCGTGGTGATCGACGCCGCGCCGCCACTGCAAGCGGTGCAGGCGGCCATTTGGGCCGCCGTCGCCGAGCGCCTGTCGGAGAACGCCCTTGAGCGTTGAGGCGGAGCACCCGCGCCTACGCTTCGCCCTGGATGGCGTGGACGCCCAGGCGGCTGCCTTCGAGCATAGTCTGGACCGGGGGCGGCTGCACCACGCCTGGCTGCTGACCGGGCCCGAGGGGCTAGGCAAGGCCAGCTTCGCCTTTCGCGCGGCCAGGCGGCTCTTGGGCGCCAAGGCCGATGATGGGTTTGGGGTGCTTGGGGCCTCGCCCGACGATCCGATCAGCCGACTGATCGCCTCCCAATCCCATCCCGACCTTCTGGTGCTGGAGCGCAGCGGCGAGGGGACGCGCAAGGTGATCCCGGTGGAGGAGGCGCGCCGGCTGCCGGAATTCTTTTCCAAGGCCCCGGCCATGGGGCCCTATCGCGTCGCCATCATCGACGCAGTGGACGATTTCAACGCCAGCGGCGCCAATGCGGTGTTAAAGACCCTTGAGGAGCCGTCCGGTCGGGGCGTCCTGTTTCTCATCTCCCACGCGCCGGGACGGCTTTTGCCGACGATCCGCTCTCGCTGCCGGACCCTCGCCTTCCGCCCCTGGACCGCCGCCGCCGTCCAAAGCCTGATCGAGGGCGCCGCCGCCCTGCCGGACGACGCGGCGCGCATCGCCGCGATGGCCCATGGGTCGCCCGGCCGGGCGATGGCCCTGTTGCAAACCAACGCCCTTGAGCTTGAGCAGATCGCCGAAGACCTTCTGGGCCAAACCGGCCTGCCTCGCCCGGCCTTGATGACCTTGGCGGAAAGCTTTCGAGGCGGGGAGGGGGCCGCGCGCTTCGCCCTGTTTACCGATCGCCTGTCCAGCGTCGTGCAAAGCCGGGCGAGGCAGGCCGCTCCAGCATCCGCCGTTCGCTGGGCCGAGCTTTGGGGCCGCATCGTTGCCCTGCCGGCGCGCGTGGAGGGGCTGAACCTCGACCGCGCCGACGCCTTCTGGAGCCTGGTCAACGACGTCGCCGCCACGGCCCGCGCATGTTGATCGACAGCCACGTTAATCTGCACGCGCCGCAGTTCGACGAGGATCGCGACGCGGTGATCGCCCGGGCTAGGGCGGCGGGGGTCGCGCGCATGGTGACCATCTGCGACCGCGTCTCCGCCTTCGAGGCGGTTCACGTCATCGCCATGAGCCATGACGACATCTGGTGCACCGTGGGGACCCATCCCCACGAGGCCCGGGAAGACCCGCACTTGGACGCGGGAACCCTGGCGCAATTGGCGGCGAGGGATCGGGTGGTGGGCCTTGGCGAAACCGGCCTCGATTATCACTACGATTTCAGCCCGCGCGAGGTGCAGCGATCGGTGTTTCAGGCCCACATCGACGCCGCGCGGCAAACCGGCCTGCCCCTGGTGGTGCACAGCCGGGAGGCCGACGACGACATGATCCAAATGCTGGAAGATGCTGACAGCAAAGGAAAATTCAAGCTTCTGCTGCACTGCTACACGAGCGGCGCGGAGCTGGCCCGCCGGGCGGCGGCCCTGGGCGCCTGGTTCTCCGTTTCCGGCATCGCCAGCTTTAAGGCGGCCGACGCGGTGCGCGCGGTGATCCGCGACATGCCCGCCGACCGGATCATCGTCGAGACCGACTGCCCGTATCTCGCGCCCATGCCGATGCGGGGCCGCCGCAACGAGCCGGCCTTCCTGCCCTATGTGCTGGCGAAACTCGCCGAGGTGCGCGGCTGGAGTCTAACGGAGGCGGAACAGCGTGCTGAGGAGGCCTTTTTCGCCCTCTTCCATCGGATCGAGCGCCCATGAGCACGAGCCTGGAATTCACCATTCTCGGTTGCGGATCGTCGGGCGGCGTGCCGCGTGCGGATGGGGAATGGGGCGCCTGCGATCCGACCGATCCTCGCAACCTACGCTCGCGCTGTTCGATGCTGGTGCGGCGCGGAGACGTGGGGAAGGAGGGCGATCGAACCACCGTCCTTGTGGACACATCGCCCGACCTTCGCCTCCAGACGGCGGGCGCCGGGGTCAAACGGCTCGACGCCGTGCTCTACACCCACGACCACGCCGACCAGGCCCACGGGGTCGACGATCTGCGGGCCTTCGCCATCCGCATGAGGCGCCGAATTCCTTGCTACATGGACGCGGCCACCTCAGCGAGCCTGCGGCGGCGCTTTCGATATATCTTTGAGAGCGAAGGCGGTTATCCGGCGATCTGCGATGCCCAGGCCCTGCCGCCCCATGGAGACGCGTGGCGCATCGACGGCCCGTCCGGCGGCGTGCCGGTGCGAAGCTTCGATCAGGATCACGGCGGCGTGCGATCGGTGGGCTACCGCTTTGGCGACGTCGGTTACTGCAGCGACGTGGTGAATTTGCCGAGCGACGCCATGGCGGCGCTCGGCAATCTGGACATTTTCATCATCGACGCCTTGCGCGATACGCCGCATCCGACCCACGCCCATGTGGGCCGCGCCCTGGAATGGATCGAAATCCTAAAACCCCAACGCGCGGTCTTGACCAACCTGCACATCGACCTCGACTACGCGGCGCTGGCCAAACGGCTGCCGCCCAGGGTCGAGCCAGCCGTGGACGGCATGATGTTGACATCCACCTTATAATTTCCGATAATATATCTTAGGCGTAGACACACACAACCCGCACACTATTGGAGTCAGTGACTGTCACTGACTGCGCACACCTACGCTTGGCTATGCGCCTCCGGGCCGGCGGCCGTGGGCAAGCCCCATTCAGCCAGCGCAAGCCGAGCGTGCAGTTTAGCTTTCGCCGTGGACGCCTTTCGGAAAGGCGTCATCGCGCCCTCCCCGCTTGGCCTTCGCTGTCCTTGCTGTAGGAACCGGACGTGCAGACACGCCCATGGTGGGTCTGAGGCAGGAAGCGCAGACAAGCCCAAGAGCAGATCGCCTTCTGAGTCTGCGGCCCGCAAGAATATGCCCCTTTGGGGTTCTGAACCGGTTTCGACTATGCACCTTGGCATTTCGGCGTCGGCGAGCGATGAAAGCGCATGGCGCAGACGGGGGATTATCTCGAATCCGAGTACGACTATATTGTCGTTGGCGCTGGCTCGGCCGGATGTGTGGTCGCTAACCGCCTTTCGGCGGACCCTCGCCGTCGGGTGCTGCTGCTTGAGGCCGGCGGTTGGGACGACTGGGTCTGGTTCCATGTGCCGGTCGGCTACCTCTTCGCCATCGGCAATCCGCGAGCGGATTGGATGTATGAGACCGAGCCCGAGGCGGGACTGAACGGGCGAGCCCTGAAGTATCCCCGTGGAAAGGTCATCGGCGGCTCTTCATCCATCAACGCTATGATCTCGATGCGAGGGCAGGCTGCAGACTACGATCACTGGCGCCAACTCGGCCTGGTCGGATGGTCCTGGAACGACGTGGCCGCCAACTTTCGCCGGCTGGATGACCACTTCCTCGGCGAAAGCGATCATCACGGGATAGGTGGGGAGTGGCGGGTGGAGGCGCCGCGGGTGCGCTGGGCTGTGCTTGAGGCGATCGCCCAGGCGGCCGTGGAGATGGGCGTTCCCGCAACCCCTGACTTCAACACCGGGGACAACAGCGGCGTGGGCCCTTTCCACGTCAATCAGAAGCGAGGGCTCAGGTGGTCGGCCGCGCGGGCGTTTCTGAAGCCCGCGCTCAGGCGGCCGACCCTGAGGCTGGAAACTGAGGTCGTTGTTGACGAGGTTTTGTTGGAAGACGGATGCGCGAAGGGCGTTCGCTTCCGCCAGCATGGACAGATCTATGAGGCGCGGGCCCGTGGCGAAGTCATCCTCTCAGCCGGCGCGATCGGGTCGCCGCACCTCCTTCAGCGCTCCGGGATCGGCCCGCCAGATTGGCTTGCCGCGGCAGGCGTCGGGGTGAAGCTCGACAGGCCAGGCGTGGGCCGCAACCTTCAAGACCACCTGCAGCAGCGCGCGATCTACAAGGTCTCGCGCGTGACGACCCTCAACGACGTGTACAGGTCCTGGACCGGGCGCGCCTGGATGGGCGCGGAATATGCGCTATTCCGTAGAGGCCCGCTGACCATGGCGCCCTCGCAGCTCGGCATCTTCACCACATCCTCGCCTGAGCACGAACGGCCGAACATCCAGTTCCACGTTCAACCGCTCTCCCTCGAGCGTTTCGGAGAACCGCTGCATCGCTTCTCGGCTGTGACCGTCGCGGCCTGCAATCTGCGGCCCACGTCGCGGGGCGAGGTGCGGTTGAGGGTCGGCGACACGGCCCCGCAAATTTCCCCAAACTACCTTGATACTGCCGATGACAGGCGCGTCGCGGCCGACGCCATACGTGTCACCCGGCGCCTGATGACGCAGCCGGCGCTTAGGCCTTTCGATCCGACCGAATATCTTCCGGGGCCGCAGGTCGGCGATGACGAGGCCGGGTTGATCGCCGCCGCCGGCGACATCGGCACGACCATTTTCCACCCCGTTGGAACGGCTAAGATGGGATTGTCGGCCGACCCGATGGCGGTGGTGGACGCACGCCTGCGGGTGATCGGGATAAAATCCCTTCGTGTCATCGATGCGTCGATCATGCCAACGATCACCTCAGGAAACACCAACACGCCCACAATAATGATTGCGGATCGCGGAGCGCGCATGGTGATCGAAGATGAGCGTCAGGGGCGCTGAGCGCTCGCTTCGGTCGTGACTGCGGTCCGCTTGGCGACGCTAGAATCGCCAAGCCGAGAGAATCGCCAAGCTAAGGCCGACGTCGAGGCCGCCCCCTCGCCCAAGCCGGGTTTCTCCCGATTATTCGCATCACCCTTCCAAGCGGCGAGCCCTTACTTCTTGCTGCAAGCTGCAACCTCATTGCTCTGGGCCTGCACCGGGCGTGGGTCTGGGGCATGTCGTCATTGCAAGGTCCCATGCCGCGGGTGTCGTGTTCCCCCTATCAACGCCCGCATCTAAGACCGGGCGCACGTCCAAGGGGGAAATACCAATGTTCGAAGCGGATTATTCCGGCCTGCGGCGCCGTCGTGCGCCATGCTCGACCCTTCGCCAGGGCCTGCTATGCGGCGCCGTTCTTGTGGGCGGCGCCCTGGCGGGCCTCGCATCGCCACACGAAGCGCGCGCTCAAACCGCTGGCGCGGCCGGCGCGCCCACCGCAGAAGTCGTCGTCACCGCGCGGCGTCGCGAGGAGAGCCTGCAGAAGGTCCCGACCGCCGTCTCGGTGCTTGGCAGCCAGCAGCTCGTCGAGCGCAATGTGGTGTCGCAGAGCGACCTGCAGTTCGCCGTGCCGGGCCTGACCATGCGCGAAACCCAGGGCTCCAACTCCCTGACCTATTCGATCCGCGGTCAGACCGTGGATAACTTTACCGGCTCGGCCACCGCGGTCGTGCCCTATTTCGACGAGGTGCAGCTGGTCGGCGGCGGTGCCTCGACCTTCTTCGACCTGGATTCGGTACAGGCGCTGAAGGGTCCGCAGGGCACCCTGTTCGGCCGCAACGCCACGGGCGGGGCGGTGCTGTTCACCTCCACCAAGCCCAAGAACGATTACGAGGGCTTTGTGACCGCGCGCGTCGGCGACTACGGCCTTCGGGAGGGGCTCGGGGCCGTGAACCTGCCGATCGTTCAGGACAAGGTGTTGCTGCGCGTGGCCGGCGATATCGTCCATCGCGACGGCTACCAGACCAACCTCTACGACGACAAGAAGCTCGGCGTCGTGGACCGGCAGAGCATCCGAGCCAGCCTGCTCGTGCGTCCGACTGAGCGGCTGGAGAACACCACCGTGGTCGAGTTCGACCATTCGGGCGGCAACAGCACGGCCAACCGTCTGAGCGCGGTCAACGCCTGCGGGGCCACCAACGGCGGCTTCGCCCTGAACTGCACCTCGGCCTTCCTGTTCAGCCCGGGGGTGGACTCGGCCTATGGCCCGGGCACCTGGGCCGCCTACCTGGCCGCCAACCCCGGCCTGAACCCGGCCGGCATCGGGGCCTATCTGGCGCAGACAGGCTCCAAGCTTCCGTTCCTCGACGCCAATGAGGCGGGCCCGGTCTATCACCGGGAAGACGACGCCATGCTGGTCAACACCACCACCTACGATCTCGGCGGCGACCTGGTGCTGAAGAACATCTTCGGCCTCTCCGCGTCCGACACCCGCGACGCCGGAAGCTCGGTCGGCGCGCCCTATCTGGTCTTCTCCTCCGAGAACCTGGCCACCGGGGAGATCGGCAACCACGTCGTCCAGACCACCTATTCGGACGAGCTGCAGCTGCAGGGCAAGGCGCTGAACCAGGCCCTGACCTACATTTCCGGCCTCTACTACCAGGTCAGCCAGCCCAAGACCCTGTTCCCGCAGGTCTATTTCGACCTCTCTCCCCTCGGGCCGCCGGCAAGCGTCGACAACCACTTCAAGGCCAAGGACGAGACCGAGGCGGTCTACGCCCAGGGCACCTATGACTTCCGCGACTTCGGTCTGCAGAACATCAGCTTGACCGCCGGGGTCCGGTACAGCTGGGAGGGCTTCACCCTGACGCAGCTACCGGGCGGCATCTTCCCCTTGGGCTCCCAGCACGTCTCCTTCAGCAATCCAAGCTGGAACCTGGTGCTAGCCGACCAGGTCAACGACCACCTCCTGCTTTACGTCCAGGGACGGCGGAGCTGGCGCGGCGGCGGGCTCAACGGCACCGCCCCGCCGGTCACCACGACGGCGGAGAACGGCGGCAATCTGTTCAAGCCCGAGTACACGCGCGACGTCGAGATCGGGGCCAAGTTCTCGGGCCGGGTCCTGGATCGGCCAGCGCATCTTGACATCGCGATCTACAACCAGTGGATCGACAATGTGCAACGCGCGGAATTCCCGGTGCCGCCGGGCCGCCAACAGTCGATCGCCGTCACCATCAACGTGCCGCGGGCAGAGGTCTCGGGCGCCGAGCTCGACGCCTCGATCAAGGCCGCCCCCTGGCTCGACGTCGGCGTCTCAGGCGCCCTCACCGACGCGCGCTTCGTCAAGGGCGCGAACTCGGCGGTGATCTTCGGTCAGGAGTATGTCTTCAACCCCTACGCCGACGCGCCCCACGCCACGGGCTCGCTCTACGGCGTGGTGACCCTGCCCACGGCGCCGGACGTCGGTCTGATGGACGTGCGCGCCGACATCTACGGCCAGTCGGGGATGTTCTTCTCCAACAACAACAGCACCATCACGCCCAACACCCGCATCGCCGGCTATGGCCTCCTGAACCTGCGCTACGACTGGAAGAACATATACGGCTCCAAGACCTCCCTCGCCGTCTATGTGAAGAACGTCACCGACAAGGACTATTTCACCGGCGGCTTCGCCTTGTCGGCCTCCCTCGGCGTGGCGTCCGAAGCCATCGGCCAGCCGCGGATGTTCGGCGCGGAGCTGACCTACAAGTGGTGAGGGGGCTGCTCCCCCGCCCCTTGAATCGCCAAGGCGTCAGCGACGGCGATTTGTCGCGATCGGCGGCTTAGGGAACCGTTCGCCGGCGCCGCAAAAGCTGCGCGCGCCGGCGGCGGCCCAAAACGCTGCGGTGGCCGCGAGCGTCACAGGTAAAGGACAGTCCTGGCCGCCCCGATCGCATCGCGGGCAGCGCCCCTTGCGTCGGGAGGAAAGCGGCGCGGCCATGACTATGAGCCTGCAGGCTCTGTTCGTGGTCAGGCCAATCCGTTAGTCTGATGTCGCCCGCTTCAAGCTAATGCGCTTAGTTGAACATCCGAAAGATTGTTCAGTTCTCCGTTTGACAGGGCATTCAGCTGGTTGAAGGTAAGATTTGATAGGGTCGTGACGTCCAGGGACGCAAATTGCGTGGCGTTCATTCTGGCCAGGGCGGCAACCGGGATCGCACCGATCTGGGTAGCGCTGAGCATGTCGAGGTCGGTGTTCCCGAGCGCCAAAACCTGCGTAGCGGTCAGCCCCATGAGCTGAGTGGCGTTCAAAATGGCCAGGTTCGTTTGACCGAGCGCCGCAAAGGCGGTGCTCGTTAAGCCAGCGATTTGAGAACTGGTCAGCGCTGCCGCTTGGGATAGGGTGATTGCGCCCAACTGGGTGACACTGAGGGCGTTGATCTGCGTCGATCCAAGACTGGCGATCTGAGTGCTGCTAAGTTCGCCCATAACGGTGCTGTCCAACCCGCTCAACGCGGTGGCTGTTAAGCCACCCAGGGCGGTGGGTGAAACGCCCCTCATTTGTTGCGAAGTAAGTCCATCGAGAACGGTGGCGCTCGCACCGGCGATCTGTATCGCCGTCAAGCCGCTGATCTGAGTGGTCGTCAAGGCCGCCAGTTGAGATGGGCTCAGACTATTGATTTGGGCGGGTCTCAAGGCGCCGATCTGAGCCGAGACGAGCTTGCCCATGGTTGTCGCGTCGAGGTTGGCGAATTGGCCCGAGGTCAGGGCCGAGATCGCCAATCCTGAAAGCGAAGCTATTTGTCCGGTCGAAAACAGATCGAGACCGGTGGCGCCAAAGGCGGCAAGCTGGCTGGCGGTCACGCCCCTCATTTGAATGCCGTTCAGCGCTCCAAGGTTGGAAGTTCCAAGACCTTGGAAGCTGGCGACCCCGAGGCCCGAGATCTGGTTTGCAGTCAAACCGTTGACCTGCCCGGTGGAGAGCCCGCTAAGCTGAGACGAACTGAGAGCGTTGAGTTGACTGCTGCCGAGCGCCCCGATCTGGACCGAAGATAACTCTCCAAAAGTTGTTACATTCAGGGCGGATATCTGCGTGGGCGTTAAACCCGCCAATGTTGTAGCAGAAAGGCCGCCCACCTGTGTCGAGGTCAACGGTTCGAAATCGGTCGAGCCAAGGCTGGCGACTTGAGAGGCGCTCAAGGCGCGCAATTGCGTAGTGGTCAAAGCGCTCAGGTTGGTGGCGCCGAGGGCCAGGAATGCACTGACGCCGAGCCCGCCAACCTGTGTCGATGTCAGTCCTTTGACCTGAGTCGTCGTCAAGGCGCCCAGGTCGGTGGTCGCCAGCGCTGCTAGCGTCGTGGCGGTCAATCCACTCACCTGGCTCGCCGTAAGGCCTTGCAGCAATCCGCCGCCGAGGGCCGCGATGTTGGTGGCGCCCAGATTATTGATCTGCGCCGGCGAGAGTCCGCCGAGCTGGGTGGACGATAGGGCGCCGATAAAGGTCGCGCTCGCATTCGCAAATTGGGTTGAGGTCAAACCCGTCAACTGAGCGGGCCCCATCGCCCCGATTTGGGTGACGGTTAGCTCGTTCAATAGGGTGGCCGGAAAGCTGCCGAGCTGGGCGGCGGTCAATCCCTTGATCTGGGTGGCGCCAAGCGCGGCCAGCTGGGTCGGTCCAAGGGCGCTCAAGCTCGTCGATGACAGCCCGCCGACCTGTGTCGCGGTCAGGCCGCCCACCAAGGTGGCCGCCAGAACCCCAAGATTTGGAGCATCCAATCCATTGATCTGGCTGGCGTTGAGCGACAGCAGGATCGCGTTGCTCAGTTCGACGAGGCCGAGCGTTCCCAAGCCGTTGAGCTGCGTTACGGTGAACCCGCCCGCTTGGCTGGCACTGAAGCCGCCCAGGTGCGTGGCGTCAAAGCTCGTCAACTCAGCCGTCGATAACCCGCCCACCTGTTGACGGCTGAACATGGCCAGTTGCGAGGAATCGAAGACCACGTTTGCCGCCAAGCTGGGTATCTGCGTCGTCGTCAGGCCCCCGATGGCGGTCGTCGTAATGGCGTCGATTTGAGCCTGCCCAAGGCCCCCGATCGCGGATGCACTGATCGCGCCAAGCTGCGCAGCCGTCAGCCCAGCGAGGTTGGTGGTCGATTGCACCGCGATGGCATGGACCGATAGGTTGCTCAACTGGGTCAGAGATAATTTGGATATTGGCATCTATCTCGCCGAACTTCCGTTTCGAGATCGAGCTCGAAGTTAGACCTGTATCACAACGAGGATAACAATTGCCTCTATGCGCTTGTCGGACCCATTGTAGCGGCGGGAAGCGCGTTTTCATAGAATGGCCCCTCCTCAGCCAGGCATCGTGACGGCGTCGAATGGAGGGGGCTCCGATCCCACCGCCGTCGCGATGTTGAACATCTTGGGTGCAGGTCAGACCTCCCCAACCGCGCCTACGACCGCAAAACTCCCCGGAGCGCGCGGAGTCGGACGTTTCAGTCGCGACCTACAGTGTGAGGGGCGCACATAGCTGAAATTGATGAGTAGAGCCTTAGTTTCTATGAACTCGGCCTTGATCGGCGGCGATAGCCTGTCGTCATAGCCCGAATGGGCAAGCCTTAGGGAGCGGACCATGCGGACAATTTATGATCGGAACGGACGGCGCAGGTCGCCCGGTCGGACGGGCGTCCCCTCCCCGCTTCTTGTGATCCCGTGACCGTCGGCGCACCCAAACCCCATCGGCGCGGCTTCCTAAAGGGATCGCTTCTGGTCGGCGCCGCGTCCGCCGCATCCGGCGCGAGCGCAGCATCCGCCGCAGCCGCCCCTGAACCGGCCAACGCGCCGCCGCCGAGCAGCGAGCGCGCCCACAATGAAACCGGGCCCGTTCATACGGAAGTCGCCAGCGAGGCGCAGGTCGTCAATCCCGGCTCGGACATCATGGTGGATCTCCTCAGGCAGGCCGGCATCCAATACGTCGCCGCCATGCCGGGATCGACGTTCCGGGGGCTGCACGAGTCGATCCTGAACTATGGGGGAAACAAGGCCCCTGAATTGATCACCTGCGTGCACGAAGAGGTGTCGGCGGCCATGGCCCACGGCTACGCCAAGGTGGCGGGCAAGCCCATGGCCTGCCTGGTGCACAGCAACGTCGGCCTGCAGCACGCCTCTATGGCCATCTACAACGCCTGGTGCGACCGCGTTCCCATGATGGTGCTGGCGGGCAACGAGCTTGACGCCGCCAGCCGTCGGCCCGGCGTCGAGTGGGTCCACGCCCAGACCGATCTGGCGACCATGGTGCGCGATTTCACCAAGTGGGACGACAGCCCAGTCAGCATCCAGCACTTCGCCGATTCCTTCCAGCGGGCCTATGAGCTTTCCACCACGCCGCCTTACGAACCGGTGCTGCTGGTCGTGGATACCGAACTACAGGAACAGCCCGTCGAGAACCGGGCGGCCTTAAGGCTGCAGAAGCTGTCGACCGTCTCGCCGCCCGGCGCCGACCCGGCGATGGTCGATCGGGTGGCGGCGCTGCTGGTCGCGGCGAAATCGCCGGTGATCGTGGCCGAGCGCGCGGCTCGCACCCCGGCCGGTCTGGCGCGCATGGTGGAGCTGGCCGAGCTTCTCAATGCGCCGGTGATCGACAAATTCGGGCGGCTGAACATGCCGACCGACCACTTCCTCAGCCAGACCTTCCGCCAGGATGCGCTGATCCCAAGCGCCGACGTCATCCTGGGCCTTGAGGTCTCCGACCTCTATGGCGTGCTCAACAGCATGGCCGATCTTCCCATCCGCAAGTCGCGCTCGGTGGTCGATCCTGGGGCCAAGATCGTCGCCATCAGCGCCGTCTACGGGTTGATGAAGGGCAATACCCAGGACATCCAGCGCTACGCCGCCACCGATATCGCGCTGGACGCCGACGCGGAGACCTGCCTGCCGCAGCTGATCGACAGCGTCCGCCGTCAGATCCGCCCCGAGCACCATCAGGCGATCGCCGCGCGGGAGGCTCCGCTCAGGGCCGCCCACAGGGACATGCGCGCCGGCGCCGCGACCGACGCCGCCTTGAGCTGGGAGGTCAGCCCCATCGGCACCGGGCGGCTGTGCATGGAGCTCTGGGCCCAGATCAAGGACCTGGACTGGGCCCTGGTGTCGGGCGCCAGCTTCGCCAGCCAGTGGCCCCAGCGCCTGTGGGACATCAACAAGCATCACCAGTTCATCGGCGATTCCGGCGGCTATGGCGTGGGCTACAACGCCCCGGCCGCCGCCGGCGCAGCGCTGGCCCATCGCGACGCCGGGCGTCTCCCCGTGGTGATCGGCGGCGACGGAGATCTGATGATCTTGCCAGGAACCCTTTGGACCCTGGCCCACCATCGCATCCCGTTGTTGATGGTCATCCAGAACAACCGCGCCTGGCACCAAGAGACTATGCACATCCAGCGCATGGCCGGCCGTCGCAATCGCGGCGTCGAGAACGCCCGCACAGGCACTCTTTTGACCGATCCCAATATCGACTTCGCGCAGATGGCGCACAGCATGGGGGTGTGGGGCGAGGGACCGATCTCCGAACCCGAACATCTGGCGCCCGCCCTGGCGCGCGCCTTGGCGGTGGTGAAGGCCGGAAAGCCTGCGCTGCTCGATGTCATAACCCAACCTCGGTGACCTCTATGAAGCCCATCCATCCGACTGCTCGCATTCTCTCCCTGACCGCCGCTCTTCTAGCCGGCGGTCACGCCATGGCCCAGGCGACGGGGCCCCAGGCGACGGGGGTTCAGTCGACAGGGGTTCAGTCGGCAGGGGCCGAGATCGAGCAAGGCCACGCCGCCTTTGTGGCCAAGGGCTGCTATGAGTGCCACGGCTTGGCCGGCCAGGGCGCCCGGGGCGTCGCGCCCACCCTGGCGCGCTCGCGCCTGCCCCTCTCCGCGTTCCAGGCCTATGTCCACAAACCCGGCGGCCAGATGCCCCCCTACAGCGCCAAGGTGGCGACCGATCCCGAACTTGAGGGCATCTACGCCTATTTGCAGTCCATGCCGGCGTCGCGGAACGCCTCCAGCATTCCCCTCCTGGCCGCCTACGTGGCCGGATCGCCCGGCCCCCTTATCAAGGCCCGCTCGGTCGCCGCCGCGCCGCCGGCGCAACCGGCCGCAACCTCGGCCGAGGGCGCGGGCGTGTTTCGGCAAAACTGCGCGGCCTGCCATGGGGCGGACCTGGAAGGCGGCGTCGGCCCGTCCCTGCAAGCGGAGGCCTCAAAACGCACGGTGGCGCAGATCGCCGCCTTTGTGAAAGACCCGGCGCCGCCGATGCCCAAGCTGCCCTTGACCCAGCACGATCTGGAGGCCGTGGCGGCCTACATCCACGGCCATAAGTCCTAACGCCCGCAAAACATAGGCCGCTTCAAGCGTGCGCGAGAGAGCCAAGAAGGCCCATGCAGCCTAGCGCGATCACGATCCAGAGCGGATGCACACGCCAAACCAACAGAGAAACGACGGCGGCGATGACCAACGCCACATCCATGAAACTCGCCACGGAACTCGTCCAGACGGGATTGTAAAGCGCCGCGGCGAGTAGGCCGACCACGGCGGCGTTTACCCCCTTCATCGCCGTTTGAACGGGGGGCGACGACGATAAGGCGCTCCAGAACGGCAGAACGCCGACCAGGATGAGGAGGCCTGGCAGAAAAATCGCGGCGAGCGCCAGGGCGGCGCCCGCCACGCCATTGGGAGCCTGATTGAGGATCGCTCCCAGGAAGGCCGCGATGGCGAACAGCGGGCCCGGCAGGGCTTGCGCGAGGCCATAGCCGGTCAGGAAGCGTCCGGGGTCGACCAGCCCAGACTGCACCACGTTCTCTTGGAGCATGGGCAAAACCACATGGCCGCCTCCGAACACCAGCGCTCCGGCCCTGTAGAATGCGTCCGCCGCGTGGACGGCGGGCAGTCCCGTCGCGCGGACGAGGAGAGGAAGCCCGAACAGAAGGGCGAAGAAGGCGACCAGGCTGCACGTCCCCACTAAGGCCGGTACGCGCACGGGAAGGTCGACCCTAATCCTGGCGACGGACGGACAGAGCAGGAGCCCCGCCATCGCCCCGACCGTCAAAGCCGCGATCTGGGCGAAGCCGCCGCCGATCAGGGCGACTAAGCCGGCGGCCATCACCGCAATGATCGCCCTCGCCCCGTCGGGGGCGAGGGTTCGAGCCATGCCGAAGACCGCCTGGGCGACAATCGCCACGGCGGCGAGTTTCAACCCATGGAGTACGCCCCCGGCCGCCGGTCCGACCAAGAGGGTCGTTCCAAGCCCGGCCAGGAGCATGAGCAAGGCCGAAGGAAGCGTGAACCCCGTCAAGGCGGCCAGAGCGCCCAACGGGCCGGCGCGTGCAAGCCCGATGGCGAAGCCGACTTGGCTGGACGCGGGGCCGGGCAGGAATTGGCACAGCGCCACCAGATCGGCGAAGGCCTGATCGCTCAGCCAGCGCTTGCGCTCGACAAACTCGGCCCTGAAGTATCCGAGATGGGCGACAGGTCCGCCGAAACTGGTGAGGCCCAGCCGCAAAAAGGCCCACCAGACGCCCCACGCATGACGTGCGGACGACGGTTCGGGTGGTTCGCCCTGGCTCACGCCTGGGGCGGCGGCGGCTTCAGCCGCGTCATCCGCCACAGGACCGGGCGGCCGTCGAACTGGTGCTTCAGCGCGCCCGCCACGTGCAGCGCCAGACTGAGGAGGACGATCCAGATCATGATGTAGACATGAAAGTGGTTGAGCGCATGTCGGCTCGCCTTGGGCGTGGGGTTTCCCAAAAGCGCTTGGAGGCCAGGCAGATGAGGCCAGGGCAGACCCCAGAACGAGATGGGACGATCGCCTAGGGAAACCATTGCCCAGCCGGTCAGGGGCATCACCAACATCAGGCCGTAGAGCACGAGATGGACGAGGCCGGCCAAGGTCCGCTCCCACGCCGGCGTCCCCGCTGGCAGGGGCGGCGGCCTGTGGATCAGGCGGATGGCGATGCGGGCGAGCACCAGGATCAGGATCGTCAAGCCAAGGGAGATATGGACGCCCTCCACCCGCGCCTGGTTGGGCGTATGGTCGGGGATCGCCTCATTCATGATCCAGCCGAGGGCGATCTGCAGCGGGATGAGGGCGGCGATCATCCAGTGCAGCCAGATGGCGGCGGTCGTGTAGCGGCGCGGTTTGCCTGTATCGGCGATCGATGCGGCGCTCAAAAGGGTAGGATCCACGCGGTCGGTCATACTACACTCCTGATACGCTCAAGCCTGCAAGGCAACGTCCCAAAATCGGTTGAGTTCGGCGGGGATCGCGATCGCCCAAGAAGGATGAGATCGATGGTGAGCCGAAAGCAAAGAGAGCGGCACAAGGTCGGGCGGTTAGGCTGGCTGCGCGCGGCGGTTCTTGGGGCCAACGACGGCCTTCTGTCTACCGCCAGCCTGATCATCGGGGTGGCTTCCGCTGCGACCGACCACGCTTCCATCCTGATCGCCGGCGTGGCGGCGCTGATCGCCGGCGCCATGTCGATGGCGGCGGGGGAATACGTCTCCGTCAGCTCTCAAGCCGACTCTGAAAAGGCTGACCTGAAGCGCGAGGCCGACGAGCTGGAGTCAGACCCGAAAGGCGAGCACACCGAGCTGGCGAGAATTTATGTCGACCGGGGATTGGACCGAGCATTGGCGGGTCAGGTCGCCGGGCAGCTGATGGAGAAGGACGCCCTGAAGGCCCACGCCCGCGATGAGCTCGGCCTCTCTGACGACAACCAGGCCAAGCCGTTGCAGGCGGCCATGGCGTCGGCGATCGCCTTCGCCCTGGGCGCCGTCCCGCCGCTGGCTGTCGCAATCTGGGCGCCTCGAAACCTGGTCGTCATCGTGGTCGGGGGAACCTCCCTGGCGGTTTTGGTCATCCTGGGCGCGCTCGGCGCGAAAGTGGGCGGCGCTCCGATTTTACGGGCCGTCGTCAGGGTGACGTTTTGGGGAGGCTTCGCCATGGCGGTCACCGCAGGGGTCGGTCGCCTTTTTGGGACCGTGGTGTGATGGCGCGATGCTGGACGGCAATGCTCGCGGCGTCCCGTCCGGCGCAAAGCCGGCCGCGATGAACACCCCCTGGCGCGTCGGCGAAGATGTTCCCTGGACCGTATCCTGGAGCGGTGAAAGCGCGTTCGATCTGCAACCTTCGACAGACTTTCCCGGCTTCTTGGACCTGATGCAGATCGAAAGTCCGGGCGTCGGCGTCCCGCGGTTCGGCGCGATGAACATTTCGCGCCATCGGCGGGCGATGGTCCAACACCTTTGCCATGTGTGTGGAAGGCCGACGCTCAAAAAGGACCGTTATCTTTTTCCCGCTCACTCGGGCGGCATGGTCACGATGCAAAACGGCTCGCAGCGCTATGGAGGCAATGTGCCCGGCGTGCATCTGGCCTGTGCGCGCACGGCCGCTCAGCGCTGCCCGCACCTCAGCGGACATTATGGCCGGCCCGTGCCATTTCCCAAGGATGAAGGCCGGCTCGTGCAAAGAACCGATGTTCTGCCCGGGCTGGAAAGCCTGGCGGCGCAGCTTCCAAAGCGGTCCGATATCGTCTTCGGCTGCTACCGGCTATTTGGGGAAGCGTTCAGCCACAAGGTCCGGAGTATGGTTTCCGCCAGACCCGACTAGGCATGGCCGGCGCGAAGCCCAGGCGCCTGGCCGCAGATCGGAGCTCTGCAATAACGTCCAGGCCAAATTCGCGACCGCGTTCGTAGGTGTTTAGCCGAAGCATCAAGCGGCTCGCCAGCCGATCGACCTTGGCGGGATCGCCGACCGCATCGTTGGCTTCGATGATGTGGCGAGCTTCCCCCACGGCGTCGATATGGGCCTGCGGCCCGTCCGGCGAACCGCCAGCACTGCCGGAAACGTTCAGATCCTGAGGCATTCGCCCTCTCCATTGTCGCCCAAATCTTTTGACGGCGCCGAGGGCTGATCTCCTCAAATGGAGCGCTCCGTGCGTCGGCGGCTCAAATGAGGGCGGCGGCCTCGGGCGGCGTCATCTTCAACAGAAGGCCTTGTCTGGACGCCGAACCCATGAAGCTTGAGGACTACACGAGCTATGAGCGGTATTTAGACGAACCGGGCGGGGCGACCTTGGGATGGCTGGCTCGATACGGCTCGGGTCAGGCCATCTGGTGCGGAGAGCTGAGCAGGGCCGATTTTCAACGTCAATCTGCAGAGGTTCGCGCAGCCCTCAGGGACGATTTCGGCTGGTTTCTGGTCGAATACGATTTGAATTCGTCCGAACAACCGTTTTCCCGCGTATTGGGCAAGGCCGCTTGCGAAGGCGCGGGGTTGGAGCTCATGCAGTTGATCATCCAGGGCCGGCTCTGCGCCGCGCTGGACACCCGCCAATCGCCGCCCATCGACGTCCAGGCCCCGGTGGCGTGCAGGTCTGTCGTGGGCGCCATTTCGTCCATTCGGCCAGGGGGGAAGTGACGCCAGGGCCAACGCGCGATTGACCCTGAGGGCCGCAGGCCTTGGCGGCGTCCTATGACCAGGACGGAGATTTCAAAATATGGTCATCTTCAATCACGCCTCAACCACGCCCTCCATGCTGCGCCGCCTGGGTGTCTGGCTATGGCTGGCCTGCCTGGTCGGCGGCGCGACGGCGGCGGTCGTTTTGGACGCCCCCCAGATCTTCGAGCAATACACTTCGGGCCGGGAGTAGATTCTAGAACGCCGCGCCCAGCGACAGACCGATGGTCCGCGGCCTCAAGGGCGTGGTCTGCTTCACCAGCCGGATACTGAACGGATTGCCGAAAGCGAAGGTGTCGCCCGCAGTATTGGCGGGATTGTCGATGAACCCCTCAATCTTCCAACGGCCGATATCGACGCCGGCGGCGACCGTTCCCGTGGCGTAGCGCCCCATGGTCGCCATGGTGGTCGCATCGAAGCCGAGCTTGGATTTACCGACGTAGGAGGCGCGGGCGCTGGCGAACGCCGTAATGAACTCAGTGAGAGGGCGCGAATAGCGAGCCGCCGCCCCAAAGGACAGGCGGGAGACGCCCGGCAGGCTCGCATTGGCCACAGAGGCGAAGCCGGGCGCGCGGTTGATCAGGTCAGGATCGTTGAGAACGGCGTTGCCGCGAAAGAACAGGCGCGGCGTGGGCTGGTAGAGCGCCTCGAGCTCGACCCCGCGATTGACCCCGTCCCCGACATTGGCGGTGAACGGCAGGCCGTAGGGCAGGATCTGGTCGGTCTGGATGTTCTGCCAGGAGTCGTAGAAGACGGCGGTGCGCAGGCTGACGCGGGAGGCGAACCCCGTCACTTTTGCACCGGCCTCGTAGTTCCAAAGCTGATCGCCGGTGAATTTCTGGAACGGCTGCGATCCGCTTGCGATCGAGCCGAACCCCTGCCCGGGCAGGCCGCTGGTGTTGAGGCCGCCGCCCCTATAGCCTTCTGCCGCTTGGGCGTAGACCATGGCGGCTTCGGAAATCTGATAGCGCGCCACCAGCTTCGGCGCGAACCCCTGGTTCTGGATCCTGGCGCTCACCGATCGCCTGGCCGATGGCGTCGCCACCACCGATCCCGTTGAGGCCCTGGACTGGAAGGCCCGGCCGCCGAGCGTCAGGAACAGGTTGCGCAGGGGCGAATAGGTGATCTCGCCATAGGCGGCGAACTCGTCGATCCCGTCGGAGCGGTTTTCCGAATAGAGGATGGTCGGGGGCGAGATCGCGCCGGGGCCGGCAAGCCGCAAGGTGCTGCTTTCCTGATCGTCCAGAGCGAACAGGCCGACGATCCATTGGGCCTTTCCCGAGGTGTTCGACGCCAGGGTGAATTCCTGGCTGAGAATGCTCTTGCGATCCGCTTCGTTGAACGGCGCGGCGCCCGCAAGACCCGGTGCGAAATAGCTCAATGAATCGGAGGCGTCGTACCGACTGTCGATCTGGTGGCGGACATGGGAGGTTGAGGACTTGAATCGCCAGCCATTCCCCGCGCCCTCGACCACCAGGGACAGCTCGTCGAAGTCGTTGTCGTGCGGCTCCTGAACCCGGTTGTCGCGCGTGTAGGCCGCCAAGCCCGCGATCCCGTATTGCGTGTCCCCCGACGAGATCGACTGGTAGACGCCGCCAAGGGTCGCTGTCCAATTGGGCGTCATCTGGAACAGAGCAAGGACGCGCGCGCCGGTGCGGTCCGTATCGTTGACGTTGTTTCGTTTCAACGCCAGGTTATCGATATAGCCGCCATCCGCCTCCCGATAGGCGGCGATGCGCAGAGCGATGCGATCCTGAAGAAGGGGCAGGTTGACGACGCCTTCGACCACACTGGACGGCGTCCCGCCATCCGTGCTGCTGCCCGTAGCGTCCAGACTTGCCGAGTAGCGCTCAAGATCCGGCTTGCGGGTAATGATGTGAACGACGCCTCCGATGGAGCCGGCCCCATAGAGAACGCCCTGCGGACCTCGCAGAACCTCCACCGCGTCCACGTCGATGAGACGCAGATCGGGGTCTGGCGCGTTGTAGGTCAAGGGCACGTCGTCGAGGTAGAGGCTGACCGTTGACTGGGTGCGCCCGGTGAAGACGCCGTCCGAAAGGCCCCGCAGCAGGATCTTGTCGCGGCCGGGTCCAAGGTTGGTCACCGTCATTCCGGCGACGAGCGAGGCCAGGCCGCCGGAATCGAAGATGCGTCCAGCGGAAAGTTCACCCTCGCCAACCCGTGTCACATCGTAAGGCGACCGATCGATGGTCTCCTGCCGGCGCGAGGCTGTCACGACCACTTCCTGGTCCGGGAGCGCCGTCGGGATAGGCTTCGCCTTTGGCTTCGATGGCGCAGGGGCGGCCTGATTGACGATCAGCACCGTCCTTGGATCGATCATGCGATAGGTGCAGCCTGTGCCCATCAGCAGGCGCTCCAGGGCCTCCGCGACGCTGTATCGCCCCACGAGCAGCGCCGTCCGGGCCGCGCATTTCGCTCCAGGACTGCGCCCGATCGAGACATCGGCCTGAATCGCCAAGGCGATCAGAGCGGACGAGAGGTCTTGTCGGCGGATATCGAACGTCAGGACGGCGGTTTGCGCCCGCGCGGGCCCTGCCACGGCGAAGGTCGCGGTCAGGCCGACGGCGACAAGGGTCGCTACGCTACGGGTCTGCAAGCGGTCAGCGACGGCCGCTGATCCAGATGACGCCGTTCGAGCGAACGATCGCCACCGGCATGAAGGCTTGCAGCCGATCGACAACCGCCCCCTCCCCGTCCAGGACCAGAACTCCGGAAAACCGAAGCTCGCCCGTTTCGCGGTTTTGTACACGGATCGGAGTGGCGAAGTATCGGTTGAGGTCTGAAACGACAGCCTCCAGGGGGGCGTCGCTGTAGACCAATCGGCCGGATCGCCAGGCGAGCGCGGCGTCCGTATCGACGGCTCGAACACGCGAGCCCTCCTCGCCGTCCACATGGGTCAACTGTTGGCCGGCGACGACCGTCCGAGCGGGGCTCGCGCCCGCCGCGCCGACCGCCACCGCGCCCTGCTGCACCGTCACGCGCACGGCGTGGTCAAGCCTGGCCACGTCGAAGACGGTGCCCACATCGGTAATGCGCCGATCGCCTATTACAACCGCGAACGGCCGGTTCGGGTCATGAGTCACGCTGAAGGCGGCCTCGCCCTGGAGCAACTGTGCCCAGCGTCTATTTCCCCCAAAATAGTAATCCACCCTCGTGCCGCTGCTAAGCTCTATCCTGGTCCCATCCGCCAGAGTCACGGCCTTGCGTTCCCCCTTCGCGGTCATGATGGTTTGTACGGGTTCGGTTTGTGCGGGTTTGAGCAGCCGGGGCGAGATAATTCCCACGGCTAGCGCCGCCGCGACGCCGCCGGTCGCCGCCCATACGCCCCAGGACAGTCGTTTGGGGCGCCTCAAGAACGGGAGTACGCGGCCTGTCGCGGGTTCCGGCGAGGCGGCCGCAACGGGGGCAAGATCGAGATCCACCCAGAGCCGCTCGACCGCGTCGAACGCCGACCAGTTCGCAGGGGCGGCCGTCAGCCATGCCTCGAACGCGGCCCAGTCAGACTCCCGCGCCGTGTCGGACTGCAGCCGCGCGAACCACTCTGCGGCGTCTCCCAAAGGCCCTGCGGCGTCATCCGGAAAAACGCTCATCTCGCTTCACCGCCCCTCGATGACGCGATCGCCATCTGATCAATGACGCCGCGGAACGCCAAGCGCCTCATGTTCAAGAGGTCAAACAAAGGCTTGCGGCCTGTCATGATCGCACCGTCAGAAGGTGGCGGAGGGCCGCGCTCACGTGCTTCTCGACCGCGCTCCTGGAAATGCCGAGCGCCGCGGCCACTTCGCCATGGGAAAGCCCCTCGAACTTGTGCATCCGAAAGATGCGCTGGGTTTGCGGGGGCAAGTCCTGCAAGGCGTCGACGATCCGCTGCAGTCTCTGACGCCCATCGAGGACATCTTCCGCCGATGGCCCGTCCGCGACCGCATCATTGGCGACAACCGTGTGCTGCACGTCAGACCAGTCGCCATCCCGCGCCGTCGCCCGCCTTTGTTGGCGCAGCTTGTCCAGCATCATGTTCCAGCCGAGCCGGTAGAGGTAGGCGACGGGGTTGTCGATCTGACTTTCCGACAGGCCTGAAATTTTGACGAAGATGTCCTGCACGAGGTCTTCGGCCGCCTCGGTCGATTTCAGCCGCAGGCTGAAAAAGCGCACCAGGTCCATGCGCTTTTCGAGATAGGCGGCCTTCAGAGGTGATGAACGGTTTGACAAAAGGGCGGGACGCACATCAACGGCTGCGGCGCCACTCGCGCCCTATCCGTGGCATCTAAGCCAGAGTCCGCAATTTGGGCGAGGGCCAATCGGCGGTTCGCCTCGTTTGCGATGCAAGACTGAGGGGCTCGGCGGTTGGCGGCGTCAATAGCAAGGGGACCGAAGCGACGAGAGACCGCGCGCAGAATGAAACGCCGATGATTGCAGCGCCCCAGCTAGCGGAGTCCTTCCAAGCGCGCGGCGCGGCCGCCGATCCCGTCCCCTTGGTCGAATTGACGGTGGTCGTGCCGACGCTCAATGAGCGGGCCAATATCTGGCCTCTGATCGGGCGACTGAGAGAGGCTCTTGTCGGCCTGCGTTGGCAGATCATCGTCGTGGACGACGATTCCGGGGATGGCACCGCGGAACAGGTGAAGGCCGTCGCGGGCGGCGATGTCCGTGTGCAGTGCCTGCGTCGGGTCGGGCGGCGGGGCCTGGCTGGAGCCGTGATCGAGGGCGCCTTGGCCAGTTCGGCACCCTATGTGGCGGTGATGGACGCCGATCTCCAGCACGATGAGACCCTGCTTCCCGCGATGCTGGATCGGCTCCGGCGCGGCGACGCCGATCTGGTCGTCGCCAGCCGCTACATGACCGCGCCCAACACGGCCACGGGGTTTGGCCGATGGCGCGCTGTGGGCAGTCGTCTGGCCACAGGTCTGGCTCGGCGCGTTTTGAGGGCCCAGGTCACCGACCCCGTCAGCGGCTTCTTCATGATCCGGCGGCAAGTGTTCGACACCCTTGCGCCGCGTTTGTCGCCAAGCGGCTTCAAGATATTGTTCGATATCATCGCGTCGTCTCGCGGCCGCCTGCGGATCAGCGAGGTGGCCTATACCTTCAGCCCGAGGCTCGACGGCCGCAGCAAGCTCGATGGCAAGGTCGCCCTCGACTACCTCGGCCTGGTCCTCTCCAAGGTGACCCGCGACGTCGTCTCGCCAAGAGCGCTGATGTTCGCACTGGTCGGTTCGAGCGGCCTCGTGGTTCATCTGACTGCCCTCAAATTGATGCTGGGCTTGGGATTCGAGCGTGCGCAACTTCTTGCCGCCGTCGTCGCCATGACCTCCAACTACGTCATCAACAATAGTTTGACCTACCGCGACCGCAGGCAGGCGGGATTGAGGATGCTGGCGGGCTATGGGCGATTTTGCCTCCTCTGCGGACTGGGCCTGATCGCCAACGTCGCTGTGGCGGCGATGGTCAGGGGCCACGGCGGGCCCTGGTGGCTCGCCGGCGCGGCGGGCGCGGGCGTCAGCGCCTGCTGGAACTACCTGACCACGGCGATGGCGGTCTGGTGAGATGACGACGTTTCAATTGGTCGCCACGCCTGCAAGTCAGAGCCTCGATCGCCGACCGCTGTCGCTGAACATCGTCCTATGTCTGGGCGTCTTGACGCTGGCGCGGCTGCTCGCGGCGGCCGCCATCCCGCTCACCGAAGACGAGGCCTACTATCGGCTCTGGGCGCAACACCTAAGCTTTGGCTACTTCGACCACCCGCCCATGGTCGCCTGGTGGATCGCCGCAGGTCGAACCCTGATGGGCGACACAGCCCTTGGCGCCCGCCTCGTATCGGTTATCGCAACCACGCTCGCCAGCCTGGTCATTATCGACATCGGCCAGACGCTCGGCTTCTCCCAGAGGGCGAGCGAGCGCGCCGGACTTTGGTACAATGCCATGGTTCTGATCGGCCTTGGGGGAGCGATCGTCACCCCCGACGCCCCTGCGACCTTGTTCTGGACCGTCACAGTCTGGGCGTTGGCGAAGGCGTGGCGATCGGGCGTAGGACCTTGGTGGATCGCGGCGGGCGCGGCGGCGGGGCTCGCCGCATTGTCGAAGTATTCCGCCCTGTTCATCGGTCCGGGGGTGCTGCTGTGGCTGCTGTCTTCCAACGCGGGCCGCCGCCAGCTCCTTCGTCCCTGGCCTTGGCTTGCGTTGCTCATCGCCGGCGCCGTCTTTTCCCCGAACATCGTCTGGAACGCGAACCATCACTGGCTATCGTTCTCGAAACAGTTCTCAAGGATCGCGCCCTCGGCCTTTACGCCCTTGCACTTCCTGGACTTCCCGGCGACCCAGTTCCTGCTTCTCAATCCTCTGATCGCCGTCTTCGCGGCGCTGGGGATATTGGACCTGCGACGCGGCGGGAGCGCACACTGACAAGACTGTTATCTCTCACCGCAGCGCCATTTGTCGGCTATCTCTTCCTGCATAGCCTCCATGCCGGCGTGCAGGCCCACTGGCCGGCGCCCCTCTATCCTGTCGCGGCCCTCCTGGCGGCTTCGGCGGCGGACGGCCGCCTCAACTCCCGATGGCGAATAGCGGCGTCCGCGGTTCCCTGGGTGGGGTTCGGGGTGGCCGGCGCCATCCTGCTTCACATGGCCCTGCCCCAAACCGATTGGTTCGGCCGGCGAGATCCCGTCATGCCCTTGCGAGGCTGGCCCACTTTTGCCGAAGATGTGGAGGCGTCGAGGCTGAAGGCCGGCGCAGGCTGGGTTGGCGCCTTCAGCTACGGCGGGGCGGCGGAACTGCTGGACCAGCAGGCTTCGAGCGCCCCGATCGTCGAACTGATCGAACGCGAGCGCTACGCCGCCCTTGGCCAGGCGCCTACCCTAAAAGGGTCCGGCTTGGTGGTGGACCTTGCCCGCCGCCTGACGGCGGATGATCTCACGCCCTGCTTCGGCGCGGTGCGCCGCCTCGGCGACCTCTATCGCGGGAACGCGGGTCGGCCAGGCATTCCCTACACCGCCTTCGTCGTCGCCGATCCCAAGGTCGACCTCGTCAAGCGGGGCTGCCGCCCAGGGAAGGACAGGCCCGCCACGGCGGACTTCTGACCTTCGACCCCGCTGGCGTCAGGACGCCCTGACAGGCCTACCCCAGAACCGCGCGCACCGCCGCGATCCCCGCTTCCGCCTGCGTCCCGTCCGGGGCGCCGCCTTGGGCGAAGTCGGGGCGGCCGCCGCCTCCCTGCCCGCCCATGGCGGTCACCGCCGCCTTGACGAGGTCCGCGCTGGAGAAGCGGTCGGGCATGGACGAGGCCACCGCCACCGCCGCCTTGCCGTCGCTCACCCCCACCACGGCGACCACGTCGGCCTGCTTCTTCAACTCCTCGATGATGGGGCGCAGCGCCTTGCCATCCACCCCGTCGAGCACACGGCCGATGAACTTCAAGCCGCCGATCTCCTCCACCGCCGGCGCGCCGCCGCCGGCGCCGCCCAGCGCGATCTTCTTCTTGGCATCGGCCAGTTCGCGCTCCAGGCGCTTGCGCTCGGCCACCAGGGCCTCGAAGCGCGCCGGGACCTCGGAGACGGGCACCTTGAACTCGTCCGCGAGGCCCTTGGCCACGGCCGCTTGGTCGAGCAGAAAGCGGCGCGCCGCCTCGCCGGTCAGGGCCTCGACCCGACGGATGCCCGAGGCGACGCCCGCCTCGGACGTGATTTTGAACAGGGCGATGTCGCCGGTGCGGGCCACGTGGGTGCCGCCGCACAGCTCGACCGAATAGGCCTTGGCCTCGTCGGTCAGCGACTTGCCGAGCGTGAGCACGCGCACGCTGTCGCCGTACTTCTCGCCGAACAGCGCCATGGCCCCGGCCTCGATCGCCGCCTCTGGGGCCATCTCGCGGGTGTCGGCGGGCTGGTTCTGACGGATCACCGCATTGACCTCGGCCTCGATGGCC
>JAMFTA010000143.1 GCA_026225565.1 Caulobacter sp. | reverse complement strand
GCCCGCTTCACCGGCCAGGGTGTCGTAGCCGCCCGGCAAGGCGGTGATGAAGTCGTGGGCGTCGGCGGCGCGGGCGGCGGCCTCGATGTCCTCCATGGAAGCGTCGGGGCGGGCGTAGGCGATGTTGGCGCGCAGCGTATCGTCGAACAGGAAGGGCTCCTGGGTGACCAGGGCGATGCTGTGGCGCAGGGAGGTCAGGGTTACGTCGCGGACGTCCTGGCCGTCGATGGTCACCCGGCCCGCGCTGACGTCGTAGAAGCGGGGAATCAGGTTCAAGATGGTGCTCTTGCCGCCGCCGGACGGGCCGACCAGGGCCGCCGTCTCGCCCCGGCGCACTTCCAAGGTCACATCGGTCAGGGCCGTGCTATCCGCCCCATAGCCGAACGACACAGTCTCAAAGCGCACAGTGGCGTCGGTGAGGTGGAGCGGCTTGGCGCCCGGCCGATCGCCGATCTCGGCCTGGACGTCCAGGGCGGCGAACAGGCGCTGGGCCGCCGTCAGTCCCTCAGCGAACACGGTCTGGAGATTGGCCACCTGGCGGAGCGATTGCGACGCGGCGCCCAGGAGCACCAGGAAGGCGAAGAGCTGGCCGATGGTCATCTGGTGCTGGGTCGCCCGCCAGCCGGCGTAGAAGACCACGGCGGCGGTGACAAAGATGGTCAGGGTCTCGGTCACCGGCGCGGCGGCGGCGCGGGCGTTGGCGCCTTTGATGATGTGCTTTTGCCGGCGCTCGACCACGGCGGCGACGCGGGCCTCTTCAAAGGCCTCGCGGTTGTCGATCTTGACGATCTTCACCCCGTCCAGACTCTCCATCACGGCGGTGGAGAGAGCGGAGGTCTCGGTCATCGCCCCTCGCGCCGCCTTCTTGGTGCGCCTGGAGAAGCGGCGCATGACCACCGAGGCTATGGGAGCGGCCACCAGCACGATGGCGGTCAGGTAGATGTCCTGAAAGGCCATGCCGACGATACAGAAGACCACCGTCAGCCCCTGCTGGGTATAGTTGACCACGCCGGTGGTGGCGGCCTCCCGGATCAGGGTGGCGTCATAGAGGACCGACGACAGGTAGGAGCCGGAATGGCTGACCCGCAGGCGCGCCAGGTCCGCCCGCACCAGCTTGCCGAACAGCTGAACCTGGATCTCGCCCACCATGCGGTGGCCGATGCGGTTGACGATCACCGACTGGCTGATCTGGGCTGCGCCCCGGATCAGGCCGCAGAGGATGATGACAGCGGTGATCAAGAGCAGCGAATCGAAGCGCTTCTGTTCGAAGATCCGCTTGATCACCGGGTTCATCAGGGCGCCCAGGCTGGCGGTCATGATGGCGCCTATGATGGCGCAGAGGATCGACAGGGCCAAAAGACCCTTGCGCGGCGCCAGATACTCGCGAAACAGCCGCGATGTCAGGGCGAAACTAGAGGGTTGCACAGACAGGTCCGGCTTGACGGTCATGGCCGGGAGGTCTGCCTTTGGGGCGGCAATGTCAAGAACCGTGACGTGCTCTGAAAGTCGCATCGGCGGCGAGATCGTCTATCCCCATCCCGGCGTTTTTGCGTTCCGGGTCAAACGCCCCTACCTAAGGCCCGCCGGCGCGTCGGCGCGCCCATGGACCATAGCCTTGTCTTCCCCCTTGCCGATCTTTGACCTGACCACCCCCAGCGGCCGCTTCAAGACCGTCTTGAATTACCTCTGGACCGATCACGCCTATTTGCGGCTCGGGTTTCAGAACGCCCAGTGGGTCAGTCCCGAGCTGATCCGCACCAACCAGCCCTGGCCGCATCAGCTGAAGCGCTGGCGGGATCTCGGGGTGAAGACGGTGATCAATCTTCGCGGCGGCGGCTATCCCACCAGCTTCTACCTGCTGGAAAAGGACGCCTGCGCCCGGCTGGGGCTCAACCTGATCGACTTCGCCGTCTCCTCGCGCGAGGCGCCGTCGCGCAAGCAGGTTGAAGGAGCCAAGGCCCTCTTTGAGACGGCGCAGTATCCGGCGGTGATGCACTGCAAGTCCGGCGCGGATCGGGCGGGGGTGATGAGCGTGCTCTATGCCCACTTCCGCCTGGGTATGCCGCTGCGCGAAGCGGTGGCCCAGGAGCTGTCGTTTCGCACCCTGCACATAAAGCAGGGCAAGACCGGCGTCTTGGACTACACTTTCGAACGCTATTTCATCGAGGGCGAGCCTAAGGGGCTGAGTTTCCTGGAATGGGTGCAGACCCCCGAATACGATCCCAAGCGCCTGAAGGCCGACTTCCAGGCCGGCATGATCGGAACACTGATCACCGACAAACTGCTGCGGCGGGAGTAACCGCCGTCGGCCTCAATGCTCGTGATCGTCGTGCTCCGGGTTCAGCATCTTGTGAGCGTGGACGATGACGTAGCGCATCAGGGCGTTGTCGACGGTGGCCAGGGCCTTGCCCTTCCAGGCCTCGCGGGCCGAGGCGTAGTCGGGAAAGGCGCCGACGAAATCGATCGCCGAAAGATCGCGAAACTCCACCGAATCGAAGCTCTTCAGTTCGCCGCCGAACACCAGATGCAGCAGTTGCTCGGCCATGGTCGTTCCGATTCTTCGAGAGAGGTCAATCGGGGAGGTCGATAGGCGAGGTGCGCTGCAAGATCAACGGATAGAGGGACGGGGTGGCGCAAATCAGGCCGGGCACCCGCGCCTTGGGCGTATTGAAGGCGAAGGGGCGGCCCTTGTGGTCGGAAACCACGGCCCCGGCCTCGGTGGCGATGAGGGCGGCGGCGGCCACGTCCCACTCGCTCTTGCGTGTCAGCGCCACCGCCGCGTCGAAGGTCCCGGCGCCCACGAGCGCCATGCGATAGGCGATGGCGTTGCGCGCCTCGATGGTCATGGGGGGCCAGGGCGTGGCCCAGGCGGGGTGGGTGAACATCTTTTCGTCGCCCAACATGTGCGCGCCTTCGAGCACAGAGGTCGTGGCGGCGTGGATCGGCGCGCCGTTCAAGGTGGCGCCCCCGCCGAGCGTCGCCTCGTAGCGCTCATCCAGGGCCGCGGCGTTGACCACCCCGGCGACCGGCTGGCCATCGACCACCACGCCGATGCAGATGGCCCACCAGGGCTTGCCCCGCATATAGGCGCGGGTGCCGTCGATGGGATCGACGATGAACACCGTGCGGGCCGTGAGGCGCTCCGGGTTATCGGCGGTTTCTTCCGAGAGCCAGGCGTAGTCGGGCCGGGCTTGCCGCAGGCGCCGGGTGAGCAGGGCGTCCACCGCCAGATCGGCGTCGGTGACCGGGGTGCCGTCGGCCTTCTTCTCGATGCTCACACCGGCGGCGAAGAGCTTCACCGCCAGGGCGCCGGCTTCCGCGGCGGCGTCCGAGATGAGCTCAAGGTCGGTCACAGGCCGGCGATCGCCATGCCGTCGATGAGGATCGAGGGGGCGTTGGTCGAGCCTCGGATCTCCAGATCGCTGCCGGGGATCAGTCGGGCGTAAATGTCGATCAGATTGCCGGCGACGGTGATCTCGGTGACAGGATAGGCGAGCTCGCCCCCCTCGAACCAGAAGCCCGACACCCCCACCGACCAGTCGCCGGTGTTGCCGTTGAGCGACGGCCCGAACATGGAGGTGACCAGCAAACCCTCTTTTGCGTCGATCATCAGCTCGGCCTGGGTGCGCGAACCGGGCTTTAGGGTCAGGTTGTGGGTGGAGACCCCGGGCGCGCCGGCAAGCCCCCGCGAGGCGTGGCCGGTGGTGGCTAGCCCCAGCTGGCGGGCGGAGGCGCTGTTCAAGAGCCAGGTGGTCAAGACGCCCCGGTCGATGATCGATTGGGGGGTGGTGGCCACCCCCTCGTCGTCGAAGGGCGCGGAGCCGAGCCCGCGGACACGGTGGGGCTCGTCGACGATATCGATCCCCGGCGAGAACAGGGACTGGCCGAGCTTGTCCTTCAAAAAGGAGACGCCGCGGGCCACCGCCGGGCCGGCGATGGCGCCCACCAGGGGGCCCAACAGGGAAGAGGCCAGACGGTTTTCGAAGATCACCGGGGCGGTGCGGCTTTCGATCTTGCGGGCGCCCAGGCGATCGACCGCGCGCTTGCCGGCCAGGGCGCCGATGCTGGCGGCGCCGGGCAGATCGCCGGCGTGGCGGGTGGAGCGGCCCTCGCCCCCCCGCTCCATGGCCGAACCCTCGACGGCGATGGCGGAGGCGGAGAGAGAAAAGCTGGAGGCGCGGTGATGGCCCTCAAACCCGGCCGAGGTCGCCAGCCGCCATTCGCCGTCGGACCAGCTGGCCGAACCGCCGTCGGAATTGGCGACGCCCTTGACGGCGCGAGCGGCGACTTCGGCCTCGCGGGACTGATCCTCAAGCTCTTCGGCGGAGGGTTCTGTGGGATCGAACAGATCGAGGTCGGGGTAGGGGCCCTTGGCCAGGCGATCTTCCGGCGCAAAGCCGCAATAGGGATCTTCAGGCGCGAGCCGAGCCATGGCCACCGCCCGCTCCACTAGCCGCGCCCGCGCCGATGCTGAGAAGTCCGAGCCCGAAACCACCGCCTGGCGCTGACCGATGAACACCCGAAGGCCGAGGTCGCGGGATTCCTCGCGCTCCACCTCCTCCAGTTCCCCAAGGCGCACATTGACCGACAAGGAGCGTCGCTCCGCCCCCACCGCTTCGGCCGCATCCGCGCCAGCCTTGATGGCCGCGCCGACCACATCGCGCAAAAGTTCAGGGTCCATGACCGTCCGTGCCTATGAGAAGAGCGCGGATATGGCCCCCGCAACGCCCGGGGGCAAGCCGTACCCCTGGATCAGGGCACGCTATAGAAGATCAGCAAGGCGCCTGCGATCAAGAAGGCCAGCCAGGTCAGAACGATGCCGCCCGAACGACCGATGGACATTCCGGTGCTGCGCGACAGGCCAGCGGCGTGGGCGAGCCGTCCGAAAAACAACAGAGCGCCAACCCCATGCACCAGAACCGGGTGAGCCCCAGCAACGGCCAAGATGGCCAGGGCGGCGATGCCCGCCGGCGCATATTCGGACGCATTGCCGAACGCCCGTTGCGCCCGAACCAGCTCAGGCACGCCGTCGTCGCCGATCAGCACGTGATGGCGCTGGCGCTGGCGCACCACCAGGACGGCCAGCACGAGCATAAGCAAGAGGGTGAGCCCGGCCCAAAGGGCGGCGGCATGGCTTGCGGGCGATACGACGTCCATGATGATTCCCCGCCTACGATGTCTAGACCCGCGGCGCCGGCCCATTAAGGCCAAGCTTGCGGGCCAAGCAACCCCGCGCCGTGGAACCCCTTGCAAGCATAGCGGCCTCCAGATCGACGAAGCGGTGCGAACGGGCGGCGGGGCCTGTATAGGGCGTCTTCAGGGCTATTTCGAGGTGACGGTGCAGGGGCGAACGCTGATCTTAGGAGCCACCAGCCTGGTGGGCCGATTTGTGCTGCCGCGCCTGGTTGCGGCGGGGGCGCGGCCCATCGCCCTCAGCCGGCGGGCGCCCGATGGGGATGGAGGGGCGGACTGGCTGGCCGGCGACCTTGCGGACGCCGGCCTGGCCGGGCGGCTGCCGCGCCTTTCCACCGTCTATAGCCTAACGCCGATCTGGCTCTTGCCGGACGCCTTGCCGATGCTGATCGCGGCCGGGGCGAGCCGGGTGGTCGCCTTTTCCTCGACCAGCCGTTTCACCAAGCTCGCCTCGCCAGTGGCGGCCGAGCGGGCGATCGCGGCGCGATTGGCCGATAGCGAAGCGCGGACCATCGCCCTTTGCGAGGCGGCCGGCGTGGCCTGGACGATCCTGCGCCCGACGCTGATCTACGCGGAGGGCCTGGACGGCAATGTCTCGCGCCTGGCCGCCTTGATCCGGCGCCTCGGGGTGCTGCCCTTGGCCGGCCGGGGAGCGGGATTGCGCCAGCCGGTACATGCGGACGATCTGGCCCTGGCCGCCCTCGCCGCTGGAGCGTCTACCGCCGCCGAGGGCCGCGCCTACGACCTGCCGGGGGGCGAGACCCTGACCTATCGGGCGATGGCGGAGCGGGTATTCGAGGGGCTGGGGCGCAAGCCGCGCATCCTCGCCATTCCCGCACCCCTGTGGGCCCTGGCGTTTCGACTGGCCAGTCCGCTCTTGCCCGGCGCCACCGCCGCCATGGGGTCCAGAATGAGCGAGGACCTGACCTTCGACGCCGAAGCGGCGCGGCAGGATCTCGGCTGGGGACCCCGCGCCTTTCATCCCGATTTCGCGCGACCTCGCCCCTATTCGTCGTAGTTGGCGACCGCCAGTTCGTTGCCGGAGGGGTCGGTGAAGTGAAACCGCCGCCCGCCCGGAAAGCTGAAGATCGGCTGTACGACGGTTCCGCCCGCCGCGCGCACCTTGGCCTCCATCGCCTCCAGATCCTTGGCGTAGAGCACCGGCAAGGGCTTGCCGAGCCCCGCCGCCGCATCCCCCTGAAAGCCGCCGTCCAGGCCCTCGTGGAAGGCCGCATAGGTCGGACCATAGTCGGTGAAGGCCCAGCCGAAGGCGTCGCGATAGAAGGTTTTCAAAGGGACGAGGTCGCCCGCGGGCATCTCGATATAGCTGATCTTGCCGTCCTCGAACACGCCCGAGCTCCGTCGTTGTTTATGATTTGTTCTATTAACATCTCAAGGCGGCGCGAATGTAAAGACCCCTGTGCGCTTCACCATGTGGTCTTCCAGCTCACGGGTGGTTTCCACCTGATAGTCGGCGAGACGCACAAGGCCGCTCTTGGGAAAATAGCTGCGGCCGGGATCGCCGATCAGCACCCGCGCGCCCCGCGCGTGGGCGATGGCGAGCCAGGTCAGCACGGCCTCAGCCATCGGCTTCTCGTAGCAGATGTCGCCAGCCAGGATCACCTCCACGGCCGGCGGATCGGCGGCGAGCAGGTTCTCCGCCGTATAGTCGATGCTGACGCCGTTCGCCGCCGCGTTCAGGGCCAGGGCGGCGGCGCAGAAGTCGTCGATGTCGGCGGCCAGCACATGCGCCGCCCCCGCGAGCTTGGCGGCGATGCCCACCATCCCCGAGCCCGTGGCGAAATCCAGCACCCGCTTGCCGGCGACTTCCGCCGGATTGTCCAGCACATAGCGCGCAACCGCCTGGCCCCCCGCCCAGGCGAAGGCCCAGAACGGCGGCGGCAGGCCCAGCGCCCCCAGCTCCTCCTCGGTCATCCGCCAGATGGGGGTGATCTCATCGGCGAGGTGGAGTTCAAGCTCGGGCGTGTGGGGCGGCCGCTGCAGGCGGGTGTTGTCGAGGATGAAGCGCTGGCGGTCGGACCTATCCAAGCGGCGCTGCGACCGGGGGCTCCATCCCCTGATGACGCGATCCGGTTCCAGCGTCGCCGGCGGGTCGGGAGGCGGCGGCGCGGAGCACGGAAAGGTAGCCGGTCTGCACCTCCATCCGCTCGGTCACGCCCTTGGCGGTGAGCATCCTGTGCGCCTTGGGCAGACTCCAGCTCGGCAGGTGCATGAACATGTGATGTTCGCAGTGATAGTTGACATAATAGGGGGCGATCAGCAGCCGCTCGATGGGGTTGGCGCGGGTGGTGCGGGCGTGGCGCAAGGGATCGTTATTGTCCGGCGTGCAGGCGTGCTCGGCGATGTTTCTAAGGCGCGTCACCAAGGGATACCAGGTGGCCAGTGGCAAGAGCCACAGCACAAAATAGGTCCACCAGAGCCCGACCGCCGTCAGCACCGCCAGCATGACGCCATTGGCGATGGCGAACTCGCCCCAGACGTCCCACAGGCCCCGGTTCACCTGATCCCGCGTCAGCCCCTTGGCCTTGCGGGTGCGGATGGCCTCGATGGTGGGGACGATGCGCTGTTTGAAGAAGGTCTGGCCGGTCAGGTCGCGGATTATCTTGCGCCGTAGCGACGGGGCGGTGATGGGGAAGGGGGCGGCGAGGCCGAGGTCCGGATCCTCCGCCTGCTGGGCGTATTTGTGGTGAGCCAGGTGATAGGGCCGATAGCGCTTGAGGTCGACGCCCACGGGCGCCCCGCAGAGCCAGCCTGCGGCCCAGTCGTTGATCTTCAGATTGGGATGCACCGCCGCGTGGGCGGCGTCGTGCATCAGTATGGCCAGGCCCAGCTGCCGCGCCCCGATCACCATCACGGCCAGGATCAAGGTCAGGGGATTGGGCCACAGGACGAACATCGCCCCCGCCAGGACGATCACCCCCCAGGCATGGGCGATCAGCCACAGGCCGCGCCAGGATGAGCGGTTCGACAGGCTCGCCCATTCCAGAGGAGCGAAGAAGTCTTTCGGATCGACGCGGCGGGCGACGGCCACAGGCGGTTTCCTCTATATGTGGTTTGAAGATGAGCCTTGAGCGCCCGTGCATCAAGGGCGACCCATAGAGGAGGCGGCTATGGTCGATAAATTGACGGCGCTGGCGACGGCGGCTGTGTTCGGGGCCTTGGCGAGCGGGGCGGAGGCCGCCAGCTTCGACTGCGCCCGCGCCCGCGCCCCGGACGAGCGGGCGATCTGCGCCGACCGAGCGCTAAACGATTTGGATGTGACCATGAGCGCGATGCTGAAGATCGCCGGCGGCTTTGTAGCCATGGGCCAGAGGGGCGCCATGCAGGACGATCAGATCGTCTGGCTGAAGGCGCGCCACAGCTGCCGATCCGACCGCGCCTGCCTCAAGCGCAGCTATGACGACCGTATCGCCACCCTGCAGACGGTGATCGACGCGGTCGCCAGCCACGGTCCGTTTTAGGCTTTAGAAGGCGTGCTCTAGAAGTCGGGGCGGTCGATGGGGTCGGCCTGGGAGCGGTCGCGCTTATAGAGGCCGTCGGCCAGATTGCCGAGCTTGTCGATGGCCTCCTCATAGAGAACGTGCAGTTCGTCGTGCTTGGGCACCCCGTCGCGGCCGGCGCGCAGCTGATGCAGGAAGGAATCGATCACGCGATAATACATGGGGGGCTCCGAGCGTCAGGGACGTCCGACGGAGGCGTAGGAGAAGCCGCGGCGGGACATGTCCTCGGGGTTATAGATGTTGCGCAGGTCGACCACCAAGGGGGCTTTCAGGGAAAGCTTGATGCGGTCCAGATCCAGCGCCCGGAAGCGGTCCCATTCGGTGAGGATGAGCAGGGCGT
>JAMFTA010000142.1 GCA_026225565.1 Caulobacter sp. | reverse complement strand
CAGGGGGCAGTCGGGCATTGTTGCGAACGTTCATCCGGGTCCTGCGGGCTGTGAGGTTGGTGCTTCGCAACCCCACTCTCTCAACCCAGCCCCGGGTGAACAACCTTCATAGCTTCGACAACTAGGCGTCGGGCGGGCCTTCACCCCAGCCGCCACCAGGTCTAGCCAGTTGCGATAGATCCGCTGCGTGCCGGCCCTCCAACGCCCCTCCGGCGGATGGGCCGCGATGATCTTGGCGCATTCCAAGAGCATGGCCGGGCGGGGATCTTGCAGGGTGCGGGCCGCCAGGTCTTGCAGCCGCCGCTCGACCACCGGTTCGAAGTAGCCCGACGGAACCTCTGGATGATGACCCCGTTCGCCCCGGATGAAGCGTCGGACATCGCGGCGGTATTCCATCATCAGGGAGTCGGCGTCGTATTCCGGATGCCCCTGGAAAAAGACGAACAGACTCGCCCCCTCGCGGGTGAAGGCGTCCACGCCTGCGGCGGCCGACCGGGTGACGATCTTATAGCCCTTGGCGATCAGCTCGCCTTCGTCCAGCCCGTTTTGCCGGGAATGGGGTGTGAAAAGGGGCCCGGCGGCGCCCGTCAGCAAGGGATGCCGGCCCACCTTTGCGATGCTGAACACGCCGCTAAGCTTGGCGGGCAGGGGGTGGCGCGAAATCCCGTCCAGATGCAGCACGGCGGCGTGGGCGGCGAGGCAGGACCAGACGGTGGAGACGCTGTTGGCCTCCGCCCAGTCCACCAGAGCGGTCAGGCTCGGCCAATAGGGTTCGTCCTGCAGCGCCGCCGCCATGGGCTCGGCGCCGGTGACGATCAGGGCGTCGACGCCCGCTGAGGGCAAGGTCTCGGTGGAGGCGTAGCGCTCGGCCATATGGTCGCGGGCGGTCTCGCTGCGCGCCACATCGGGAATCGAGAACAGTTTCAGTCGCACCTGGCGCTCCCCGGCGGCCCTTTCGATCAACCGGCGAAACTGAGCCTCGGTGGCCGAAAGCGCGGCGTCGGGCATATTGTTGACCAGGCCGATGGTGATCGGGCGGGCGGCGCCTTGGTGCAGATAGGCGGGCGGGGCGCGCCGGGGAAGATGGACGGCGTCGGGATGACGGTCGAGCTGCTCCATGCTCATGCCGCCGCCGAGACGGAGGCCGTCGCCGCCATGCCAAGCGCCTGATTCAGGTCGGCGATGATGTCGTCGATATGCTCGATGCCGATGGAGAGGCGGATGGTTTCCGGGCGCACCCCCGCCTTCAGCTGATCGGCCGGCGGCATCTGGCGGTGGGTGGTGGAGGCTGGGTGGCAGGCCAGCGACTTGGCGTCGCCGATATTCACCAATCGCTTGATCAGGCCCAGCCGATCGTAGAAGTCCTTGCCGGCCTGCAGGCCGCCGACGATGCCGAAGGTCAAGAGGGACGAGGCCTGGCCGCCCAGGTACTTCTGCGCCATCGGGTAATAGGGGCTGTCTTCGAAGCCCGCGTAGTTCACCCACTCCACCCGAGGATCGGCGCGCAGATAGTCGGCCACCTTGCGGCCGTTCTGCACGTGCCGCTCCACGCGCAAGGCCACCGTCTCTATGCCTTGCAGCAGCAAAAATGCGCTCATCGGCGCCAGCACCGCGCCGGTGGTCCGCTGATAGACGCTGCGGCAACGGGCGATGAAGGCCGAGCGCCCGAAATGCTCGCGATAGACCATGCCGTGATAGGACTCGTCGGGCAGGTTGAAGGTGGGAAAGCGTTCGGGCTGCTCTTCCCACGGAAAATTGCCGCCATCGACGATGCAGCCGCCTAAGGTCGTGCCGTGGCCGCCCATGAACTTGGTCAGGGAATGGACCACCACGTCGGCCCCGTATTCGATGGGACGCAGGAGGATGGGCGTGGCCACCGTATTGTCGACGATCAGCGGCACGCCGTGCCTGTGTGCGACCTTGGCGATTTCCTCGATATCGGTGATGTTGCCGGCCGGGTTGCCGATGCTTTCGCAGAAGACCGCCTTGGTGTCCTTGTCGATCAGCTTTTCGATATCAGCGGCCTGGTCGCTGGCGGCGAAGCGGGCGGTGATCCCCTGGCGCGGCAGCACATAGGCGAGGAGGGTATGGGTGGTGCCGTAAAGCTGGGGCGTGGAGACGATGTTGCCGCCGGTGTCGGCCACATTCACCAGGGCGTAGTGCAGGGCGGCCTGGCCCGAGGCCACGGCCAGGGCGCCCACCCCGCCCTCCATCGCCGCCACCCGTTCTTCCAGGACGGCGCTGGTGGGATTGGCGATGCGGCTATAGCGATAACCCTCCGCCTCCAGATCGAACAGGGCGGCGCCGTGATCGGCGCTGTCGAAGGCGTAGGCGGCGGTCTGGTAGATGGGCACGGCGACGGCCTTGGTGGCCGGGTCGCAATCGAAGCCGCTATGAACCGCAAGGGTCTCCAGGCGCATAGGGTCGAGCTCCGTTAAAACTCAGCGTTCCGGATCAGACTCGGCCAAGTCAACAGAGGCTGGTCATGCCGGGAAATGCGCTAAGTCGGATTATCCGCAGAAATGAATAATTCGGCCTTTATGTATTCGTGCCGAAATGGGTCGATCAGTGAATAAGCACGTGCTCGATCGCTGCTGTGTTTACCTTGTCAATCGCGGCGATACGGCCGACCAAGGCGCGCGCCGCCTCAGGCGAGAGGGCCGTGGCCTGGAATATCGCCTCGAAATGCTCGCCCCCCGTCGGCTTCAGGGTCAGGCTGCGGATTTCTCCGGAGGTTTGCGAAAATTCGCCCAGCAGCGCCAACAGCGAGGCGGTCGGATCGATGAGGCCTATGACGATCTTGTGCACCACGGTGCGCCCACGCAGCCAGTCGCAATCGGGATCGGGCGCCCGCGCGACGTCTGGCTGCAAGGCGAGAGAAAGGCCCATGACGCGTCTCCTTTGACGCCGAGAGCAGCAAATCGCGTACCAGGGCTGTCTTGGGACGACCTAGGCCGCCCGATTGTCTTCCAAGGGAAAGGCCAGGAAACCCGGCTCGCCGCGCCCGGGGCGGCGGGGCGCGGGCTCGTCCATGACGGCGTCGAGCTTGGCGGGGCTGGCGTCCGGGGCGGATAGGGCCAGCGCCATCTCCGCCGCCCGGCGATAGGCGCGCAGCATCAGGCTCAGGGGCCGGGGCACGGGCTGGCGGAAGAAGGCCAGCTTGCGCACATAGCTGTCGATCCGCCAGACGGCCGAGCTGCCGGCGGGGAAGAAGACCACGTCGCCGGGGCTTAGGCGCTGGGGGACGCCGTCGCCCTGGGTGACCTCCACGCCGCCTTCCAGAATGTGGATGGTCTCGTCCACGTCGTAGACCCAGCGGAAGCGGCCGGCGGTGCATTCCCACACCAATGTCGTCGCCATGCGATCCTCAGAGAGGGCGAGGACGCCATTGCGGGCCTGGGGATCGCCGTCGAGAATCCATTCTGGCCGGATCGGCGCGCTTTTCAGCGCGATGTCGGTCTTGGTGAAGGCGATATTCGGCTCGGCCATGGTCTCCCCTTTATTTCAGTCCATTAAACATCTTCCTGGTTGAGCAACTCCGAACGAAGACGGTAAATAATTTGCCGCAGGCGGCGGCCTCACAATCATTGCGCGTAAAATCCGCCCTGGGGCGCCCCTGAGACCGCGGCGAGAATTTATTCACCTCCATCGGGCACAAGCGTGGCGGCAAGGAGTGCGCGCATGTTGGGTATCGTTCCGATCACCGTCGAGCCGTCCAAGACCTGGACCTTTTTCCAGGGCGCCTGGCATGAGGGCAATGTGGCCATCATGGGCCCGCGCACCCACGCCGCGTGGCTGGGCTCTGTGGTGTTCGATGGGGCCCGGCGGTTCGAACGCACCATGCCGGACCTCGATCTGCACTGCGCGCGCATCAACGCCTCGGCCGAGTTTTTCCTGCTGAGGCCCGTGGTCTCCGTCGCCGAATGGCTGCGACTGGTGGACGAAGGGGTCGCCAAGTTCGATCCTGACGCCGCCCTCTATATCCGGCCTATGTACTGGGCGGAGAGCGGCCTCGGCGGCGGGGTGAAGTTCGATGCGGAAACCACCCAGTGGTGTCTCTGCCTCTATGAGGCCCCCATGCCCCATACCAAGGGCGCGTCGATCACCGTCTCCCCCTACCGCAAGCCGAGCGCCGAGACGGCGCCGGTTGAGGCCAAGGCCAGCTGCCTCTATCCCAACAACGCCCGCGCCCTGATCGAGGCGGCGCAGCGCGGCTTTGACAACTGCCTGATGCTGGATAGGACGGGGCAGGTGGCGGAGTTGGCCAACGCCAATGTCTTCATGGTGCGGGACGGCGTCGTCCACACCCCCGCCCCCACCGGCGTCTTCCTGAACGGCATCACCCGCAGGCGAGTGGTGCAATTGCTGCACGGCGCTGGGGTGACGGTGGTGGAGTCGAGCCTGACGGCGGCGGATTTTGCGCAGGCCGACGAGATCTTCTCCTGCGGCAATTTCCAGAAGGTGGCGCCAGTGGTGCGGTTCGAGGATCGCGATCTCCAGCAAGGTCCGATCTATCTCAAGGCCCGCCAGCTTTACTGGGATTTCGCCCACGGGCGGTGAGCGCCGGCTTTTCCTCGTGGGAGTTGCGGGATAGAAGCGGCCATGTCCGTCCACACCGCCGCCGTTGATTGGGTTTGCGACGGCGATTTCGCCAAGGGCCGCTATAGCCGCGCCCACACCCTGCGGTTCGACGGGGGCGTCGAGGTTCCCGGCTCGTCCTCGCCGGCCGTCGTGCCCCTGCCCTATTCGGTGGAGGCGGCGGTGGACCCCGAGGCCCTGTTCGTCGCCAGCCTCTCCAGCTGCCACATGCTGTGGTTTCTGGATCTGGCGCGCCAGGCCGGGTTTGTCGTGGCCCGCTACAGCGACGCCGCCGACGGGACTCTAGGCCAGACCACCGACGGCAAGCACGCCATGACCGAGGTGGTGCTGCGCCCCCAGGTGTCGTTCACCGGCGAGCGCCGCCCGACGCCGGCCGAGCTCGACGCCCTGCACCGCCGCGCCCACGACGCCTGCTTCATCGCCAATTCGGTGAAGACGGCGGTGCGGGTAGCTTAGGGCGCCCCCCATTCCAACGGCGGCGGGTGAAAACCGCCGAGCTGCTCCTCGATGGCCTGGGCCACCGCCAGGGTCTTGGAGTCGCCGCCGCGCGGGCCGATAATCTGCACCCCCACCGGCAGTCCCGTGGCGCTCAGCCCCACCGGGATCGCCGTCGCCGGCAGGCCGCAGGCGGTGGCGAGCGCGATCCAGTCCAGCATTGCGCTGTAGGGAGCCTTCCGCCCGTCCGAGCAGAGGAGTTTGCGACGAGGCATCAGACGGTGATCGTGCCTGAACGCCGCGACCGGGGCGACAGGGGCGATCAGCACGTCGTAACGCTCGAAGAACCGCCGCATGGTCAGACCGAATTTCTCCCGACGCTCGTGGGCGATCAGCCACTCGTGATGGGTAAGGGTGGCGGCCAGGGTCAGGCGCGCCCAGGTCGCCCGGCCGCCAAGCCGCCTCGCCGCGCCGCGCATCAAGCTCAACGCCCGTCGCCGCGACGGGGGCAGGCCGAAGGTGACCAGCGGATAGAGCAGCTGTTCGTAGACATCCATCAGCCCCCGTCCGTCCACAGGGCTTTGCACCGTGTCCACGACCGTCCCCGCCGCGCTGAGATCCGCCGCGAAAGTCTCGATGGCGGCGCGGACCTCCGGGTCGAGGCTGAAGGCGGGTTCATCCAGCCACAGCCCGACAATCAGCCCATTCAGGATGGCGGGCGGCGCCTTGGCCGGCACGGGACCGTTGGCGAAAATCGACAGCAATAGCCGCAGGTCCCGCGCCGAACGGGCCATCGGGCCGATCACCCCTAGATCCGGTTCGGCGGCCGAGCCCGGCGCCGGCGGCACATGGCCCCGCTGGGACACCAGGCCATAGGTCGGCTTGTGGGCGAAGACGCCGCAGAAGCTGGCCGGCACGCGTAGGGACCCGCCGATGTCCGAGCCGATCTCCAGGGGCGTGATCCCCGCCGCCAGGGCCGCCGCCGCCCCGCCGGAGGAGCCGCCCGGGGTGCGCTCCAGATCCCACGGGTTGTTGGTGGTTCCGTAGAGGGCGTTGAAGCTCTGCCAGTCGCTGGCCCGCACGGGAACATTGGTCTTGCCCCAGATTACCGCCCCTTCGGTGCGGATGCGGCCGACCGCCGCCGCATCGCCCACCGGGCGGCCGAGATAGCGTTGCAGCCCGGCCGAGGCGGGCATACCGCCCGCGTCCAGGGTGTCCTTGACGGTCATCGGCACGCCGGCGAGGAGGCCGATGGTGGAGGACGCCTCCCCCTTGGCGCGGCGCTCGTCGATGGCGCGGGCGGCGGCGCGGGCGGGCTCGGGGTCCTCGGTCACCACCGCGTTCAGTTCGGCCTTCAGGCGATGGGACTGGGCGATGGAGGCGTCGAGCAGCTCCAGCGCGCTGATGCGGCGCGCATCCATCGCCAAGAGCATGGCGGTGGCGTCCAGCGAGCGGAGATCAGCCATAATCGGGGTCGGTCGCCGCCGCCCCGAACCCCAGCACATCCTGCATGTCGTAAAGCCCCGGCGGGCGGGCCGCCAGCCACACCGCCGCCTGCACCGCGCCCCGGGCGAAGAGGCCCCGATCCTGGGCCGAGTGGGAGAGGGTCAGGACCTCGTCATCGGCCAGGAAGCTGACCGAATGCTCCCCCACCACCCCGCCGCCGCGCATCACCGAAAAGCCGATCTGCCCCTCGCCGCGAGGACCGGTGACCCCGTCGCGGGCCTTCACCTGGGCCTTGAAAAGCTCGACGCCCCGGCCGGTCGCCGCCGCCTCGCCCAGCATCAGGGCGGTGCCGGAGGGAGCGTCGATCTTGCGCCGGTGGTGGGCCTCGAAGATCTCAATGTCGTACTGGTCGGCCGGCAGGGCGGCGGCGGCCTGGCGCACCAGACCCATCAGCATGTTGACGCCAAGAGAGAAGTTGCCGGACTTGACGATGGGAATGCGCCGGGCCGCGGCGCGCACCACCCGCTCCTCCGCCGCCGTAAAGCCGGTGGAGCCGATCACCAGGGCGGGGCCGCCAAGCTCGGCGCAGTGCAGGGCCAGGACCGCCGAGCTCGCCCCGGTGGTGAAATCGATCACCACGTCGGCGGCGGAAAGCGCCTCGTCCTGGGCGACCACGCCGGCTGCGGGCGGGATATCCGGACGGTCGAAGCGGGCGGCCAGTGTGGCGTCGGCGCGCGCCTCGACGATGGCGGCGACAACCTGGCCCATGCGCCCGTGGGCGCCGGCGACGGCGATGCGGATGGGTGTGCTCATAGGAGCAGTTTACCCCGATGCGCCAAGGAATTTGAGTGCAAAAACGCAAAACCCTCTCCCCTCCGGGGAGAAGGGGGCCCGCGCGAAGGCGCTAAGCCCGCGCCTCTGACCCCGCCTTGCTGACCACGCCGTCCCAGAACTTCCTCGCCTTGGTGAAGAAGCGGGCGTGGTTGGGGTGGTGCTTGTCGCCTTCGCCGAAGGTTGAGGCCAGCTCGCGCATCAGTTCCTTCTGGCGGGCGGTGAGATTGGAGGGCGTCTCGACGTAAAGCTCGACGATCAGGTCGCCCTTTTCACGGCCGCGGAGCGCCGGCATTCCGTGGCCCTTGATGCGCACGAACTTGCCGGTCTGGGCGCCCTCAGGCACCTTGACCTTGACCTTGCAGTCGCCCTCGCACTCGGCTTTCGCGGCCAGGCACGGGGCTTCGATCTCGCCGCCGAGCGCCGCCATCCACATGGGCACCGGGGCGTGGCAGCGTAGATCCAGGCCGTCGCGCTCGAACAGCTCGTGGGGCTTCACCGAGAGGAAGATATAGAGGTCGCCCTTGGGGCCGCCGCGCGCGCCCGCGTCGCCCTCGCCCGAGAGGCGGATGCGCGCGCCGTCGTCGACGCCGGCGGGGATGCGGACCTGAAGCGTGCGCTCGCGGCGCACCTCGCCCTGGCCGTGGCAGGCTTTGCACGGATCGGTGATGATGCGCCCGGCGCCGCCGCAGCGGGGGCAGGTGCGCTCGATGGCGAAGAAGCCCTGGCTGGCCCGCACGCGGCCCTGGCCAGCGCAGGTGGGGCAGGTGGTGGGCTGGGTGCCGGGCTTGGCGCCCGAGCCGGTGCAGACCTCGCAGGTTTGGGAGGTGGCGGCGGAAATCTCCACCTCAGAGCCGGAGAACGCCTGCTCCAGGGTGATTTCCAGATCGTAGCGCAGATCCTGGCCGCGGGCGGGGCCGCTGGAGCGCCGCCCGCCGCCGCCGAACATCTCGCCGAAGACGTCCCCGAACACCGAGGAGAAAACGTCGTTGGGATCGCCCTGGAAGCCGCCGCCGCCCTGGGCGCCGTTCACGCCGGCATGGCCGAACCGGTCGTAGGCTGCGCGCTTTTGCGGGTCCGAAAGGATCGAATAGGCTTCGTTGCACTCCTTGAAGCGCACCTCGGCCTGGGGATCGCCGGGATTGCGGTCGGGGTGATGGGCCATGGCCATCTTGCGGAAGGACGTCTTGAGCTCGACCTCGGTGCAGGTACGCTCGACGCTCAGGATTTCATAATAGTCGCGCGGCATCAGACTAAGACCTTGCTTCGCTCACAGACACTGTCATCCCGGCCGGAGCGGAGCGGAGAGCCGGGACCCACTCGCATGGAGCTGGGCCCCGGATCAGCCCTTGCGGGCTGTCCGGGATGACAACCAAGGCGGTTAGGCGGACTTCTTGTCGTCGGACACTTCCTCGAATTCAGCATCGACCACGCCGTCGTCCTTGGAGGGACCGCCGTCGTGCGCCTCATCGGCGCTGGCTTCGGCCGAGGCCTTGTACATGGCCTCGCCGAGCTTCATCGACGCCTGGATCAGGACTTGCGACTTGGCGTTGATCGATTCCACGTCCTCGCCGTCCTTGGCGGCCTTCAGATCGGCGATGCCGGTCTCGATGGCGGTCTTGTCTTCCGCCGAGACCTTGTCGCCGAAGTCGGCCAACGACTTCTCGGAAGAGTGGATCAGGGCTTCAGCCTGGTTCTTGGCCTCCACCAGAGCCTTGCGCTTCTCATCGTCCGCCTTGTTGGCTTCGGCGTCGCGGACCATCTTCTCGATATCCGCGTCCGAGAGGCCGCCGTTGGCCTGGATGCGGATCGACTGTTCCTTGTTAGTGGCCTTGTCCTTGGCGCCGACGTTGACGATGCCGTTGGCGTCGATGTCGAAGGTCACCTCCACCTGGGGCATGCCGCGCGGAGCCGGCGGAATACCCATCAGGTCGAACTGGCCGAGCATCTTGTTGTCGTGGGCCATGGGGCGCTCGCCCTGGAACACGCGGATGGTCACGGCCGACTGGTTGTCGTCAGCGGTGGAGAAGGTCTGCGAGCGCTTCGTGGGGATGGTGGTGTTGCGCTCGATCAGGGGGGTGAAGACGCCGCCCAGGGTCTCGATGCCCAGGGTCAGGGGCGTGACGTCCAAGAGCAGCACGTCTTTCACATCGCCTTGCAGCACGCCCGCTTGCACGGCGGCGCCGAGCGCCACCACTTCGTCGGGGTTCACGCCCTTGTGGGGTTCGCGGCCGAAGAACTCCTGCACCGCGGCGACCACCTTGGGCATCCGGGTCATGCCGCCGACCAAGACCACTTCGTCGATGTCGGACTTCTTGTAGCCCGAATCCTTCAGCGCCTGATCGCAAGGCTTGATGGTCTTGGCGATCAAGTCTTCCACCAAGCTTTCCAGCTTGGAGCGCGTGAGCTTCAGGGTGAGGTGGAGGGGCCCAGAGGCGTTCATGGAGATGAAGGGCAGGTTCACATCGTACTGCGGAACCGTGGACAGCTCCTTCTTGGCCTTTTCGGCCTCTTCCTTCAGGCGCTGCAAGGCCAGCTTGTCGTTGCGCAGGTCCACGCCATTGGACTTCTTGAACTCGTCGGCGAGGTAGTCGACGATGCGCAGGTCGAAGTCTTCACCACCCAAGAACGTGTCGCCGTTGGTGGACTTCACCTCGAAGACGCCATCGCCGATTTCCAGGATGGAGATGTCGAAGGTGCCTCCGCCCAAGTCATAAACGGCGATCTTCTTGCCTTCGGACTTCTCCAGGCCATAGGCCAAGGCGGCCGCGGTGGGCTCGTTGATGATGCGCAAGACTTCCAGGCCGGCGATCTTGCCGGCGTCCTTGGTGGCCTGGCGCTGGGCGTCGTTGAAGTAGGCGGGTACGGTGATGACCGCCTTTTCGACCTTTTCCCCGAGGTAGGCTTCGGCGTCTTCCTTCAGCTTTTGCAGGATGAAGGCCGAGATCTGCTGCGGCGAATAGTCCTTGCCGTGGGCGCGCACCCAGGCGTCGCCGGAGGGGCCTTTGACGATCTCATAGGGCACCATGCCCTTGTCCTTCTCGACCATGGGGTCGGAGGAGTTGCGGCCGATCAGGCGCTTGATGGCGAAGAAGGTGTTGGTGGGATTGGTGACCGCTTGGCGACGGGCGGGCTGGCCGATCAGGCGCTCGCCGTCATCTAGAAGGGCGACCACCGAGGGGGTGGTGCGCGCGCCTTCCGCGTTTTCAATCACCTTGGGCGTCTTGCCATCCATGATGGCGACGCAGGAATTGGTGGTGCCGAGGTCGATGCCGATGATCTTGGACATGGTGCGGTCTCAAACTCCTTCAAGGCGGGCGGCTCGCGGCCTTCTACGAAGCGCCGGCTGGTCCGTCCCCTAATTGCGAATGGGCGCCTGTCACGTTTCACGACAAGCACGTAGCTGCGATATGGGAACCATGCCGCCCCCCGCAAGGCCAAATGTGACGGGTAAAGCGAGCGCCTATATATGTTCCATGCGGTACGGTGACTTTGAACTACACTCCGGGGCCCTGGATGCGGCGGCCCAGGCGGCGCCGGTCGGCGAGGTGATGGCGGGGGTGGAGCGTGCGCCCCGCGCGACTAGGCAGCCCCTTCTCCAGGGGCGGAGCGGCGCCAGGGCGGGCCAGCCCTACCGCCCCCGCGCGGGCTTGCTGCGCAGGACGCCGATCAGGCCGTCGATGGCGTAGGGCTTGTTAAGCAGGCGGAAACCATGGGCGCCCTCCTCGGCGAGGATGTGGCTATAGCCGCTGGTCAGGACGACCTGAAGCTGGGGCCACATCTCATTGATCCGGTGGCCGAGATCGATGCCGCTGATGCCGGGCATGACTACGTCTGAGAAGACCAGGTCGAACTCACACGCCCGGTGCTCCAGCACCTCCAGGGCCGCCTGCCCGTCCCCGACCCAGACCACCGCCTGTCCAAGCTCGCGCAAGAGGCCGGCGGCGAAGGCGCCCACCCCTTCGTTGTCCTCCACCAGGAGGATCCGGCGCGCGGGCACGTCCAGACAATCGACCTCGGCTGGCGCGGCCTTGACGCGACCCTTGGAACTTTGCGGGAGATAGAGGGTGAAGGTCGCGCCGCGATCCACTTCGCTGACCACATCGATCTCGCCCCGCGACTGCTTGGCGAAACCGTAGACCTGGCTGAGCCCCAGCCCGGTTCCCTTGTCCACCGGCTTGGTGGTGAAAAAGGGCTCGAAGATCCGCCCCAGGGTCTCTGGAGGGATGCCCGCGCCCGTGTCGCGGATATGCAGGGCCACAAATCGGCCGTGGGCGGCGGTGTGACCGCGAACCGCCGGCACCCCGTCGGAGAAGGCCGCGGAGATGGTGATCGTACCGCCCCCCGGCATCGCATCGCGGGCGTTGATCACCATGTTGAGCACGGCGGTGTCGAACTGGCTCGGATCTGCCTCGACCGTCTGAGCCTTTTTGGGAAGATCGAGCACGAGATCGACAGCCGAGCCGACGCTTGAGCCGATGATCTCGCTGAGCCCCCTGACCCGCTCGTTGACGTCGAACACTTCGGGCTGCAACGGCTGTCTGCGGGCGAAGGCCAGGAGCTGGCTGGTGAGCGCCGAGGCCCGTTCCGCCGTATCGGCGATGGCCTGCACGTAGCGCGCACGCTTGTCCTCCGAAAGGCCCGGTCGGCGCAGGAAGTCGGCCGAGGCCCGGATCACCGTCAAAAGGTTGTTGAAATCGTGGGCGACCCCGCCGGTGAGACGGCCTATGGCTTCCATCTTCTGGGCCTGAAGCAGCGCCTCGCGCGAGTGCTCCACCGCCTCCTCCGCCCGGCGGCGCTCGGTGATGTCGCGCGTCACCTTGGCGAATCCGATAAACTCGCCCCCGTCGTCGTGGATGGGATCGATCACCACGCTGGCCCAGAACCGCTCGCCCCCCTTACGGACGCGCAAAGCTTCGCCGGAAAACTTGCCTTCGTTGAGGGCCGTCTGTAGCGCTTTTTGCGGCAGGCCGGCGGCCTGGTCCTCGGGGGTGTAGAAGAGGGAGAAGTGACGGCCGACGATCTCCCCGGCCTTATATCCCTTGATGGCTTCGGCGCCGGCGTTCCAGTTGCTGACCTTGCCATCGATGTCGAGCATATAGATGGCGTAATCCTTCACGCCCTGCACCAAGAGCCGGAAGCGCTGCTCGCTTTCGCGCAAGGCGTCGTCGTTGGCGCGCCGATCCGATACATCGCGGGTGATCTTGGCGAAGCCGATCACCAGCCCCCCGTCGCTCAGCACCGGATCGATAACCACGTGGGTCCAAAAGCGCGTGCCGTCCTTGCGCACCCGCCAGCCCTCCGCTTCGAAACGGCCCTCCTGGGCGGCCGTCTTGAGGGCTTTCGCCGGCAGACCCGCCGCGCGATCCTCTTCGGTATAGAAGACCGAGAAGTGCTGGCCGATGATTTCCGGGGCCGTATAGCCCTTGAATAGCTGCGCGCCGGTGTTCCACGTGGACACGTAGCCTTCACTGTCGAGCAGATAGATGGCGTAGTCTTTGACCGCGTCGATCAACAGCTGGAAACGCTCGGCCTGATCTAGATCGTTCAGCAATCGAGGCGGCGCCACATCGGTCATCGGCATCGGTCCAGCGAAGAATCTCGTTCGGCTATACCATTGGCAAGTGACGCGAGCCCAGGGGGCGCACGAACGCTTCGCGCGAGGTCCGACTAGCCGCCGAAGGCTTCGCGCAGGCGGTCGTGTTGGGAGAGGACCGGGTGCTCGGCGTCGTCCTTGGCGGGATCCACGTACATGCGCCGGTCCAGATGGGCGACCCGTTCGAACAGGCGTTCGGAGCGCTGGGCCAGATCCGTCAGGCCGGCGGGCAATTCGGCGATCAAGGGGTCCTTGGCCGCGGCCGGCTCGATCTGCAGACCGGCCAGGGGGTCGGGACCGATCGGAAGCTGATCCTTGCCAGCATTGACCCGATAACGGTCCTGGCAGGCGTCTTCGGGGGACATGTCCCCCTCGCGCACCGCCCGCTGCACCAGGAGCCAAGAGGCCACCTGCATCAGCCGGGTGGTCAGGCGCATACTCTCCCCCGCATAGGTGAGGGCGGCGTTGCGGGACAAGAGCTTGGAATCCTGACGCCCCGGCCCATCCAGATAGGCTGCGGCGTCCTCCACCAGCTCCATCCCGTCGGAGAAGGTGCGGTCGAACAGTTCCGACCGGGCGAAATCGCGCACCACGCCCGCCCGTTCGGGCGTAACCACCTTGGGACTCGATTCGCTCATACTACTACTGTCCCAAACAAATGCCGGCCCGACCAGGGCCGCGACCAACGAGCGGCCGCCTCACGGGACGGTCTGCAACCCTCGTGCCAGGGCGTGGCGTGCCAGATCGGCGTCAATTCCCGCCTAAGGAGAAGAAGGCATCGGCCGCCGCCCGTCCATTGCGCTTTTTGTCCAGGGCGTCGCGGGTGCGTCTGATTTCGGCCTCGAGAAGTTCGATCCGTTCGCGCAGGTCGGCCACCGAGTGCAGCTCCAGGTCCTCGGTGGTCGCTTCGGTCAAGGCCCAGCCGCGAAAGGCGCGGGGAGCCGTGGGTTCGTCCATCATGGTACGCCCTCCGGTTTGAAAACAGGTTGGCCATGTTACAGACCCGAGGGTATCAGAACTCATCGCATAAGGGGAGAGACGCGGCATGGGTTCGATCCCTACGGCCATGACCGTCGCCGTCGTCGAGAACGGCAAGGGCCCCGCCGAGGCGCTGAAGCCAGGGCGGATTCCCACACCCGTCCCTAAGGCGGGCGAAATCCTCATCGGTGTGAAGGCGGCGGGGATCAACCGCCCGGATCTTTTGCAGCGGATGGGCTTCTACCCGCCGCCGCCGGGTGCGCCCGACACCCTGGGGCTGGATGCAGCCGGCGAGGTCGTCGCCGTTGGCGCGGCGGTCACGCGTTGGCGGGTGGGGGACCAAGTCTGCGCGCTTCTCGGCGGCGGGGGCTATGCGGAATTTTGCGCGGTGGACGCCCGCCACGCCCTGCCGATCCCCAAGGGCCTCAGCCCGATCGAGGCGGCGACCCTGCCCGAGACCGCCTTCACCGTCTTCACCAATGTGTTCGAGGGCGGGGCCCTGCAAGCCGGCGAGACCTTTGCGGTGCATGGCGCCACCTCCGGCATCGGGGTGATGGCCATCCAGATGGCGAAAGCTGCCGGCGCCAAGGTCATCGCCACCGGGCGGGGGGCAGACAAGGCGGCTGAGGCCCTGAAGCTGGGCGCCGACGTGGCCATCGATTCCACCGCCGAGGATTTCGTGGAGCGGATTAAGGCCGAGGGCGGCGCCGACGTGATCCTCGACATGGTGGGCGGCGACTTCACCCAGAGGAACCTCGACAGTTTGCGCCCGAACGGCCGGCTGGTGACCATCGCCGTGCAAGGGGGCGCTATAGCCAGCGTCAACCTGCACCGGATCATGGTCGGGCGGCTGATCCTCACCGGCTCGACCCTGCGGCCCCGCGCCGCCGATGAGAAGGCCCGGCTGGCGGCGGCGGTGGAGGCCCGGGTCTGGCCGTGGATCGAAGCGGGCCTGATCAGACCGGTCGTCGACAAGACCTTCCCCCTGAGCGAGGCCGCCGCCGCCCACGCCTATCTTGAAGCGGGCGCCCACGTGGGCAAGGTGGTGCTGACGGTTTGACGGTTGAAGGCCGGGCACCCTTGCGCCCTTCCCGCCCCTCAGCCAAAACCCGCCCATGAGCATCGGCGTATTCGACAGCGGCGTGGGCGGCCTCAGCGTGCATCGCGCCCTGGTGGAGGCCATGCCGACGGCCGACTTCATCTATCTGGGCGACCACGCCCACAGCCCCTATGGCGGGCGTCCCGGCGAGGAGATCGTCGACCTCACCCGCGCCGCCTGCGAGCGCTTATTCGCCGAGGGGGTGGATCTGGTGGTCCTGGCCTGCAACACCGCCTCGGCCATTGCGCTGCGCCGCCTGCAGCAGACCTGGCTGCCGGGCTATCGTAAGGCTCTGGGCCGGCCGGTCAATGTGCTGGGCATCATCGTGCCGACCATCGAGGCGGCCACCGGCCAGGCGTGGACCTATGAGCCCGAGCGCCGGAGCGAGAAGGTTGCGGCCGTGGATCTGATCGGCGTGTTTTCCACCGCCTCGACCGCCCGCTCCCGCGTCTATGAGATCGAGATCGACAAGCGGCGCGAAGACATAGCCGTCTTTTCCGAGCCTTGCCCGGAACTGGTGCCGATGATCGAGGGCGACGCCTCGCGCAATGAGCTGCAGGCGGTGGTCGAGGGGCACGTGCGGGCCCTCACCGCCCGCATCGGCCGCACGCCCGACCGGGCCATCTTAGGCTGCACCCACTATGAGATCGTCGCGGACCTGTTCAGGGAAGCCCTGCCGCCGGGCCTGCCGCTGATCCACCAGCCGACCGCCACGGCCGCATCGCTGGGCCGCTATCTCGCCGCCCACCCGGAATATGCGGCGGGGACCTCCGGGTTGCGGAGGTTCCTCACCACCGGCGAGGCGACCGAGCAGAACGGCTTGGTGCAGGCCTTCTGGGGCGCACCGCTGAGTTTTGAGAGGGTCTGAGTTCTACAGGGCGAGGCGTGCTTGCGACCCACGTTGATCGCGTGACAGAGGCTCTCGTCTAGCCCACCTCACTGCAGGATCGTATATTGCCGCGCCGATCGCGCTCGCTCCCTGCCGCCATAATCGTAGGAGTCGCCATGCCCGCACCTATTGTGTTCTTCGACATCGCCGGGCCTGACGCGGCGACCCAGGCCGCCTTTTACCGCGAGGTGTTCGGCTGGGCGAGCGGTCCGGGCGGCGTCGTCACCGTTCCGGTCACCGGCTCGGTTCTCTCGGGCGCCCTGCGGCAGGACCCTGCGGGCAAGGTGATCTACCTGGGTGTCCAGGATATCTCCGCCACCCTCGCTGACATCTTGGCCCACGGCGGCCACATCGTTCAGCCCCGCTTCGAGGTGACAGGCGTGGCGGTGCTGGCCCTGTTCACCGATCCCGCGGGCAATCCCATGGGGCTCGTAGAGATGGTTGCAGGCGCGCCCAAGGTTCCCTAAAGGGCGCCCCCGCAGGCCCAACGCCTAGGCCGCCGCCTTCTCCGCCGCCATCACCCGGCTGACCGCATGGACCACCGCGCCGATGCGCAGTGTCGCCTGGATGTTCACGGCCGGCACGTGGTGTTTGCGCAACTCCTCTTCATGGGCGTCCAGGCAGACGCCGCAGCCGTTCACCGCCGAGACCGCCGTACACCAGAGCTCGAAATCGATCTTGTCGACCCCCGGATTGCCGATGACGGTCATCCGTAGTCGCGCCGGCAGCGTGCTGTATTCCTGGTTCTTCATCAGGTGCAGGGCGCGATAGTAGACATTGTTCATGCCCATGATGGCCGCGGCCGCCTTGGCGCCGGTCTTGATCTCGTCCGATAGGTCGGCGGCCGCGTCGTTGATGGCCTTGATCACGTCCGGCTGGCCGACCGCATAGGCGGAGGCGATGAAACAGCCCCACTTCTGATCGTCGGTCAGGATCGACTCGCCCGCCAGCGACGTCAGGTTCATGGCGAGATCCTTGGCGTAGGCGGGGAGCTGATCGCGCAGGGCGTCGATGGGCATGGAAGAAACTCCGAACTGAATAGGGTTGTCCCGAACCTAGCCCAGACTGTCGAAGATCGAAACCACGGCGGCGGCTTGTGGGGCCGAAGGTCGAACCGGCCGCTGGCGAGGCCAATAGATTATATCTATATGAGCGACTCGCCCGGAGCCTGCCCCCCAATGTTGCCGACCCTTCGCCAGCTGCAATACCTGAAGCTCCTGGTGGAGCATGGCTCGTTCAGCCGCGCCGCCGAGGCCGCCCACGTCACCCAGCCCACATTGTCGGCCGGGGTGCAGGAGCTGGAAAAGATCCTCGGGGCTCAGGTGGTGGACCGGGCCCGCTCCGGCGTCATCCTCACCAAGGTCGGCGAGGAGGCGGTGCGGCGGGCTGAGGACGTGCTCGCCCGCGCCGAGGACCTGGTGCAGGCCGCCCGCTCCGCCGGCCGTCCCCTCTCAGGTCGCTTTCGCCTGGGCGTGATCCCCACCATCGCCCCCTTCATGCTGCCCAAGGCCCTGCCTCTGCTGCGGACGGAATTTCCCGAGCTGCGCCTGTTCCTGCGGGAGGATCAGACGGCCAAACTGGTGGCGGGGCTGAAGGCGGGCGCCCTGGATGCCGCCCTGATCGCCCTTCCTTACGACACCTTCGGCATCGACACCCTGCACATCGGCGACGACGAACTCCTGGCCGTCGTCCCCGCCAATCACCCGCTTTTGGGCGCCTCTACGATTACCGCCGAAGCCTTGGAGGGCGAGAACCTGATCCTTTTGGAAGACGGCCACTGCCTGCGCGAGCACGCCTTGGCCGCCTGCCAGATCGACAGCCCCCGCCACAGCGGCATGGAAGGCGGGTTCGCCGCCACCTCCCTGGCCACTCTGGTGCAGATGGTCGGCTCGGGCCTCGGCGTCTCCCTCCTGCCGGCCATGGCGGTGGAGGCGGGGCTGACCGACGCGGCGCCCGTGGGCATCCGTCCTCTGCAATCTCAGGCGCCGAGCCGCGAGATCGTGGTCGCCTGGCGCGCCGGCTCCAGCCGCGAGAGCGACGCGCGGCTCCTGGCGGAGACCCTGAAGCGGGTCGCATAAGATCTATTCTAAGATATATCTAAAAATCGCTTGCGCCGCGATCATTCTGCGATATATCTTAAATTACGATATATCAAAGAAGGATCGTAAAATTGTTCAAACATCATCATCACCACTGGGAACACGCCCGTTTCGGTCGTCATCCCTTCGCCGGCCACGGCCCCTTCGGTCGCGGCGAGCGCCATGAACGCGGCGGCCGGGGCGGACGTCCCGAGCGGATTTTCGACAGCGGCGACCTGCGCTTCGTCATCCTGGCCCTGATCGCCGAGAAGCCCGGTCACGGCTATGAGCTGATCAAGGCCATTGAGGAGAAACTCGGCGGCGGCTCTTCCCCCAGCCCCGGCGTGGTCTATCCCACCCTCACCCTCCTGGAAGAACTGGGCTATGCGAGCGTTGAGGCCCAGGACGGCGGCAAGAAACTCTACACCATCACCGACGCCGGCCGCGCCTTCCTCGGTGAGAACCAGAAGATCGTCGATGCCATCTTCACCCGCATGGACGAAGCCGGCTCTCGCGGCGGTCGCTTCTCCCCACAGATCATGCGGGCCATGGAGAACCTGCGCACCGCCCTGAAATACCGGCTGGCCGAGGGCGCCCTCTCCGAAGAGGAAATCAGCGCCATCGCCGCAGCCCTCGATCAAGCGGCCCTGGCGGTCGAAAGGAAACGCTGATCATGCACATCGAAACCCTGGTTCAGGCCGACGACGCCCAGGGGCGGCTCGGCCCACTTTGCGACCACCTGCGCGACATTCATCAGTTTGAAGTGACCCTTTGCGGCCCCCGGGCGGAAGTGATCTTCCCCGACGGCTCCTGCGTGCTGGAGGCCTTGCCCGATGGTCTTCGCCTCACGCTGCGGGTGCAGGAGGCCCGCGCCCTTCCCGACGCGCAGGCCTTTTTCACCCACCACCTGCAACGCTTCGTCCCCAAGCGCGGGGCGGAGGTGCGGTGGACATCGCCCAAAGGCGGTCGTGAAACCCGGGCCGCCTCCCCCGCCGATCAATTGCGGACCCTCGCGGCCACCCTTGATCAGGCGGCGCAGGGCGCGGACCTGCGATGACCCTGGCCGCCGCCGCCCGCATCGCCACACCCCATGCCGGGAAATACCTCGCCGCCCTATGCACGCGTCTGGCGCGACGAGGCGCGGCCAGCATGGATGGCGATGAAGGGCGCATTGACCTGCCACTCGGCCCTTGTCACCTCTCCGCCTTTCCCGCCAGCCTGGCCCTGGTGGTTGAGGCGTCCGACGAGACGGCCCTCAGCCACCTCAAGTGGGTGATCGCCAACCATCTGCAGCGCGTGGCGGCTGGCGATCCGCTGGAGGTCGAGTGGTCGCCGGTCTGGTAACCCGAGATCGCGCTGCTCATGCCTTTCGGACGCTGCGCACCTGAGCTCGGAACTCGCTGCCTCTGCCCCCCTCGCGCTGAGCCTAGCCCATCGCGTTGGCGCTGGCCGGCAGCACGCCCAAGAGCTCGATCTTGAAGATCATTACACTGTCGGGCGGGATCGGGCCCTTGCCTTCGGGGCCATAGCCCAGGGCCGGCGGCACATAGAGGGTCCAGACATCGCCAGGGCGCATCAAGGGCAGGGCTTCGTTCCAGGCGGGGATCAGCCCGCCCACCGGAAACACGACGGGTTCGCCGTTCTTATAGGAGCTGTCGAACACCGTGCCGTCGAGCAACTTGCCCTCGTAATTGACCTTCACCTCGTCGCCGGCCTTGGGCGAGAGGCCGCCGGCCGGGCCGGACTTGACGATCTTATATTCCAGGCCCGAGGGCAGGACGATCACCCCCGGCTCCTTGGCGGTCTTGGCCATGAAGGCGTCGGACGCCCCAGGCGCCGGCGCCTGGGGCTGGCCGTGGGCGTGGCAGGCCGACAGGGCGAGGGCGGCGGCGAGGATGGGGAGCAGCTGGGCGGGGCGGCGCATGGAGGTCTCCGGTCGATGCATGGGCATCCAATATCCGTGTTCGCCCGCTCTTCCCAGCGGGTGAATGATAGGAGGCGCGATGCGCGCAGTCTTGTTTCCGATCACCGTCCTGAGGCTGCTGACGCCTCGGCGCAAGAACGGCTAGTGCGGGCGGGGCGGATAGCCCCGGTCGCACAGCTCGTCGATGATCTGCTGGGTGTGCTGGGCGTCGCGGGTTTCGATCATGATGTCGAACTCCGCGCCCTTGGCCGGCACGTCCAAAGCCAGGCGGTTGTGGGCCACCTCGATGATGTTGCCGCCAGCCGCGCCGATGATGTTGGAGACGTCGCCCAAGAGGCCTGGCCGGTCGTCGCCGATGATGCGGATGGAGGCGATGCGCTTCTCCCGCACCAATTCGCGGGTGAGCACGCTGGCCAGAAGGCGGGTGTCGATATTGCCGCCGGTCAGGATCAGCCCGCACTTGCGGCCTCGAAAGACGTCCGGCCGGGCCAGGAGCGCCGCCAGGGCGCCGGCGCCGGCGCCCTCGGCCACGGTCTTCTCTACATTACAGTAGAGGGCGATGGCCCGCTCGAAAAAGGGCTCCTCAATCAGGAGCACGTCCTCGATCAGCGGACGGGCGACGGCGTAGGTGATTTCTCCCACCTCTTTCACCGCAATGCCTTCGGCGATGCTCTGGCCGCCGATGGCGGGGCTGATGCCGCGCATCTTGGCGGTGAAGGAGGGGTACATGGTCGCCTCCATCCCATAGACCTTTACATCCGGGCGCAGGGTCTTGGCCACGGTGGCCACGCCGGCGATCAGTCCGCCGCCGCCGATGGGGACCACAAGGGTGTCGATCTCAGGGGCGTCCTCCAACATCTCCAGGGCCACGGTGCCTTGCCCGGCGATCACGTCGACGTCGTTGAAGGGTGGAACGAACACCATGCCGCGCTCGTCGCGCAGGGACAGGGCGTAGATGTTGGCTTCGTGGAAGGTCTCGCCCTCGATCACCACCTCGGCGCCGAAGGCCCGCGTGTGCTCGATCTTCACCATCGGCGTGCCGCGGGGCATGACGATCACCGAAGGGACGCCCAGCCGCGCGGCGTGATAGGCCAAGGCCTGGGCGTGGTTGCCGGCCGAAGCGGCGATAACGCCCCGCTTGCGCTCCGAGGCCGAGAGCAGCAGCAGCTTGTTCAGCGCCCCCCGCTCCTTGAAGGCGGCGGTGAACTGCTGGTTTTCGAACTTCACCCACACCTCGGCGCCGGTGATCTGGCTGAGGGTGCGCGAATAGCGGCAGGGCGTGCGCTCGATCTGCCCCGCCAGCCGGTCTCGGGCGGCAAGGATGTCGTCGAAGGTCACGCTCATGGCAGGGGGCAGGGTCCGTAAATAGGTCGGGCGTGTCTAGGCGCAGACGCCTCTGATCGCAACCGCCCGGCCGCGCTTCCTTAGAGACTGCGCATCAGGTCCAGGCGCCGCATGGCCTTGCCCGGCAGGGCTGAGGCGGGGCCCAGCGGCAGGGCTTCGGCCACCTCGCGCACCCGATAGGCGGCGTCGCGCACCAGGCTCGCCGCCGAGGGCCGGCCGACAAAGCCATGCACCACCCCGCGGGTGCGGTTGGCCAGGCTGAGCTTGAAGCGATAATCGCCGGGCCCAAGGTCGATTTCGGCGATGTCCTGCTCGGCCGCCCAACGGATCACGTCGGCGATCAAAACCACGCCAGGGGAATAGCGGCCGAACGCGTCGTCGTGGGCGATGAACCAGGCGTGGACGATGCTGCGGGTGCATAGGGCCAGATGCGCCGCGATCAGCTTTCCGCCCGCGTGCAGGGTGAACAGGGTCGCCCGATAGGCCGGATCGGTGCTCCGGAAAAGGGTGTTCAGCACGTCCAGCGGCCAGCCCGCGTCGAAGATGTCGGTCTGGCCAGTCAGGGCATATTGGGCACGCTTCCAGGCGATCAGTTGATCGAAGTCCGCTTGAGAGGTCGAGGCGGCGGTGAAGACGATATCTCCATGCTCGCGTTCGAGCTTGCGGCGTTTCTTGGCGCAATCCTTCAGGATGTCGGTGCCGGCGGCCTGACGGTCGGCGGCGTAGCTTTCGTAGCCGTCGCGCAGATCGATCACCTGGGATACGGCGACCCCTCGCGCGAACGGGCGAAAAGCGCTCTGATCGGCTAGCAATTTATCGAAGTCGAGCCGGGCTACCCCCAGGGCGGCGACGATGGCGTGAGGATCGGCCTTGGTCCGGCGATCGGCGATCATGCCTTGATAGTCGCAAAGGGGCGCGCCCGGCGCCATGGCGGTGAAGCGAGACACCCGGGCAGGCAGGAAACCGACCGCGTCTGCGCCCTCGCGCAGCACGGCGATGCGGGCCTGGCGGCGGTCGGGACCGTCGACCCGCGCAAGGGTTTGCACCCAGAGCGGCGATAGGAAGGGGCTGGCCAGAGGACCGTCGCCTTGAAGGCTCGTCCAGGCGGCCACGTCCTCCACCGACAGGTCTTGCGGGGCGATAACGTCAATCCGCATGGGCGCCGTTCTCCAACTGAAGCCCGAAATTAACCCACTACGGTTTCCGCATGGTTGAAGCGGCGACAGATAGTCACGCGGCGGATGCACTAATCATGCGCCTGTTTCCCACAAGACGCGAGACGCTGACGACGGCCGCCGCGCCAGCGAACACGGCGCCCAAGGCAAGCGCCAGTGTCGGCCCATGGCGGGAGGCCGCGAACAGGATGGCGGTGAGGGTGGCGCCTATGGTCTGACCGGTGAGACGGGCGGTCGCCAACATCCCCCCCGCTGCGCCGGTGCGATCGAGGGGGGCTGAGGAGAGCATGGTGCGGTTGTTGGGCGCCTGGAAGAAGCCGAACCCGAGGCCGCATAGGGCCATCCGCCAGCCGATATCGACCGCGCCCGCATGGCTGGGCAAGAGCGCCAACAGCGCCAATCCCGCCGCCAGCGCGGACAGGCCGATGCCCGAGAGGATCGCCGCCGAGTAACGGTCAGCCAGCTTGCCGGCCAGGGGCGCGGCGAATCCCACCGCCACGGGCCAGGGGGTCATCAGGACGCCGGTCTCCACCTGGGTGCGGTGCAGGTCGCCTTGAAAGAAAAACGGCAGGGCGACAAAGGCCAGCATCTGCGCGGAAAAGGATGCGACAGAGGTCGCCACCGTCAGACTGAATAGGCGGCTCCTCAATAGGTCGATGGGCGCCAAGGGACGCGCCTGGCCCATGGATCGGCGGACCAGGGCGACAGCCGCCGCTACCCCCAAGGCCATCTCCACCCCGCCCACCCACGAGCCGTTTCGCGTCAGCACATCGACCCCGGTGAAGATCAGGCCGAAGGTCAGCACATTCAGCCCGGCCGCGATCCAATCCAGGGACCTGTCGGATTTGGCGGTGTCGGGCAAGGCGGCCCGAGACACGATAAAGGCGGCGAGGCCAATGGGAACGTTGATGGCGAACAGCCATTGCCAGCTCGCCACAGCCAGGATCGCAGAGGCGACGCTTGGCCCCACCACCGCCGAAATGGACACCACCAGGGCGTTCAGACCCACCGCCTGTCCGAGCTTGGAGTTGGGAAAGGTGAAGCGCAGCAAGGCGCCGTTGACGCTCATCACCCCTGCGGCGCCAAAACCCTGCACCGCGCGCGCCAGGGACAACTCCCATAGGCTGTGGGCGAAGGTGCAGCCGATGGAGGCCAGCACGAACAGGACGAGGCCGCTGATGAACACCCGGCGAAAGGTGACAATCTCGCCCAAGGCGGCCAGGGGGAGCAGGGAGACGACAATGGCCAACTGATAAGCATTGACCACCCAGATCGATTCCGCCGCCGCCGCGTGCAGGTCCCGCGCTATGGCCGGCAGGGCGACATTGGCGATCGCGGCGTCGAGCACCGCCATGGCTATGGCCAGCCAGATGGCCGCCACAGCCCAATAGCGCTGCGGTATGGGCAGGCCGTCCCGGTCGATCATCGATGAATGCTGTGGCTATTGGGCCGGGCGAGCCGATGCAGCCGCAGACAGTCCACCCCGTCGCCCGCCTCAGCCTTGCCGGCGCCCGCAGGGCGGCGCAGCAGGGCGTCCGCCTCGGCAAAGACGGCGATCAGGGAGGAGTCCTGGTCGGAGAAGGGGGTGGCGGTAAGCACCCCATCCTCGGACGACAGCCGCGCCCGCATCCAATGTTCGCGCGGGCCGACCGGGGGCAAGGCCGCGGCCAGCCGCGCCGTCTCCATGGGCAGGGTCGGATCGGCCCCCTGCCAGGCGAGCAGTAGGGGCCGCAGGAAGAGTTCGGCGCAGACCAGGGCTGAGGCCGGGTTGCCGGGCAGGCCGAGCACCCGCCGCCCATCCGCCAGCACCCCGAACCAGGTGGGCTTGCCGGGGCGCAGACGCACGGTCTCAACCTTCAACTCCAGGCCGAGGCGCCGCATGGCCGGCTTGACCAGGTCGTGATCGCCGACCGAGGCGCCGCCGACGGTGAGGATCAGGTCGCAGTCCACCTCAGCCACCGCTGCGGCGATGGTCGCCTCATCGTCCTTGGCCGGCTCCAGCGGCATGGCGATTCCGCCCCACCCGGCGATCAGAGCCTGGAGGGCCGGGCCGTTGGAATCGAAGATCTGCACGCCTGTGGCCGCCCCGCCGGCTTTGACGATCTCCTCGCCGGTGGAGAGGATGGCCACGCGGGGACGGACAGCCAGTTGCAGCATGTCCCGGCCGGTGGCGGCGGCGAGGGCCAAGCTCCAGGCGTCCAGCCGCACGCCGGCGTGGAGCAACACCTGTCCGGCTTTGAAGTCGCCGCCGCGGGAGCGGACGTTCATCGAGCCGGGGCTGTGGGCCTCGAAGGTGACGATCTCGCCGGACCGCTCCGCCCGCTCCTGCACGATCACCCGGCAACCGTCTGGCACCCTGGCGCCGGTGAAGATACGCACCGCTTCGTCCGGCTGCACCCGACCGTCGAAGGGAAGGCCGGCGGCGCTCTCGCCGATCACCCGATAGGGTCTTGAAAGGTCTCCGGGCAAGAGGGCGTAACCGTCCATGGCCGAGGCGTCGAACGGCGGTTGGTCCCGCAGCGCCGCAATCGGCGCGAAGAGGGTGCGGCCGAGGGCGCCGCTCAGGGCCACGGTTTCCGCAGTGGGCGTGAGCCCCGCGAGCATCCGGCCGCGGGCATCCTCGACGCCGATTTCGCCGCTGGAAGGCTCAGGCATCTGTGACGGCGGTAAAGTCACCCGAGCGTCCCCCGGATTTCTGGATCACCCGCACGCCCTCGATCACCATGGCCTTATCGGCGGCTTTGAGCATGTCGTAGAGGGTCAGGAGGGCCAGCGAAGCGGCGGTCAGGGCCTCCATCTCCACGCCGGTGGGCGCGGTGGTTTTTACCCGGGCCAACACCTTGAGGCCGCCCTCGGCCTCGCTCGCCTCCACCGTGATCGAGGTCAGGGGCAGCGGGTGGCAGAGGGGAATCAGGTCCGAGGTGCGCTTGGCGGCCATCACCCCGGCCAGTTCGGCGGCGGCGAAAACGTCGCCCTTCTGGCCCTGGCCGGCCAGGGCCAGGCGCTGGGTCTCCGGCGCCATACGGAGGTAGCCTTCGGCGGCGGCCTCGCGGGCGGTGGGAGCCTTGTCCGACACATCGACCATGCGGGCCCGGCCGTGTTCGTCCAGGTGGGTGAGGCCCTGCTTGATGTGACCGGTCACTTTTCCAGGAGCCTGGGCATCAGCTCCACCAGGTTGCAGGGCAGGTGGCGGCTGTCGAGCTGGGGCCCGATCACCGACCAGCCGTCCTTCACCGCTCCGTTTGAGCCGGGCAGGCAGAAGACGAACACCCCCTTGATGACGCCGGCGGTGGCCCGCGACTGCAGGGTGGAGAGGCCGACCATGCCGTAGCTGACCATGTGGAACACCACGGAAAACCCCTCGATGCGCTTGTCGAACAGGGGCTCCAGCGCCTCGGGCGTCACGTCGCGGCCGGTGAGGCCCGTGCCGCCGGTGGTGATGACGGCGTCCACCTGGCCGGAGTCGATCCAGTCCAGCACCTGGGCGCGGATGGCTTCGATCTCGTCCAGCACGATGCCTCGCGCGGCCAGGGTGTGGCCGGCGCCCGCGATCCGCTCGGCCAGGACGTGGCCGGAGGTGTCGCTCTCCTCGTCCCGGGTGTCGGAGACGGTGAGCACGGCGATCCGCACCGGGATCAAGGGCAGGCTCTCGTCGATGCGGCCGCCCGGACGATCGGAGGGGCGATTGGAGGGGGCGATAGGGGCGTTCATCCGGCGTCCTTTGGCGCGTCCCAGCGCGCGGCGTCTTCATAGTCCCCCAAGGTGGGTTCGATCCAGCGGGCCGCGCCGCCCTCATGGGATTTCTTCCAGAACGGAGCGCGGGATTTCAGATAGTCCATCAGGAAATCGACGCCCTCGAAGGCCGCCCGGCGATGAGCGGAAGCCGTGGCCACAAAGACGATCGGCTCGCCTGGGCTGACCTTGCCGACCCGGTGGACCACCAGAACATCCTGCAGGCCAAAGCGCGCGGCGGCCGCCGCGACCGTTTCGAGAATCGCCGCCTCGGTAAAGCCCGGATAGGCGTCGAGCTCTAACGCGGCGACCACGCCCTTTTCCGCGCGGGTCAGGCCAGTGAAGCTGACCACCGCCCCGGTCTCGGCGCGGTCCTGACAAAAGTCCGTGAGCAGAGCCCCTGGCTCGAACGGCTCAGGCGACAGGCGCACCTGCACCTTAGCCGCCGCTCATGGGCGGCAGGAAGGCGACTTCTGAGGTCGGCGAGAGGGCTGCGTCGCCGCGCACCAGCGCCTTGTCCACCGCCGCCTGCACCCCCTCCCCTTCGAGCGCTGCGCCCAGGGCCGCGTCCATGGCTGCCAAACGCTCACGCAGGGCGAAGAGGGTGGCGGAGGCGGGCTCCAGGATCTGCTCGCGCCAGCCGGCGATGTCGCTGAGGGGACCGAACAACAGGACGCGCATGGCTATCCGCCGGTCGTCGACATGTGCCGCGCCACTGCCGGCGCCTCGCCCATACCGATGCGGAAATCGTGGCGCTCGGGCTTTAGGGCGATCCCCCGGCGGATGGCGGCGATCAGGGGGGCGTCGGCGCTAGGATGCTCGCGAAGGGGCGCGCGCAGATCCGTGGCGTCGTCGTGGCCAAGGCAGGCGTGCAGGGTTCCGGTGCAAGTGACCCGCACCCGATTGCAGGTTTCGCAGAAATGCTCGCTGAGGGGGGTGATCAGGCCCAGCAATCCGCCGGTCTCCTCCACCCGGAAATAGCGGGCCGGGCCGCCGGTGGCGTGGGCGGCGGGGTTGAGGGTCCAGATCGACGCCAGTTCGGCCTTGATCTCGGCCAGGGAGACGAACTGTTCGGTGCGGTCCTCGTCGATCTCGCCCATGGGCATGGTCTCGATCAGGGTCAGGTCAAAGCCGCGCCTGTGGGCGAACTGCAAGAGGGCCGGGATCTCGGCGCGGTTCTCGCGGGCCAGGGCCACGGTATTGAGCTTGACCTTCAGCCCGGCGGCCGATGCGGCGTCCAACCCGGCCAGCACCCTATTCAGGTCGCCGCCGCGGGTCAGGCGGGCGAAGACGGCGGGGTTCAGGCTATCCAGCGAAACATTGATCCGCTTCACCCCCAGCCGTGCGAGCTCGGCGGCGTGCTGCGCTAGTTGCGTGCCGTTGGTGGTGAGGGTCAGCTCGCGCAGAGCGCCCGAGCGCAGATGGCGCGACAGCCGCTCCACCAGCGCCATGAAGCCCCGCCGCACCAGGGGTTCGCCCCCGGTCAGCCGCAGTTTCTTGGTTCCAAGGCCGATGAAGGCCGAACACAGCCGGTCCAGCTCCTCGATGGTCAAGACCTCGGGCTTGGGCAGGAAGCGCATCTTTTCCGACATGCAGTAGACGCATCTAAGGTCGCAGCGGTCGGTCACCGACACCCGCAGATAGTCGATCGTCCGTCCGAACGGATCGGCGAGGGCGAGTGTTCGAGGCGGCGTGGCGATATCGGCGTCGAATGGGGTCATGGCGTCAGCTGGATCATACATGGAAAGCGATCGTGACGCACGAAAGCTCCATGGCGTCGATAAATCCAGGAAAAGTCCCGCGCGGGAGCGGGCGAGGCCTCTATTGCATACGGCTCGACACCTGCGACGCACTGTTGAATCGCAGATCGCCCACGGCTTCCTTGCGAACGCGAACCAGTTCGCTCAAGGGACCTTCCAACAAGAGGCGCTGATCGCCATCGAGTCTTTTACTCACCGCGTTCAAGTAGGTTAGGGCGGCGTCGAACTCTTCGCTCAGCCAAACTTGTTGCGTGAACATAGTATGTCTCGCTCGAACAACGGGCCCTATCGGCACAGAAGAACCAATGCTCTAAATATCATCGAGATGGGATGTCGTATGTTGTCACATGTGACGTTCTGTCGGAAAATGACATTCATATTAAAGTATGAATTTATTAATGCTAGTAAGCGGGATAAAATTTTCAATAATTCGTTAGGTATAACGGATGCGAGGTGCGCCAATGTTGTATTTTGTGCTGAAAGCGCTCCTATCCGGCGTGATCGTCGCGGCGGTGTCTGAGATCGCCAAGCGTTATCCGGGCCTGGGCGGTCTGGTCGCCTCTTTGCCGCTGGTCTCGGTGCTGGGCATGATCTGGCTGTGGCGCGACACCCACGATCCTCAGCGGATGGCGGCCCATGCGGCCGGCACCTTCTGGTTCGTCCTGCCGTCGCTGCCGATGTTCCTGGTGATCCCCGCCCTGTTGAAGCGGGACGTTCCGTTCTGGCCGGCCCTCCTGGCGGGCTGCCTTTTGACCATGGGGCTCTTTAGCCTGATGCTGTGGATCGGGCCGAGGTTCGGGCTGCGGCTCTGAGCCGAGGCCCGGCTTGCCCCAAGGCGCGCGGGGTCCTATGGCTCGCCCATGTTCGGCTTCCTCGCCAATCCGGCCCGCTTCATGGCCGTCTCCCGCTGGCTAACTCCCATTCTGGGAGCGCTGGCGGCGCTGCTGCTGACCATCGGCCTGGTGCTGAGTTTCTCGGCGCCTGACGATTATCAGCAGTTCGCCACGGTGCGGATCATGTTCATCCATGTACCCGCCGCCTTCATGGCCAGCCTGGTCTATGTGTGCGTGGCGGGGGCCAGCCTGATCGGTCTGGTTTTTCGCCATTCCCTGGCCGATGCGGCGGCCAAGGCGGCGGCGCCGCTGGGGGCGGCCTTCACCGCCCTGGCCTTGGCCACTGGCTCCCTCTGGGGCAAGCCCACCTGGGGAACCTGGTGGCAGTGGGACGCGCGGATGACCTCGGTGCTGGTGCTATTTTTGCTCTACCTCGGCTACATGGCCCTGCACGCGGCCATCGACGACGAGCAGAAGGCGGCGCGGGCGGCGGCGATCCTGGCCCTGGTGGGGGTGATCAACCTGCCGATCGTCAAGTTCTCGGTGGATTGGTGGAACACGCTGCACCAAGGGGAATCTCTGTTTCGCAAGGGCGGCCCGGCCATGCCGCCGGTCTATCTGTGGCCCTTGGGCGTGATGAGCTTTGCCTACCTCTTCCTATTCGGCGCCCTGTGGCTGGTCCGCATCCGCACCGAGGTGTGGAAGCGGCGCGCCAATACCGCCGCCTTGAAGGCCGCCTATCGATGAGCCTCCCCTCATGAATCTGCCGGTGCTGCATCTCGGCGGACGGCACGCCGCCTTCGTCTGGGCGGCCTATGGCGTCACCGCGCCAGTGCTCGCCGGCCTGGTGATCGAGTCTCTGCTGCAGGCGGGCTACTGGCGGCGCAAGGCTGAGGGTCGATCGATCCAGGCTGAGCCGGACCTGACCCAGCCGTGAAGCGGGCCGTCGCACTGCTGCCGCTGGCGGTGCTGGCGGTGCTGGGGGTGCTGTTCGCCACCTATGGCCTGCACCACGACCCCCACGTCAACCCGGCGGCCCTGGTGGGCAAGCGCTTGCCGGGCGACCGCCTGCCACCCCTGGCGGGGGGCGCGCCGACGGCTCTGACCGATCAGGTGCAGGGACCGACCCTGATCAACGTCTTCTTTTCCACCTGCGCCCCGTGCGAACAGGAGCATCCGGCCCTCTTGGCGCTGAAGGCCGAGGGCCTGAGGATCGTCGGGGTGGCCTACAAGGAGGATCCTGAAAAGACCCGCGCCTATCTCGCCCGTCTCGGCGACCCCTTCTCTGCGGTGCTGGTGGATCGGGTGGGCCGGGCCTCCATCGATCTCGGCGTCACCGGCGCGCCTGAAAGCTTTCTGGTCGATTCACACGGCCTTGTGATCTCAAAGCATGTCGGGGCCCTGGAGCCCAAGGACGCGGACGCCATTTTAGAACAGGCGCAGACCCTTCGCCGTTGACCGCCGTTAAGACTTGATTAACCATAACCCGCGAAATCCGTGTTAAGGATATCCCGTGGCCGACCTTCGCATCACTCCCAATTCGCAAGCCCTGACGCCCACGCGGGTCGCGGGCGCGTCCGATACGGTGAAGGCCGCCCAGCGCGCCTTCTTCAACGCCGCCCTCGGCCAAGCGCCGGCGCAGACGGTGGTCAGATCCACCAGCGTCGCCTCCGCCTCCACGGCGGTGCAGCCGGTCATCACTCCCCGCACCATCGTCCCCCCGCCCGCCGCTGACACAGACCGTCCCACACGGATGCTGCGCCCCGGCTCGCTCTTGGACATCAAGGTTTAGCAAAAGGCCCTCCCCCAGCGGGGAGAGGTCAGGCGGCTACTCCGCCGCGTGCAGCTTCTTGGCCTTCTTTTTCTTCTTCTTGTCGGCCTTGGGCTTCTCCAACTTGGCCGTCTTGGCCTTCGCCGGCTTCACCGCCTTGTCGGTCTTCTTTTTCTTCTTCTGGGCCAGGTCCTCCAGCGCCCCTTCGCCGGAGGACGCCGCCAGGGCGGCCAGGGAACTGATGAAGCCGCTGCGACGGGAGGCGACCAGGTTGGCGAGGATGCGTTCGTCCGCGGCCTGAACCTTGGGGGCGATCTCGCTGAGGGCGGTTGAACCCTTGTCTGTCAAGCGCACGGTCTTGGCGCGGGCGTCGGTCTTGGAGCGTTCCCGGCCGAGCCAGCCCTTTTCGATCATCCGCGCCACCATGTCGGCCAGGGTGGAGCGATCGATGCCGGTCATGTTCACAAGGTCTGTCTGGGAGGCGCCATCGGTGGTGGCGCAGGCGGCCAGCACCGCATATTGCCGCTGGGTCAGGGCGCCCTTGCCGGTCTCTTCGGTGTAGATGTCGAGGGCGAGTTGCAACACTCTATGCAGTAGATGACTAGGCGATTGCGCGAGGACGGTGACGGGGCCCTTGTCAGCTTTCGCCATGGACGCGTTCCTATTCAGCCAGCCGCGGATCAAATTTGATCCGCACCCCGCTTATCAAGCATTCGCGTCGATTTGACGACAGGCATTTTTCGCCGTCGATTACTGTTGGCTTTCGATCGCCGCGGCCGCAGCTTCCATGGCCTTGGCTTCTTTGAACATCATGGGAATCTGAGTAAAGGAGAACAGAAGGCTGATGATCAGGGCGCCCGGAAAACGGAACAGGGCCCAGGTAGTGTCCGATTGGGTGCGCCAAACCACCTCGTTCAAGGCCGCCAGCAGCAGGAAGAAGATCCCGTAACGCAGCGTCAGGCGCAGCCAGCCGGGTTCGGATAGTTTCAAGGTGTCGCCCAGGATCAACTTGATCGGGCTCTTGCCGATGGCCAGACCGATCAGGAGCGCCGAGCCGAAGGCGATGTCCAAAAAGGTCGGCTTCATCTTGATGAAGCTCTTGTCGTGCAACACCAGGGTCAAGGTCCCAAACACCAGCGACGCGCCGCCATAGATCAGCGGCAGAGGCGCTAAGCGTCGCTCCAAGGAGAAGTTGGCGACGATAGCCAGGGCCGAGACGCCCACAAGCCACCAGGTCGCCGTCTGCACATTATGGGTGACGAGATAGCCGACCAGCCAGGCGGCGGCTCCGGAATAGTCGATGGCCAGGCGCAAATAGGTCTTTTGCTGGGGCGTCAGGGTGATCATGGGGGGCTTATTCTCACGCCGCGTCCAGCCCCACAAGCGAACGGGCGAAGGCTCGCGCGTTGAAGGGCTGCAGGTCGTCGATCCCTTCGCCGACGCCGATCAGCTTGATCGGGGCCTTGGAGGCCTCCGCCACCGGGATCAAGACGCCGCCCCTGGCGGTCCCGTCGAGCTTGGTCATCACCACCCCGGTCACCCCGGCGACCTGGGTGAAAATCTCCACCTGGCTCAGCGCATTGCGGCCGACCGTGGCGTCCAGGATCAGCAAGGTCTCGTGGGGATAGGCGACATCGATCTTCTTCAGGACGCGCACCACCTTGGCCAGTTCGTCCATCAAACCCGACTTGTTCTGCAGCCGCCCGGCGGTGTCGATCAAGAGGACATTCACCCCGTCCTCGCGCGCCTTCATCACGGCTTCGTAGGCCAGGGCCGCGGCGTCCGAGCCCGGCGGCTTGGTGATGATCGGCACGCCGGCCCGCTCGGCCCAGACGGTCAGCTGTTCGATGGCGGCGGCGCGGAAGGTGTCGCCCGCCGCGATCAGCACCTTGGCTCCGCGCTTCTTCAGGTCGGCGGCGATCTTGCCCAGCGTGGTGGTCTTGCCGGCCCCGTTGACGCCCACGAACAGCACCACATAGGGCTTGGCCGGGGTGGGATAGGGATCGAACACCCCTTCGCGGCGCAGCAGCTCATGGGCGATGGCCTCGGCCAGGCTTTCCTTGATCTCCGTCTCATCCGCCTCCTTGCCGAAGCGGGCGGCGGCGAAGGCCGAAGTGACGCGGGCGGCGGCGGCGGCGCCCAGGTCCGCCTCGATCAGCATGGTCTCCAGGTCGTCCAGCGCCGCCTGATCCAGGGTGCGCTTGACCAGCACCGAAGCCACCTGCTCGGAGAGGGCTTGGGAGGAACGCGACAAGCCCATGGAAAGCCGCTGCAGCCAGCTCTTCTCGTGGCCGACGCGAATGGGCGCGACGATCAGGCCCTCATCGGGAGAGGGGGCGTCTTGGGGTTCTGACATGCGCGCTATGTAGCGGTGCGGACGCTTGGGCGAAAGGTGGAGGCGGAAAGCGAACTGGCGCCGCTTCGAGCAATGTCGAGGCCGCAGTTCCAATAGCCCCTAAGGCCCATGATGGAACGACCTCGCCGACAATGGCCTTCATGAACTTAAGGGCGGATCCGGCCGGTGGGGGCGCTACGCCTTTAGCGGAGCTTCACGCCAGAGCACCCACCGCCCGCTTGCCATCGTGGCCCGTGACGGTCAGGCGAACGATCTCCCCCGCCCCCGCCCCGCCTTCGAAGGCGACCTCGGTGAAGTCCGCCGCCCGCCCCCGGCCCGCGCCCTCGACGATGGCGGAGACGCTGCGGCCGATCAGAGCGCTCAGATGGCGGATCAAGGCGGCGGCGCTGGCCTCGCGCAGCCGCTCCGCCCGCGCCTTGATCACTCCGCGATCCAGCTGAGGCATCCGCGCCGCCGGCGTGCCGGGGCGGGGGCTGAAGGGGAAGACGTGGGCGTAGGCCAGCCCCGCCTCGGCGATCAAGCGAAAAGTGTTGTCGAACATCTCATCGGTTTCGGTGGGAAAGCCGGCGATCAGGTCGGCGCCGAAAGCCACATCCGGGCGCACCTTCCGCACGCTGTCGATCAGGCGCAGCGCATCGGCGCGGGTATGGCGGCGTTTCATCCGTTTCAGGATCATGTCATCCCCGGCCTGGAGCGAGAGGTGCAGATAGGGCATGAGGCGCGGCTCGTCGGCCAAACAGCGCAGCAGCACCGGATCGATCTCCGCCGCGTCGATGGAGGAAAGGCGCAGGCGCGGCAGGGCGGGCGCGTCCTTCAGGATGCGGGCAACCAGTTCTCCCAAGGTCGGCGCTTCAGGGAAATCCTGACCCCAGGCTGTCATGTCCACCCCGGTCAGCACAACCTCGTTGAAGCCCTGCTCGACCAGGGCCGCGACCCGGCGCACCACCTCTGCGGCCTCCACCGAGCGGGAATTGCCCCGCCCGAAGGGGATGACGCAGAAGGTGCAGCGGTGGTCGCAGCCGTTCTGCACCTCCACATAGGCCCGCGCCCGCTGGCCCGGCTCATAGGGTGTGGCCAGCGACGGAGCGAGAATTTGCGGGGTCATGATGTCGCCCACCGTCAGCCGCGCCTCGAAGGCTGAGGGGGCGTAGGCGCCCGGGGCGGACTTCATGCCGTTGCCCAGCACCAGATCGACCTCTGGCATGGCGGCGAAGGCTGAGGGATCGATCTGCGCCGCGCAGCCCGTGACCACCAGCTTGGCGTTCGGGCGCTCCCGGCGGGCCTTGCGGATCGCCTGACGGGCCTGGCGCACCGCCTCGCCGGTGACGGCGCAGGTGTTGAAGATGATGGCGTCCGATAGCCCATCCGCCTCAGCCCGCGCCTTGGCCTGATCGCTCTCATGAGCGTTCAGCCGGCAGCCGAAGGTCACCACATCCAGCGAACCCAAAAGAGCGGTGGTCACCTCACAGTATCCCAGTGAATTCAATTTCGATGGGGCCGGTCATCAAGACGTGGTCGTCGCTCTCGCGCCAGTCGATCATCAGCTCGCCGCCGTCCATGAGCACACGCACATAGCGGTCGCACAGGCCCCGCCGCGCCGCCGCCACCACCGCCGCGCAGGCGCCGGTGCCGCAGGCCTTGGTCAGGCCGGCTCCCCGCTCCCAGACCCGGTTCCTGATCAGGTCGGGCGCACGGACCTCGCAGAAGCTGACATTGACGCCTTGGGGAAACAGCGGGTGGTGCTCGATCAGGGCGCCGACGGAGGCCACCGCTACGGCCTCAGCATCCTCGACGAAAAACACCACATGGGGATTGCCCATGGAGACGCAGCCCGGCGTGTGGAATAGGGGCGCGTCGATGGGGCCCACTTGCAGCTCCACCCCCCGAGTGTCCATCTCTTCGGCCAGGGGAATGGATTGCCAGTCGAGGCGCGGCGCGCCCATGTCCAGCGTCACCAGCTGATCGCCGGCGCGGGTGGCGCCGATGGTGCGCTCAACGGTGCGGAACACCGCGTGGTGCGCCCCCGCCGCCTCCATAAGCAGCCAGCCGACGCAGCGAGACCCGTTGCCGCAGGCGGAGATCTCCTCCCCATCCGAGTTCCAGAAGCGCACCAGGGGTGGGGCGAGGCCCTCGCCGAACTGAGGATCGGGGGCGATGGTGATCAGCTGGTCGAAGCCTATGCCGGTCTCGCGATCGGCCCAGGCGCGCACCTGCTCAGGCGTGGGCTCGAACCCCGCCGTCTGCACCACGGCGAAATCGTTGCCGAGCCCGTTCATCTTCACGAAGGGCCGACGGCCCGGCGGCCCGGAGCCGGCCTGATCTGTGGGCGTAATGTCGATAGCGGGGCGGTTCATGCCCTCGCCTATATAGGAAGCGGACGCAAAACTCACGCAGCCGTTAGCGGCTCGACCTTGGCCGCCAATGGCATGGTGGAGGGCCTTGCCCGTACCGGCGTTCGAGCGGCGGACATTCGGGCCGGTTAGGTCATACATTCCTTCTGGGTCTCGATGTTCTGAGCACTTTCAGGCTGGCCATTCCCGACTTCGATGAATTGGCCGAACGGCTGCAGCCGCCGACTGGCAGGACGGTGGTCGTCATGTCTGGGCTGGCGCCCGACGAAGACTTCGCCCGAAAGGTTGGACCGATCCGGCGAGGTTTGCGCCGCCTGTCGAGGATCGCGTCCGGGGCAAGGTCAGGAACTCGTAGCGGCGCGCCTTCAGCTATGCCGGTCAGCGCCCGCTTGCGCAGCCGCTCATCGGCGTACCGCTCCATGTACCAGTCGCGGGCGAATTCCAGCGCTAAGGCAAGATTGTCGTGCTTGGTGGAGGCGCGGTGATTATAGGCTCCCAAATAGACCGAGCATTGCCAAAAGCGGGTGTTGGGTCGGCGGTAGATATGCACCTTGCCGTCCATGATCGTGTGGTTTTGCGGTTTACTCATACTGATCACGCGAGGGGCGAAGCGATAAACAACAGGCAAAGGTTGTATTGAAGGTTGTGGTTTGTCAACATGCCTGCGGCCTGCGGCGGCACTATAGAGCGGTCTGAGCCTTCTTATGCTCTGGTGTAACATGGGCGATGATCATGTTACTGGCCGTAAGCTTAAGGCCAGATCGCCTCAAATGTGGGTCGCCGTGGCCGACACAATTGGCCTTGGCCGCTCCGCGTCGTCGCAGGTCGAAGCGGTCGAAACTCGAAGCTGGGGCCAACCGAGTTTGCGTCTACGCGCCGTGCGGACGTCCGACCGAGGCGTAGGTGAAGCCGCGCCGGGACATGTCCTCGGGGTTATAGATGTTGCGCAGGTCGACCACCAAGGGGGCTTTCAGGGAAAGCTTGATGCGGTCCAGATCCAGCGCCCGGAAGCGGTCCCATTCGGTGAGGATGAGCAGGGCGT
>JAMFTA010000141.1 GCA_026225565.1 Caulobacter sp. | reverse complement strand
GGTAGTGCCTTCACGTGCAGCGGGAGATCCCGGTGCGGTCATCCCAGGTGCCTTCAAGTTACTGAACGCACTGTCAGCAGAGCACTCGGTATGACGCTGTATCGAATATTGGTGCCCATTCTGCGGCAACAGAGCACGCTGACGCGCCCGGTCGTAGCGGAGGCGGTTTTTCCCTGATGCCGTAAGGCTTTGCGGGCCGGATCGCCTGGCGCGGAGCTGGGCGCTGCGGCGCAGACCCCCTGACGCGGATTCTGGCGCACGAAGGGGGCGGCGCTGGACGGGGCGCTGCGGCCTGGGGCGTTCCTCATCGAGTCGGGGTTGTAGCGCCATGGCGTAGGGATAGCGCGGCCCGGCGCGGGGGGCCAGACGGCTCAGCCGTCGTCTTCCACGGCCTCGTGGTCCAGGGCGGCTAAGAGGATATCCTGCTCGTCGTCGTCCGCCTGGCGCGCGGCGCCGGCGACGATCGGCTTACCCGGATGGGTGGCGGTGTGGATGTCCTTCAGCTTGCGGATCGAGACCTGGGTGTAGATCTGCGTCGTTGAGAGTTCGGCGTGGCCGAGCATGGCCTGGATGAACCGGATGTCGGCCCCGTTCTCCAGCATCAGCGTCGCCATGGTGTGGCGGAACAGGTGGCAGGAGCCGGCCTTGCCCGTGCCGGCCGCATCGACGTAGCCGCGCACGAGCTGGGTCATCCGATTGCGCTCGAACGGCTCGCCCAAGGTGGTCAGGAACAGCGTTCCGTCGTCGGCCCCGCAGGCCAGCTCGGGGCGCACGTCGTCGCGGTACTTGGCGATCCACGCCAGCGCCCGGGCGCCGATCGGGATCATGCGGTCCTTCTTGCCCTTGCCCTGGCGCACCATCACCACGCCCCGCTCGGCGTCCAGGTCGAACAGGTGCAGCCCGATCAGCTCCATGCGCCTTATCCCCGTCGAGTAGAGCGTCTCGATGATGGCGCGGTCGCGGATGCCGATCGGGGTGGAGATATCCGGGGTGGCCAGCACCGCCTCCGCCTCGCCGATGGTCAGGACGTGGCGGGGCAGGCGCCGCTCCATGCGCGGCATCTCCAGCTCCGAGGCGGGGTTGTAGAGGATGTGGTTGTGGCGGGTGAGCCACTTGAAGAAGGCCCGCACCGGCGTCGTGCGGGCGTGCTGGCTGCGGGAGGACAGCGGCTGGCCGTCCTTCTTGCGGTAGAGGAACAGGTGGCGCTGGTAGCGCTCCAGGATCGGCTTGGTGATCTCCTGCGGTCGGGTCAGCCCGCGCTCATAAGCCCAGCCGATGAACCGCCCCAAGGCGTCCTGGCGGTTCTCCACCGTGGCCTCGGAGTAGTTCTTCTCCCGCTGCCATTGGCTGAACCGCTGCAGGTGGTTCCATAAGGAGTCCGGGTCGGCCGCGTCGCCGATGGGCGTCTTCGCCTTGGTCTGGCCCTTCTTCGGCATGGCGTCAGGCCGTGGCGGCGAGCGGATGACGGTATGACGGGTCCGCGCCGTTCACCCTCGGAGCGCGCGTTTGCGGCGTCTCGGCCGCGCTGTCGCCCGAAGGCATTATGGGGGCAAGGTTTTCAGGGGGTTTGGCGGGGGCGACCGCCCCCCGGCCAGGCCCCGACCGAGGGCCGACCGACCCCCGACCGGGCCCCGACCGGCGATCGTCATAAGAATGGACCTCGGCTGTTTTCGGGGCGGCCGGCTCGCTGAGGCCCATCAGGAAGCGCTCTCCGGCCTCGCCGGCGCCGTCATAAAGAAGCTCGTACTCGTAGCCCTGGCCCGCCTTCACCCGATGGACCAACAGGTATTCCAGCTCGGCCAGGCGGGCGAGGTGGACCTTGAGCTGGGTGTCGCCCCAGCCGGTCAGCGCCCGGACCTGGCGGCGGCTGAAGCGCAGATCAGGCCGGCGCAGCGCCTGCCGGGCGCACTCCTCGCCGGCCCAAGCGTCCAGCATGTCCAGGAGCCGGCGCGTCTGCGGCGGCAGCTCGTCCAGGGTGCGTCCCAAGACCTCGTGGGCCAGGCGGTTGGCCAGGGTGACGTCGGCCGCCTCCACCTCGATGTAGCGCACGGCGTGGCCCTGGTGCTCCACGGTCCTGATCCGCCGCTGATGCTGGTGCAGCAAGGCGATCGCCCGGATCAAGGTCAGGTACTTCATGTGATCGCGCCGGCTGCGGGTCTTGTCGTCCAGGAAGGTCAGGCCGTCGGCGAAGGGGTTGACCACGGCCAGCCGCTCCAAGAGCGTCTGGGCGTTCCTGTGCAGCGCCAGCACTGCTTGGCGGTCCTGCGCCTCCATCAGGCCCGCCAAGGTCTGTTGGCGCCGTTGCAGGGCATGGATGGCGCGGGTCTGCTCGCGGCCTTCGTTGACGGTCAAGACCAGGCAGCGGTTCAGCAGCTCGTCATCGATGTCGATCGCCGTCGTGGTCAGGAACAGCATCACCGGCCCCTCCACCCGGTACTCGTGGGTGACCAAGAGGCCCGTAGTCGGGTCCTTGCCGGTCGAGGCGATCGTCACCTCGCCCTCGGACTGGAGCAGCTTCAGCGCATAGCCGGCGCTCTGGGCGCCTTCCTCCTCGGCGATGGCCAGGATGCGGTGCTTCAGGTTGGTCTCGCCCATGTAGAACAGGCTCTGGCCGGTCATGGCGCTGTAGCGCACCTGGGCGTCCGCCGGCATCAGCGCCAGCACCGCGTCCATCAGGGAGGATTTGCCCGCCGCGCTGGACGACTGGATAATCACCGCCAGCGGCCGGTCCAAGAGCCGCGAGACGCAGGCCAGATAGCCCACGAGCGTGTTGGTCGTCTCGCCGACGATCCCGCAGGCGGCGAAGTCGGCCGCGATGCGGTCCATCAGGCCCGGCGACCGCAGCAGCTCCAGGGCCTGGCCCCGCTCCTCGTCGCTCAAGCCCGGCCGCTCGTCCTTGGCCAGGGCTGTGGCGATCTGCGCCTCCTGCAACGCCTCCAGCTTCAGCAGCACCCGGCCAAGGTCGTGTTTGAGCACGTCCTCCGCCTCGCCCAGCTCGATCCCCGCCTGCTTGACGAAGGCGGCCCGCGCCTTGGCGCTGTAGAGGTCCAGGGTGTCGACGTGGAAGCGTCCGTCCCCGTCCTCTCCGGCGCCGCGATGGACCAGCAGGTTCACCTTCATCGATTCCGGGTTCAGCGGCTTCTTCCAGCCCCGCACCCGGTAGCGCCGGTCACCCTGGACCAGCACCAGCTCGTGCTCGCCCTTGATCTCCGCTAGGTCCTCAGGCGACGCCGGCAGCGGCGACGCCAGCGTGGCCTCGGGCGGCGCCGGGGTTTCCGCTTCCTTCTTAGCCGCTAAGAGGGGCGATGGAGCAGGCGCCGGCATGATGTCGCCGGGCGCCGGCGATCGGTCCAACGCCGCCCCCAGTTCATCCATGGGCGCGCTGGAGAGCGTAGGCCGCCGACCCTGGCCCAGCCACTCCGCCTTACGGATCAACACCCCTAAGGACTTGGCCGCAGGCGTCACCTTCAGCGCGTAGTCATTGGCGTCCATGCCTTTGGGGAAGACGATGCGGAAGCAGTCCAGGCCCTCGCCCGTCAGCTTCTGGGTCAACTCCCCCGCCGCCCGCTCCCCCGCCTCGTCGCGGTCGAAGGCGATCAGCACCCGCTTCACCCCATGCGCCCGGAAGGCGGCCAGATGGTCCTCGGTGAAGCCGTTCGTCCCGTAGGCCGCCGTCACGTTGCGATAGCCGGCGCACCAGAAGGTCATGGCGTCGATCAAGGCCTCGGTCAGGATCACCTCGCCGCCGCCAGCCTCGATCCCCGCCAGATTCCACACCCCGCGATGCGGACCGGGAAGGTACATATGCAGCGGCGTTCCGGGCCTCAGATCGCTGCGGGTCTTACGCCCATAGACCTCGGTGACATTGCCGCCCTCGTCCAGGATCGGCACGACCAAGGAGCCCGTAAAGTGCTCGTGGCCGGTCGCCCGATAGAGCCCGATCGCCTCCAGCCGAGCGCGCATCTCCGCCCCGGCCTTGCGGGTCTTCTCCGGCAGCCGAAGGCCCAAGGTGCGATCCGCATAGCCCAGCCGGAAGCGCTCGATCAGCTCGCCGTGGACCAGGCCTCGAGCCTGCAAGTAGGCCAGCGCCTCGGGCGATTGTTTGAGGGTCTCGTGGTAGTAGCCGACCACCTGATTCAGCAGCGCCTGGTCGTCCGCGTCGAAGCTCACCGGCGGCGCCAGGCGGCGCACCGTGGACGCCTTCACCGGCGCCGCCGGCGCCGTGGACGCGCCCACCAACGGCTCCCCCTCGCGCAGCAGTTCGACCGCATGGCGGAAGCTCACGCCCTGGCGTTTCATCACCCAGTCGATCGGCCCGCCAGCCGCTCCGCAACCGAAGCAGTGGTAGAGATTCTTGGCCGGCGTCACCACGAACGAAGGCGTGTCGTCCTCGTGGAACGGGCAGCAGCACACCCGGTCGGCGCCCCGCGCCACAAGCTTCAACCCCGACGATTCCACCAGCCGTTCCAGGCTCACTTCGACCTTCAGCCGCTCGATCTCCGCGTCTGGGATTCTGGCCATCGGCGGGAGTCCTCTAAAAACCTGTCAAGGGGTTCTGAGTAAAAATAACCGCCTTTCGGATTACTCCGTTCGGGAGTAGTGTCAAGCGTGTCTCTAAAAACAGGGGGTATGACGATGGCCGATCTCAGACGGATTTCGGCGGCCATGAAGACCAAGGACGACGCCTTCTTTAAGCGGCTCGGCGCCCGCATCGCCCAGGCCCGCAAGGACCAGGACATGACCCAGGTCCAGCTTGCCGAACGGCTGGGCATCGCCCAGCAGACTCTCGCCCACTACGAGGTCGGCCGAGCCCGCATCGCCGCCGATCTTTTGCCGGTCCTGGCCGAGACGCTGGAGCTGTCGCTGGACGAGATGCTGATCGGTGAACCGGCCGCCCGGCCCGCCGGCAAGCGCGGCCCCGCCTCGCGGCTCCAGCAACAGATCGACGCCATCGGCCAGTTGCCCAAGGCCAAGCAGAAGTTCGTGGTCGAGATGATCGACACGGTCCTCGCCCAGCACGCCCTCTAGGAGGCTCCATGCCCGCACCCCAAGCCCTGATCGAGAAGCTCAACACCCTGCCCATCGACCGTCTCCACGAGGTCGAAGATTTCGTGGATTTCCTGCGCTCGCGCGACCAGGACCGCGCGCTGTTCCGCGCCGCCTCGGCCGCCAGCGAACCGGCCTTCGCCGCCGTCTGGAACAACCCCGAAGACGACGTCTATGACGCCCTTTGAGTTCGGCGACGTCGTCCTCGTGCCGTTCCCATTCACCAACCAGACCGCCTCCAAGCAGCGGCCCGCCGTCGTCGTTTCCAGCCGCGCCTACGGCCTCGAACGGCCCGACCTGATGCTGATGGCCATCACCAGCCAGCTCCGCCCCACGCCCGCCCTCGGCGAGGTCTGGTTGCGCCAGTGGCAAAGCGCCGGATTGCTCAAGCCGTCCGCCGTCAAGCCGGTCATCGCCACCCTCGAACAGGGCCTCGTCATCCGTTCCCTCGGCGCCTTGAACGCTGAAGACCAGGCCGCCCTTCGGGCCGCCATCGGCCAGATCATCGGCTGAGGGCGCCGCCGCCGATCGGCGGCCACATCGCAGCGACCGCCCCCAGGTCCGGCCTTCAGCCGCGCCTCTGGCGGAGCCTATTAGCAGCTCTAAAAAGGAAGGATCGGCGCGGCCGATTGGCATGACGTGCATCCGCCGCCCGCCATCTCGCCGGCGCCGGACATGTCCCCGGCCGCGCTCCCACCCACATCGCCGCAGAGGCCGCCAGCGGCGTCCAGGCAGCGGGAAGATCATCACGGACATGGAACGGCCCAGCGCCGCGCCCTGGCCGCCTGGGCGTCGTTCTGGCGCCGGCGGCGCTCTCGGAATCGCTAAGGGCAACGCCCTTGGCCCTTGGCTCAAATCCGCAGGATTTGAAGGTGTCGGGCGGAGCCTGACCGCAGGGGTCGGGTGGGTGTAGCCCACGCGACCCGTATATGCGCCATTGTCCGCAATATCAGCTAAGCTTGGGATGCAGGATTGGCCCGACTTGCGATGGTCAAGGTATGGGAACACGCCTGCTTCCGACATCGATCAGGGTGGCGAGTCGGGCCGCTGAGCAATGCCCAACTCCCTCGCGTAAAGACCCGCCGCCACGAAGGCTATCCTACCATCAGCCCCTTGGCCGCCGATCGCCACGGCAAGAGCGTCGCCGTTATTGCCAAAGCTCGCACCAATGTGGAGCCCCTTCGCGCCGATCGGGCTCGACCAGGTTCTGGAGGCTTTGGGCTATGGTCGCTCGATCTGAGCCGTTCGCCCAAGCCACCAGCGTGTCTACCGCCACCGTGCAGGAGGTGGAGCAGGGTGAATGTCTGAGCGAGCCGGCGAAGCAGAAAGTCCTCCGAAGGCCCGTGCCTTAACTGCCTCCCCAAACCATTCCTGTAATGCTCGCGTAAAATATAGAGGCGGAAACCACAAGTGTAGCAACTCCGCCCACCCTCAATGCAAACAGACCCCTATCGCTTAGATAAAAGCGTTTGATAGGATCACCTTTAGGCACCAATATCGTTATAAACTTCGCCATTATAATTGGAAAAATAGTCGATACGATTCCCAAAAGTCCGAGAAAAAGCGCCAACACGTAGGGCAAAAGGTCATGTAATTGATTAATTTCCACCATGAGCGTGATCTATTCTTCTGCACTAATGACAAGAATTTCCTCCCACAGTGAAGAGGTAATGATTATCGGAGCGACCCACGAATCCACCTGCACCGGCGGCTGGACCTACTGCGCTTCCGCTTCCGTTCACTGAATCAGCAACTCCACCGCCTGCCGCTACATCGCCTGATGCGCTCGGGCCATTCACGACAGATTCAAGTTGGTTTGGAGATGGGGTTTGAGCTTGTGGCAAGTATTGCGCAGCGACGGAAAATCCGGGCGTGCCTATTCCTACCTGCCCTCCTCCATACACGCGACCATACCGATCAATTGTCAGGTGGCCACCGACAACACCCAAAAAGCCAAAGTTAAGGCTGATGGTGACTGAGTCGGGGACATAGGCAGCCGGATTTTTAAAACTATTCGCATTCGCCGGAGTGCTACCGCAGGATTTGTTGTTATTCTGCGGC
>JAMFTA010000140.1 GCA_026225565.1 Caulobacter sp. | reverse complement strand
GGGCGTTGCCCTTAGCGATCTCCAGAGCGCCGGCCGGCGCCAGAAAGCCGCCCGGCGGCCCAGGACGCGGCGCTGAGGCCCACCCCATGTCTGCGTTGATCTTCCCCCCGCATCGCGGCGTCCTGGACGCCGCTGGCGGCCTCTGCGGCGATGTGGTGGGAGCGCGGCCGGCCGGCCGCCTCAACCCCGCTGCGGGCCTCTCAGCCCTGCGCGCCCTGCTGGCTCGGCCTGCGGCCTCGGGGTTGACCCGCCCGACCGTCCACGCCGAGGGCCTGGCAGGATCGCTGTCGCGATCCTTCGATGCGAAGCCTCGGTGAGCAACGGTCGGGGACGTGCCCGGCGGAACGGCGGCCCGAAACCGAACGGCCATCATGCCGGATTTTTCACGCCCAGTGGGGCCGCCCGCCTCCAGAGGTTGATTCGGGGTTGCAATCTAGCCTGGGTTACCTTCTGTAAGAGCTTTAATCGAATGTGGTCGGGCGGGGGCTCGGATGACGGGACTGAGGGCAAGCCCTTGGCGGAGTGTGCGGCGCGCATTCGTCTACGCCATATGGTCGACGGCCGCCGTCGCTCTGATCGCGCTGATCAATCCCTTCGAGGTCGACCAGTGGACGCTGGATCGCAGCGCGGCGATCTGGCAGCGAATCCAAGCGGACGACTACGGCAAGAGCGACGCCAAATACGACACAGGGCAAGCGCCCGGGCGCGACGACATCACCATCGTCTATCTCGACGAGAAGAGCCTGCTCAGACACGCTGGCTTCGGCTTAGGTTTCGGCCTCAGCCTGCGCGAACACCGTGACATGCTCGACGACCTGGCCCCGCCTCCGGCAGCGGATGGGACCTGGATGGCGCCTCAGCCCCACGCCATCTTCGTCGACATCATCTTCGCCAACATCGCGCCCGACCTGAAGACATACACCGACGCCTTGCCAGCCGAAAACAAGGCCGCCGTCGAGGCGGAGGCCTGCGCCCGACTGCCCGCCCACCCAACCGATCCAAAGGATGACACCCAGACCGCCCATGTGAAGTGCTACATCGCCACCGTCGCCCGCATTACCCACTACGACCAATGGCGGACCGAACGACAGTGCCAGCATGACAGTGCCGCCAAGTTGATCTGCATCCTGCGCACCGGAGGCGTGCCGGTGATCTTCGCCACCGCCGACGAGCTGATCTCCCCCACCGCGTCTCCCGAATTGCCAGGGACGCCGATAAACCAGGCGCTGGACGAGGTGGCGCTGACGGCGCCCGCCTTTGTCTCCACCTCCGGCTACGAGCTTGTGGGAGAAAACAAGGACGGGCGCCCCTCAACCGCGGCGGAACGCCTGCATACCCACTATCGGCTGTCGCCCGCCGCGGCGCTCTATGTAGCCAATTGTGGCGTCGAATGGGCCTATACCAACAAGGATTGCCCTCACAAACCGGTGATCCATCAGCCGGGCGCGCCGTTCAACAAGGGCAGCGTCTCGCCCATCGGCGTTCAGGCTGACGGTGCGGTGTGGAGCGACGCCTTCAAGACGCCGATCGCCGTCAAATGGGGCGTCGGCGGATCTGATAGGGACGACGCCTTCGTCGGCATGATCGATCGGTTGCATGGCGACAATCTGGCGCTCCGCTGCCGGCCCGCCGGCACGGGGGCGAGCGACTTCGCGATCCGGATTGCGAAGGAGCTGGCCCCGCCACTCTTTCCCGAGGGCCGCAGGTCCGACTGCCCATATACCCATGCCATTCCCTACACGGACTTCGACAGCGACCTGATCACAAAAGAAGATCGAGCGTTGATCCAGCGCGGCAAGATCGTAATGGTGGCCGGGCAGTACGAGCATTCCGGCGACTGGCTGGCTGGCCCGAACAAGGCGTTGCCCGGCATCTACTATCACGCCATGGCGCTGGATAACCTGATCAAGTCCAATGCGGGCTATCAGAAGGTGGCCGCGCCGATAGTGCGGGGCTCCAACCTAAGTCTCTCCACTGGAAAGACCTTCGTCGCCATCTTCGCGCTTAACCTTCTATCGGGCCTAGTGATCATGGTGCTGAACGAACCCGCGCTGGACCCTGCCCGCATCCCGGTCGGGTCTTGGCGGGGCGCCTCTCGAAAGGGGTGGCGCCGCCTGATCGCGACCCGCACGGGACGATGGCTGATCCGCATCGCGCTCGTGCCAGCGCCGCTCATGCTTCTCCTGATCACGCTGTATCTGTTTTTGCGCGCAAAAGCGGACTGGGTCGTCAACTTCGAGGCGGCAGCCATCCTGCTGGTCGGGGCGGGCGGCGCGGTGGAGCTCAGCATGGTCGCCTTAAGACCGCTGTTGGAAGAGGGCCGACGGTGGTTCCGCTATCTCGACATCGGCGACGCACGGCTGTTTGGGCCGGACATCGACGCGCCGATCAAGCCGGGAGAGGCTGCCGAATAAGGGTTTTAGTTTCACGTTCGATTGAGCCGGAGGGGCGTCATGACTCGTTGGATTATCAAGGCTGGACTGGGGCTCGCGGTGTTGTTGACGGCCACGCCGTCGTTGGCGCAGGGCGAATACAGGGTGGTCAAATATCTCGGCGCGACCGTTCGCACCTTCACCGCCACCGGTGAGCCTAACGGCAAGTGGGACATCGGCAAATTGCCTCCTTTGCCGGCCAAGGTTGTCGAGGAACAGGACGGCCATCCCGGCGTCAGGATGGGCAATGACACCATCTATCTGAAGCAATCCGACATCGTAACCGAGGGTGCGCCCAGCGACTGCGCCGAGCTGGCAATTAACACCAAGCCGAACAGCGCGCGCCTGGCCGCGTCCGAGGTCGGCGTCTCCCATGGCATGTCCGGTTCTGCGGTCCGCTGTTACCACAAATGAGGATGCTCGATCAGGGGGCGTTCCTTGCGGCGGCGGCCATCGCCATCCTGTTGCCCTCGGCCACCCATGCGGATCTGCCCTGCCTGATCGGCTGCTTTTCCGTGAACGGTAAGAAGGGACCGTTCGTCTCTACTCTGGACGCCAAGCACATCCAGGAGGCGCGTCAGTCGATCAACGTGGCCCCAGGCGAGGGCAAGGGGCTCGGCGAGCACGCCGCCAACCGCGGCGAGTTTAAGGGCTATGGCCTGGCCATGCCGCGCACCGAGGCCAGGCTCAACGAACTCCTAGCGGGCGTGCGTAAGGCCATGCAGGAAAAGTGGCCTGAGCTCAATCCAGGCCCGGCGCCGATCCACATGATCGGCAGCACCTCCTATGGACCCCAGGCCATGGCGGACGGCTCGATCGTGGTGCCGCTCGGCCTGATCATCCGCGCCAAGTCGGATGAGGAGGTGGTGTGGGTGATGAGCCATGAGCTCAGCCATCTGGCGCTCGCCCACTTTGCCCGCGACGCCGCCCAGGAACGCCGCAAGCAGTTGATCGACGAGTTGGCGCGGGCGCTGACCACGGCGCTTCAGATGTCGGAACTGCGGGCCCAGAACACGACCTAGGGCTATCGCCTCTACTCCGTCAACGATCCCACCGCGGTCAAGCGGAGCAACGCCACCTTCTCCATGCAGGACCGGACGCGACT
>JAMFTA010000139.1 GCA_026225565.1 Caulobacter sp. | reverse complement strand
GACCCTTGACCTGGGTGGTGGAGAGGGCGGCCAGTTCGGTGGCGCCCATGGCGCCGAGGGTGGTGGAGGAGAGCCCGCCCACCTGGGTCGCCGTCAGGCTGGCCGCAAGCGTGGTGGCCAGGGCCGCTACATTAGCCGCGGTCAAACCGTTAAGTTGAGCAGCACTGAGCGACGTCAAAGCCGTGGCGCTAAGACCGCTAAATCCGGTGACCGCCAAGGCGTTCATCTGCGTGGACGTGAAGCCCGCCACCTGTCCGGCGGTCAAGACGCTGAGATGGGTGGAGTCCAGCCCATTCAATTCGGTGGCCGAAAGCGCCTGCACCTGCTGGCTGCTGAACATGAAGAGCTGAGTGCTGTCGAAAACGACGCTCGCCTTCAAACTGGGGATTTGCGCCGCAGTGAGCCCCTTCACGGCGCTCGTCGTCAGGGCGTCGATTTGAGTCTGGGCTAGAGCGCCAATTCCAGAGGCGGTAATAGAGCCGAGCTGGGCGGCGCTGAGGGCGGCCAGATCCGTGCTCGTTTGAGCAGCGATCGTGGTTGTCGACAACGAGGAGATCTGGGCTGGCGAAAGGCTCGATATTGACACTGAAGATCTTGCCCCGATGAATCGCCGCCCTAAGGCAAATGCATTAGGTGCAACACCACCGCGTACACGGAAAGCGTTTCCAAGAGGTTACTCGTGGGTTTAAGAAATGGACGCCTTTTATCGAGGCGCGCGCTTTACACGTCGCATCCAAGTGTTAAATTTCACATTAACGTTGCTCATGGGGCATTCACGCAGATATAATAAGCACGTTGTTAATATATGGAGAAATCATAGGGAGTTTGAGTAATAGTTTTTTATCCTCAAAATGATTTTGCATAGAAAATATATTATTTTGATGGATAAGTTGGATGCGCCGCTACCCGCCGTGCGCCACCCACAACTGTTTCCTTAACCCCAACAAGCTCCATCGCAAACGCAACCAAGGTTGGGACCTGTGTGAACCGGATTCCAGGACATAAGGCCGCACCAACGCCAATAAACTGAGCCTGCACTTAGGCGCTTTCGCAAAGCCGCCAATCAACCTTGCAATTGAGAATAATATGCAATAGCTGGTTGCGCGAATTTCAAGGGAAGAATCGATGCGGAAAGCCATAATATGCAGCCTGGCGACGGCCGCGTGCGCTCTGGCCTGGGGGCAGGCCGCTTCGAGCCATACCCCCTATTTGCTGCCTAACGCCTTTGACGCCGAGCGCGACCATATCACCTTGCAGGGCGCGCTGACCGAAGACGACTACTTCAATCCCGACATCCCTCTCAAAGCCGAGGTCTATGAGGAGACCACGCCGGACGGCGCCCATTTGGCCATCGCCCCGACGGCCATACTGAAGGATGTGGCGGTGATCGAGGCGCCCCTGGCCCAGAGCGGCACCTATCGCTTCTCCACCGGCGCCTTCGTCGGTCGCAAGATGAGCATGGCCAATGTGGGGGGGCGCTGGGCAATGGTGCGCCCGGCCGGCGGAGGCGAGCGTCGCCCGCCGACGAACGACCACGCGGCAGGCGCCGACGGCGGGAAGCCCGCCGGAGACGGCCCGCCCCAGGCGGTCGCGGAAGCCGACGTGCCCGCCGGCGCGGCGCGGCTGCAGGTGGAGAACGTCATGACTGTGGAAACCTACGTCTCCAAGGGTGCGCCCACAGAGGCGGCGCTGCAGCCGAGCGGCCACGGCTTTGAGCTGAAGCCGATCACCCACCCCAACGGTATCTATATGGACCAGGGCTTCGCCTTCCAGCTCTTGATCGACGGCGCTCCGGCGGCCGGCGTCGGCGTCACGGTCTATCGCTCGGGCGACATCTATGATGAGCACAAGATCGCCGCCGAGGCGAAGACCGGCGCGACCGGAGAAGCCAAGATCAGCTTTGAGCGGCCAGGGGTCTATCTGCTGACCGCCCACTATCCGGGCGGCCAGCGGGCGCAGGACACGCCGCCACAGGCTCATGCCTATGTCTACAGCCTGACCTTCGAGGTCACCCGCTAAACCCATCTGTTCCGGAGTCGTCCATGCCTTCCTTCTGGCTTTACGCCGGCGCGGCCAGCGCCGCGGCGCTGTCTGGCGCGGCCGTCGCCCACGCCGCGCCCTTTTCGTTCCACTACGACCATGTGCTGGGCACCTCCCTCGACATCACCGCCATGGCGGTGAATGAGGCCGCAGCCTTGATCGCCGCCGAAGCCGCCACGCGGGAGATCGCTCGTCTGGACCTGATCCTCAGCGCCTGGCGCCCGGATGGGGAGTTGGCTCGGCTGAACGCTTCGAGCGGCGCCGCCCCCTCCCCCGAACTGCGCCAAGTGCTGGCCCGCTGCGAACACTGGCGGCGGGAAACCGGCGGGGCGTTCGATTGCCGTGTGGGCGGAGCGCTGGCGCTCTGGCGCGCGGCGGACGCTTCGGGCGCCGCCCCCCCCGCCAACGCCCTGGAATCCGCCCTCGCCGCCGCTCAAAGCGACACGCCGCTGGACGGTCCGACCGTGCGCCACCGCGGCGGGGCCAGCCTGACGGTCGATGGCCTCGCCAAGGGCTATATCGTGGATGCGGCCATGCAGGCGGCGCGGCGGGCCAGCCCGACCCTCGCCGGGCTGATGATCAACATCGGCGGCGACCTGCGCTGCTGGGGCCGCGCGCCCGATGCGGCCGGCTGGCGCGTAGGCGTCTCGGCCGACGGCGAGATCGCCGACAACGCCGCCCCGCCGGCGATGCTGCGGGTCTCCGACAGGGCGGTGGCCGCCAGTGGGCGCGGCGCTCGCGACTTCAAGATCGAAGGCTGCGCCGTCTCCCACACGCTCTCGCCGACCAGCGGCCAGCCGGTCGCCCACACCCTGGGCGCTGTGGTTCTGGCCAAGACGGCAGCCGACGCCGACGCCCTAGCCACCGCCTTCATGGTCATGGCGCCCCACGACGCCATCGCCCTAGCCAACCGCCTGGACGGGGTGGAGACCCTGATCACCGGCGCGGCCGGCGAACACTACGCCTCGGCCCAGTGGGACGCGCAGCTTGCGGATACCGGTGAAGAAAGCGAAGACCCTGTGCTATTGCGCGCCAGCATGATCACCGCCGTCGGCGCGGTCGCCGCGCCATCCGCCGCCCATCGCGACTTTGGGCTCGACCTGGCTTACGAGGTGCCCAAGATCGACGCCGATCCCTATCACGCCCCTTACGTGGCGGCCTGGATCACCGACGAGAACCACCAGTTGGTGCGCACCCTTCTGCTGCTCGGCCGTAAGCCCAAGTGGGCGCCCGAGAACTACATCTGGTGGCGGCGCTACGGGCGCGAGACCCCGATCGTGCTCGATACTATCGCCAAGCCGACCCGGGCGCCCGGCCGCTACACCGCCCATTGGGATGGGGCCGACGAGGGCGGCAAAGCAGTCGCCCCCGGCCGCTACACCCTGCATGTCGAAGCGTCGCGCGAAAAAGGCGGTCACACCTATGAGACGGCCGATATCGACGTGGGTGGGGCGGCGGTCGCAAAGACCCTCTCGCCGAAGGATGAATTGGGGGCCCTGGAGCTGCGCTACGGCCCCGCGAAATGACGGCGCGGGCCAAGGGTTTCGATCGGGGAGGCTTCTTTCGGCTAAGCCGGATGCTGCACGCCTATCTGTCGGCCTTAGCCTTCCTGGCGCTGATCTTCTTCTCGGCCACAGGCCTCCTAATCGACCATCCCGAGTGGCTTCAGGGCCGGGGGAAGGAGCGGGAGAGCAAGCTCGTCATCCCAGCTTCCGCCCTGGCCGCCGCCAAGGCGCGCGCCGATCCCTCCCCCACCCTCGCCGCGGCCGTCGGCAAGCTGACCCCGCTGGTCGGCGCCTATAAGAGCGGCGAGGTAGAGGATGGGGAGGACACCATCCGCCTTGAGGGGGTGAAGGGGGCCTCCACCCTGGTGGTTGAGATGGCCAGCGGCGCCACAGACGTCACCATAGAGCACGCCAATCCCATCACTATCATCGGCGATCTGCACCGGGGCAAGAACGCTGGCGCGGCTTGGCGCTGGGTGATCGACCTGTCGGCCGTGCTTGTGCTGGCCCTATCGATGATCGGCTATGTGCTGTTCTTCAGCCTGCGTTTTCGCCTGCGCACCAGCCTGATCCTGACGGCGGTGAGCCTTGGGGTGTTGGTCGCGGTGTTCGTCTTCCTAACGCCGTAGTCAGACCTCCGCCCACATGCGCAGGAGGTTATGGTAACTGGCGGTGAGCGCCAGCACGGCGGTGTGATCGTCCGACAGGGCGGCGCGGGTCTGGCGGATGGCCGTATCCATGCGATGCAGAAGGGCGCGCTGGCCGTCATCCTTGACCATCGACTGCCCCCAGAAGAAGGACGCCCAGCGGCTGCCGCGCGTGATCGGATTGACCCGGTGGAGGCTGGAAGCGGGGTAGAGCACCAGATCCCCGGCGCCCAGCTTGACGCTCTGTTCCCCGAACACATCCTCGATCACTAATTCGCCGCCGTCATAGTCGGCGGGCGGAGTGAGAAAGAGGGTGCAGGAAAAGTCTGTGCGCACACGCACGCCCCCCGGCGCGAAGCGAATGGCGTTGTCCACGTGGGCGCCAAAGCACATGCCCTCGTCGTAGCGATTGAACAGCGGCGGAAACACCCGCAGCGGCAGGCTGGCGGAGACAAAGTCCTCATTGCGGCCAAGGGCGGTGAGGACCACCTCGCCGAGCGCCCGGGCCGCCGGCGCATCCTCGGGAACCTGCAGATTATGCTTGGCGCGGGCGGACTGGGCCCCGGCGGTGACCCGGCCATCCACCCAGTCGGTGGCCGCCAACACCCGGCGAATCTCGTCCACCTGCGATGAGTTCAATAGACCGGGAATATGCACCAGCATTGAAGGTCGTCCTTGATGTGCGAAAGCCCGGTCCCGGCCTATCGCAGCGGGAACCGGGCTTCATGCCTTGATTGGAAAAAGCAGCCGCGGCCCAGGGGACGTGCGGCAGCCTCTCCCCTCGCCTTGCTTTAGAAGGTGACGCCGAAGCTAGCCACGAAGGTGCGGCCCTGTTCCGGCAAGACACGGTTGGCGTAGACCTGGGTGTAGTTCAAACGGTTGGCTAGGTTATAGCCATTGAGCGACAGTTTATAGCGGCTCCACTCATATTGGACCACGGAGCTGTAATCCAGCTGGGTCGGGGCCGAATAGCTGTTGCCGCTCGTCGCGGTTATGTAGGCGTAGTTGGTGTAGACGCGATCCTGATAGGTAACGCCACCGCCGACGGTCAGGCCTTTCAGCACGCCGCCGAACCTCTGGCCGTCGAAGGCGTAGGTGGTCCAAAGGGTCGCCGCGTTCTTGGGCGTGTAGTAGATCTGCTTGCCGACGGAGAAGGTGTTGGGAATCTGCACCGCAACGCCGCTCACGGTCGCTGCAGTGAAGTCGGACAGGATCGTGGTGTCGAGGTAGCTGTAGCCGAGGTTCATCGACCAGTTCTTGGTGATCTTGCCGGTCAGCTCCAGCTCGACGCCCTTGATGCGCTGCTTTTGGCCGGAGTTGGCCAGGAGGAAGCCCGATCCGGCCGGGTCGGGCTGCAAGGCGTTGTTCTTGTTGATCTCGAACACAGAACCTTCCACGCCGAGGCGATCGCGCAGTAGGCTGAACTTGGCCCCGGCCTCGTAGATCTCGTTCTTTTCCGGCTCCAGCGAGGCGCTGGTGACGGCGGCGCTGGCGTCGGCCACCGAGCTGCCTTGCGGCGTCGCCGACTTGGACCAGGAGATGTAGTAGGTTTGTTCCTTGTTGGGCTCGAACACCAAGGCGACCTTGGGGTTCAAAAGGTCCGAATCCACCTTCTGGCCGATCTTCACCTGGGCGGCGCTGGTTGTGTCGTACTTGGCGGCGAAGTGATCGAAGCGCAGGGCGCCGATGATCGACCACTGGGGCGTCAGCCAGACCTGATCGTTGAAGAAGGCCGCATAGTCTGCCCCGAGCGACGCGCGTCGAGCGTTGGCGGTTCCAAGCGAGTTGGCCGCGTTGACCGAGGTCTCCACATAGGAGCCGCCGTCCGACGGCGCGTAGACGCTCTTGGTCGCCACCTTCGCCGGGAGCAGGATATTCGCGGTGCGGGTGTTGCTCTCGTAGTTTACATCGAAGCCGACCAGACCCCGGTTCCTAAAGCCGAACAGTGGCGCATCGATGTGGGCCGTACCGATGTCCTGAAAGCCATAGGTGGTTTGCCTATAGGGCGAGGGTCCTGAAATCTGGACTACGGCGGCGGGATTGTGCGCCTGTAGATAGTCGGCGCAGTGTGCCGTGGTCGACACGCCGCTGATGACCGGCGAGCTGCAGGTGGCCTGAGTGGCCAGGAAGTCGCGGGTGTAATAGGCGGCCCGCGCGTCGTTGGTCAGGGTCAGCCAGCTGTTCTCTTGTCGATCGAAGCGAGCGGTCAGCATATGGGCGTCGGTGCGGTCGTGGTCCGCCTTGAAGCCGTAGTAGGTGGAGCGATCTACGCCAAGCTCGGTGACCGGCCGAGCGGAGGCGCCCGACAGCTCCGTCACCTTCACGCCAGCGCTGGTGACGGCGGGAACGGGCGTTCCGCCCTCCAACACCAGGGGCACGCCGTAATCGGGTCGGTTGTTGTTGTGCTGGTAAAAGTAGCCGACGTTCAGGCGGGTGTCGGTTCCCAGGCCAAAGGCGACCGACGGCGCGACGCCCCAGCGCTCGGATTTGGCGTCGTCGCGATCCACCTCCTTGGTGGCGTTACCCATCGCGACCAGCCGCACCGCCGTGGTGTCGTTGAGCCTGTGATTGATATCCAGGTCGCCGCGATAATAGTCGCCCATCCCCACCGCGCCGTCGATGCTATAGACCTCCTTCAGCTGCGGGGTCTTGGATACCACGTTGATCGCCGCGCCTGTCGTGCCCCGTCCGAAGGCGGTGGCCGAGGGGCCCTTCAGCACCTGCACCTCCTGATCGTCGAAACTGTCGCGCACATAGGCGCCGAAATCCTTCAGCCCATCGATATAGACATCATCCTTGGCGTCTTGGCCGCGGATCTTGAACTGGTCGCCGTTCAGGGTGCCGCCCTCGCCGATAGCCACGGTGATGCCGGGCACATTGCGGAGCGCCTGTTCCAAGCTGGTCACCTTCTGCTCTTGCAGCAGCTTTTGCGGGATCACCTGGATGGCCTGGGGCGTATCTTGGATGGCGCCGAGGGCGGTGGAAAGATCGAGCTTGTGGCTGTGGAGCTTATCAGCGGTGACCACCACCGTGTCGGAGGCTTCGGCGGCAAGGGCGCTGGCGTGGGGCGAAACCAGGGCGACCGTAAACGCCATCATCGAAACCGACGCAAAAGCCGCGCCGCGCTTGTCACCCATCATTGCCGAACCAGCCATCTTCCCGCCTCAAATTGCACTTGCGAGGCGTTCTTATGAAGCGGCGCGACGACAGTCAAGGAGATTGAGAATTAATCTCAATCAAGGAAATTAGCTTTGGGGAGCGCCAACGTCGACGCCGGGGGGCTTGGCATCCGCCAGGAAGACCACCGGCCGGTTGACCATCTGCAGCCCCCGAGACGCCGTCCACCAGTTGAACAGGTGCTCGGTCAGAAACGCGAACACCCGGCACAGAAAATTGTCTTCCGACGGGGTGATCTGGGTCTCAAGATGGAAAAGCAGCGGGAACAGCCATTCGCAGTAGGCATCCAGCAGTGGCCGATGGGTGATGAACATGCACCAGAAATGCAGCGGTCTAACGCTGGACAGATATTGCGTCGCCGCCTCCGCCTCGGTCGGATGCACATCGACCAGCGCCGCCAGCATGGCGGTCCAGTCTTCCGGCCTATGGGTGGCGCAAAACCATTGGGCGGCGGAGACCTCCGGATGGATCATCACCGGCACGATGATCTGGGACAAGGCCAGCTCGGACTCGAACAGGGTGCCATAGCCGTCGCGGCCGAGGATGGTCTGCGCCATCGCCAGATCGACGCCGACCCCCGTCCGGTTGTTCTGGGAGAACAGGATCGGTGAGAAAAATCGCCGGTAGTGGCACCATCCGACCAGGGGATCGGTGGTGTTCTTCCAGACCCAATAGAGGCCGGTCAACTCGCCGAAATAACGGTTCTTTTGCGAGATATTGTCACCGACATTGTCTTGCAGATAGCCGGGCCATGGGGTCGTCTGTGCGGCGCCCGTTTGGATCGCCGTGCAATAGGGCAATTCGGGCTTGGGCACCTGCACATGGCTCGCCACGTAAACCTTCATCTTGCCCTCACTATAGTCGTCGGAGTGAGGTAATACGCCAACTGCTGAACGATTCGTAATTGCGGGTCGGGCGAAGCCTGCGACCGCGGGAGTGGTCAAATCATCTGCGGGTTGATAGCGTCGCCCTCACCCAGTGAGCGCGACAAATTAAGGTCAGCATGACTTCTTTTGCAGGCGAATACGCCGGGCGTCGGGTTTTCGTCACTGGCCATACCGGATTTAAGGGCGCGTGGCTGACCGCCTGGCTTTTGCGGCTGGGCGCAGAAGTCTGCGGCTATTCTATCGATATCCCCACCTCGCCATCCCTATTCGAGCAATGCGGGCTTGAGGCCAATATAGGCCACCATGTGGGCGACATCCGCGATACGGACCATATGTCGCGTGTGATCGCGGCGTTCAGGCCGGAGGTGGTGATCCATATGGCCGCCCAGGCCGTCGTCTCCGCCTCCTATACCGATCCCCTGGACACCATCTCGGTCAACGTCCTCGGAACAGCGAGCGTGCTGCAGGCCCTGCGATCCGTCACCTGGCCGTGCGCCGCCGTCATCGTCGCCAGCGACAAGTGCTATGAGAATGTCGAGCAGATCTGGGGCTATCGGGAAATCGACGCCCTGGGCGGCAAGGACGTCTACAGCGCCTCAAAGGGCGCCGCCGAGATCGTCTTCGGTTCCTTTGCGCGCTCGTTTTTCGCCAGTGGGGATGGACCGGTTCGGCTGGCGTCGGCGCGGGCCGGCAATGTCATCGGCGGCGGCGATTGGGCTAAGGACCGGATCGTTGCCGACTGTATCCGCGCCTGGAGCCAGGGCGAGATGGTCAACCTGCGTCGCCCGCATTCGGTGCGCCCGTGGCAACATGTGCTGGAGCCCCTCAGCGGCTACCTGACCCTCGCCGCCGCGCTGAGGACCCGCCCGCAGTTGTCGGGGCAGAGTTTCAATTTCGGACCGGCCCCCGATCGGCCCCGGCCGGTGATGGAGCTCTTGACGGACCTCGCCAAGGCCTATGGTCATCCCCGGCTCGATCAGGCCTTTCGCCAACTCCCCGAGCCGCCCTTTCCCGAGGCCGGGCTGCTGACTCTAAATTGCGAAAAAGCGCGAATCGAACTCGGTTGGGCGGCGGCGCTGAATTTCGCTGAAACGGTGCAGATGACGGGGGACTGGTATCGAAAGGAGACGGCGACGCCGGCGGCGGCGCTTCAACTGGTCAACGATCAGATCCAAGCCTACGAAGACATGCATAACGCCAGGGAGATAATCCAATGACCTGCCCCGTCGTCATCCTGGCCGGCGGTCTGGGCACCCGTCTTCGGGAAGAAACCGAAGTCCTGCCCAAGCCCATGGTGGAGATCGGCGGGCGGCCGATCCTCTGGCACATCATGAAGACCTACGCCGCCTTCGGGTGCCGCGAGTTTGTGATCTGCCTCGGCTACAAGGGCGACTACATCAAGGATTTCTTCCTCAACTACACGGCCCACCACGGCAGCCTGTCCCTGGACTTGGCCACCGGCGAAGCGCGGATGCACACCAAGGAGACGGTGGAGCCCTGGCTCGTCCACCTGCTGGAGACGGGCGCGGACACCATGACCGGCGGGCGAATCCGCCGCGCCTCGGAGTTCCTAGGCCCCCGCCGCTTCTTCGCCACCTATGGCGACGGCGTCGCCGACATCGATCTGCACAAGCTCCTGGCCTGTCACGAAGCCGGCGGCAAGAAGGCCACCATCACGGCGGTTCGCCCCCCCGCCCGCTTTGGCGGCCTGACCATGAAGGACGGCCATGTGGTCAGCTTCGACGAGAAAAACCAGATCAACGAAGGCTGGATCAACGGCGGCTACATGGTGCTGGAGCCGGAGATCGCGGGCTACATCGACGGCGACGCCAGCATCCTTGAGCGGACGCCGATGGAGGCCCTGGCCGCCGAGGGCCAGCTTGCGGCCTATGAGCACGGCGGCTTCTGGCAGTGCATGGACACCTTGCGCGACCTGACCACCCTGCGTGATATCTGGAACGCCGGCGCCCCGCCGTGGAAGGTTTGGTGATCATGAGCGACCCCGCCGCTGAGCCCGACGCTGCCGAGCTACGCCGGCAAATCCTGGCGCTGACGGCGGAATATGCGCGGGTGGCGCACGCCCCCAAACCCTTCGTGCCCGGCGTCTCGGCCGTGCCGGTTTCAGGCAAGGTCTACGGCGGCGAAGACATGAGTTCGCTCGTGGATTCGGCCTTGGACTTCTGGCTGACCTCCGGCCGCTTCAATACCGCCTTCGAGGCCAGGCTCGGCGCCTTCCTGGGAGTGAACAAGGGACTCTTGACGGTCAATTCCGGTTCTTCGGCCAACCTCGTCGCCCTCACCGCCCTCACCTCGCACATGCATGGGGACCGGGCGCTGAAGCCCGGGGACGAGGTGATCACCGCCGCCACGGGGTTTCCCACCACGGTGAACCCCACTCTGCAGAACGGCATGGTCCCCGTTTTCCTCGACGTAGATATCCCCACCTACAATCTCGACGTCAGCCGTCTCGAAGAAGCGGTGGGCCCAAGGACCCGCGCCATCATGATCGCCCACACCATGGGCAACCCCTTCGCCCTGGATGAGGTGATGCGGGTGGCGGAGAAGCACGACCTGTGGGTGGTCGAGGACTGCTGCGACGCCCTGGGCGCCACCTATGACGGCCAGAAGGTCGGGACCTTCGGCGACGCCGGCACCCTCAGCTTCTACCCCGCCCACCACATCACCATGGGCGAAGGCGGCGCGGTCTTCACCTCAAACCCCATGGTGCGCCGAACCATGGAATCCATCCGCGACTGGGGCCGCGACTGCTATTGCGAGCCGGGCCAGGACAACACCTGCAAGCGTCGCTTCGATTGGAAGCTGGGCGATCTGCCCTATGGCTACGATCATAAATACACCTACTCCCACCTCGGCTATAATCTGAAGATCACCGACATGCAGGCCTCGGTAGGCCTGGCGCAACTCGACCGCCTGCCGGGGTTCATCCAGGATCGGCGCAGCAATTTCGACTATCTGAAGACGGCGCTGAAGCCGCTGGAAGAATTCTTCATTCTCCCCGAAGCCACGCCCAAGAGCGATCCCTCCTGGTTCGGGTTCCTGCTCACCGTCCGCAAGGGCGCCCCCTTCACCCGCAACGAGCTGGTGCATTTCCTGAACGAGAAGAAGATCGGCACACGCCTGTTGTTTGGCGGAAACCTTTTGCGCCAGCCCTATATGATCGGACGCCCCCACCGGGTGGTGGGCGATTTAACCAACGCCAATATCATCGTCGACGACACCTTCTGGGTAGGACTCTACCCCGGCCTGACCCGGGCGCAGCTGGACTACATGGTCGAGCAATTTCAGGCCTTCGTCCGGCGAGAGGCGGTGGTCCCTGCCTGAACCGCCGCGCATCCTGGTGACGGGCGCCACGGGGTTCGTCGGCGCTCATACGGTGAGCGGCCTTCTCGATCATGGCATGGCGGTCGGGACGGTGGCGCGTGCGGGGTCGGATCTCAGCCGGGTGGATCCCCGCGCCACGGTGCTGCGTCATGACGGTTCGACCGAAGGGATGTTCGCCGTGGTGCAGGGCTTTAAGCCCCAGGCCGCCGTCCATATCGCCTCCAAATTCGTCGCCCAACATCAGCCCGTCGACATCGATGTGCTGATCGACGCAAACCTGCGGTTCGGGACCCAGCTGCTGGACGCCCTGGCCCGGTCCCGCGTAACGCGGCTGGTCAATATCGGCACGTCCTGGGAGCACTTCGAGGGCGGGGATTATCACCCCGCCAACCTCTATGCGGCGACCAAGTACGCCTTCCAGATGCTCTGCGCCTACTATGTCGAGGCCGAGGGCCTGCGTTGCGTCACCCTGAAGCTCTCGGACACCTATGGACCGAACGATCCGCGGCCCAAGCTGATCGCCCTCTTGGCGCGCATGGCGAAGACCGGCGAGACGGCGGAGCTTTCCCCGGGCGGGCAGACGATCAACTTCCTTCATGTGGACGACGTGGCGGCGGCGATCCGGGTAGCTTTGGCCCGCACCACCGAGATGGCGCCCGCATTGGAAAGCTTTGCCATTCGCGGGCCTGAGCAGATGACCCTGCGCGCCTTCGTCGATCTGTTCGGCCAGGTTGCCGGAACGCCGCTCAACGTGGCCTGGGGCGCCAAGCCCTATCGGGCCAGGGAAGTCATGACCCCGTGGCTTGGGGAGACCTTGCCCGGCTGGCGGGCGAAAATACCCCTAGAAACAGGCTTAAAGCGATTGCTCGCCGATGTTTGAGATCGCCGCCACTCCCTTGGGCGGTCTCCTGACCATCGCGCCCCTGCTGAGGCCGGACGCACGAGGACGCTTTGTCAAACTCTTCCATGCCCCGAGCTTTGCGACCCTGGGCCTCTGCACCGAATTTCGCGAGCAATATCTCACCACCTCCCACCGGGATGTGTTGCGGGGAATGCATTTCCAGACGCCGCCCCACGACCATGTGAAGCTGGTCTACTGTCTCTCGGGCCGGGTCTTGGACGTGGCGCTGGACCTTCGCCGGGCTTCGGCCACCTATGGCCAGGCGTTTTCGACCGAGCTCGACGGCGGCGAAAATCAAGGCCTCTACATCCCGCGCGGCTTCGCCCACGGCTTTTTGACGCTCAGCCCTGAGGCGGCCCTGCACTATTTCGTCGAAACCGCCCATGCGCCTGATCACGACACAGGCGTGCGCTGGGACAGCTTCGGCTTCGATTGGCCTGTCGCGGCGCCGCTGATCTCCCTGCGCGACGCCGCCCTGCCCCCTTGGGATCGGCGCAGCGGCCCCTTCTGAGGATCAGCGCGTTTTAGCCGCCTGCGAGCTTGCGGAAGAATTTGGCCCCTTGCTCGCCGCCATTGACATAGGCCTGCTGGCCAGCGGGATCGGCGATCTTGTCCCAGTTGTCGCGCACCTCTTCCACCGAGAGGCCGCCGTCGCCGAGGTAGACGCCTTCGGTCTCATAGATGCGGGCCATGGCGAAGACGCCCGCGCCAGCGGTGAGGATCACTCCGCTGGGGGCGTCCTCGGAGACCAGATAGACCACGCCGGGGGTCACATATTCCGGCTTCAGCCGAGCCAATACTTCGGGGGGCATCAGGCCCTCGGTCATGCGGGTGGCGGCGACCGGGGCGATGGCGTTGATGTGGATGTTATTCTTTTGCCCCTCGATCTTCATGGTGTTCATGAAGCCGACCAAGGCCAGCTTGGCCGCGCCGTAATTGGCCTGGCCGAAGTTGCCGTAGAGCCCCGTGGACGAGGTGGTTACGACGATGCGGCCATAATTCTGGGCCTTCATGATCTCCCAGATCGCCTTTACGGGCTTCACCGTGCCCATCACGTGCACGTCCATCACCACTTCGAAATCGGCGATCTCCATCTTGGAGAAGGACTTGTCGCGCAGGATGCCCGCGTTGGCGATCAGGATGTCGATGCGGCCCCAGGCGCTCATCGTCTGCTCGATCATATGGGCCACGCCCGCGTCGTCGGTGACCGAGGAGCCGTTTGCGATGGCTTCGCCGCCCGCGAGCTTGATCTCATTGACCACCGCTTCGGCCGCGCTCGAAGAGCCGCCCTTGCCGTCCAGGGCGGCGCCCAAATCGTTGACCACCACCTTGGCCCCGCGCCGGGCCAGCTCCAGGGCGTGCTGACGACCCAGGCCCCCGCCCGCCCCCGTGACGATCGCCACCTTGCCGTCGAAGCGCATGTCGGTAGCGGCCATGACTGAGTTCTCCCGCGCCTATGCGCCAGCAAGTTAAAAGGTCAAAAGTTGGAAGGGGGAGTACGGAGGGGAGACGGAGGCGTCAAGCGGCCTTTGGCGACGACAGGATCCAGTCCCATCCACGGCCCCTTGGGAGACGCCCGGCTACTGAGATTTCTCCGCCGAGCGCGCCATATCGAAGCTTTTGACCAAGTGATCGCGATGGCCCGAGGGCGCCGGTGGAAACACCCAAAGCCGGTCGGGGTCGCGGATCGCGTCCATCTCTTCGCCAACCGATTCGATGGTCCAGGACGGGCGAAACACGCCCTCGGTTTCGGCGACGAAGGCGCGCGCCACCCGCCCCGCAACCGAGATCAGCATTTCGCCGGTAATCGAGCAGTCCTGATGAGCCAGCCAGCCCACCACCGGCGCCACCAGTTCCGGCCCCATAGCCGGGTATTGTGAGGTGTCGAGCCCGTCCGCCATGCGCGTGACAGCGGCGGGGATGATGAGATTGGATTTGATGTTTCGCTCGGCCCCTTCCAGCGCCGCGACATTGGATAGTCCGATCATCCCCGCCTTGGACACCCCATAGTTGACGCACCGCGCGTTGCCGTAGAGGCCGCCGATGGAAGAGGTGAGCACGATACGGCCATAACCGGTGGTCTTCATATGCGGGAAGGCGGCGCGGACGAGATGAAACGCTCCCATCAGGTGAACGTCGAGAACCGCGTCGAAATCCTCCTGCGAAATCTCGTCCAGCGCGCCGTAGCGGACATTGCCGGCATTGTGGATCAGGATGTCCACCCGTCCGAACCGGTCGAGCGCGGCCTGGATGATGGCGTCACCGCCTTTGGGCGTTGCAACAGAATCTGTGCAGGCGACCGCCTGGCCGCCCGCGGCTTGGATTTCGCGCGCCACGTCGTGCGCCGGCCCTTCGTCGCCAGCCTCGCCCTGGATGCTGCTGCCATTGTCATTGACGACGACCTTGGCGCCGCGCGAGGCCAGAAGCAGCGCATATTCGCGCCCAAGCCCCCTACCCGCGCCTGTGACGACCGCTACGCGATCATCGAATCTCAGCTCAGCCATGAATTATTCCCCATAGTCAGATCGGCGACCAGATCGGCGCGCCGCGCTGCGCTCGCAGCGATGCGATCACCTTCCCATCGATGTCTTTAACGCCATAGTCCTGGGCTAGTTCGGCGGCGATGAAGGTGCCGCCGGATCGCGCCAGCTTGTTCGCATCGGCCGCCAGCGCGGCGATCACACGACCCGGGAATTCGGGCGAACAACCGATCAAGGGGCTGGTGACGAGGCTCTCCTTCATCGCCGGATTGCGCGCAATGTTGCGCTCAGCCCGCTCGGTGAAGGTCAGCCCCTGCCAGAGCGAGATCGATGTGACGCTGTATGGCTTTAGCTCGATGGCCATATCGCGCGCCATCCGGTCAACGGCCGCCTTGCACATGCCAAAGACCGTGCCGTAGGTGTAGGCGACCCCGACATAACCCGAGATGGCGACGATCAGACCGCTTCGCCGCGGCGCCATGATCTGGGCGGCATACCAGGCCGCGACGAAGTTCGAACGCACCCCCACATCGACCATTTCCCAGTTACTCAGGGGCTTTTCCCAAAAGGCCCCGGGTTCGGTCAGATCTTCGGGCAACGAGAAGGCATTGTTGACGAGAATGTCGAGCTGGCCCTGCTCTGTCCGAACCCGATCGAAAAGGGCTGCGACCTGCTCGTCATCGCCATGGTCGACCTGAACGGCGACACCCCTGCCGCCGCGCCTATCGCATTCAGCCGCGGTCTCCCCGACCGTGCCTGGAAGTGGATAGGCGCCCGGCGTAACCGACCGCCCGGTGACGTAGACCGTCGCCCCCTCGCTGGCGAGCGCGAGCGCGACGCCTTTGCCGATCCCTCGACTGGCGCCCGTCACGACCGCGACGGCGCCCGAAAGCGCGCCCATTCGCACACTCCTATACCTTAGCCGAGCCTATACGGACCGCTGGAGCCTCAGAAGCTCGATCTGGAACCACCGCACGGAATGGCCAAAGACATCGCCACGGCGACATCGAAGAAGTCAGGTTCATGGAAACCGCGCAGGGGGTTATGAGTCGGTATCCGCGCGGGCTTGGGACGGGCAGAGACGATGCAGGTTGCGATCATCACAGGGGCGGGCAGCGGCATTGGCCTCGCCACCGCCACGATGCTGCACGACGCCGGCATGGCGATCGTCGGAGTGGGGCGCGATCCGGCGAAGCTTGAAAGGCTGGCGTCAGAGATCAACGATCCCGAGCGGCTCGCCACCCTATCTGTCGACGTGACCGATGACGACGCGCCTCAGCGCATCGTTGCGCTGGCGCTCGACCGCTTCGGCCGGATCGATTTCCTGATCAATAATGCTGGCGCCGGCAGCCCCAGACCCCTGCATGAGACCGACGACGAGACCCTCGACTATTTCCTTGGCCTGATGTTGCACGCGCCCTTCCGCCTATGTCGGGAGGTGATCGGCCACATGGGTGAAGGATGCGGGATCGTGAACGTCACCTCCACCTATGCAGTGATAGGCGGCAGGCGCGGCGGGGCCTATTCGGCCGCCAAGGGCGGTCTTACCGCCTTAACTCAGCACATGGCTTGCGAATATGGCCCCTTGGGCATTCGCAGCAACTGCGTCGCGCCGGGCGTGACCATGACCGACATGGTCCGCCACCGCTTCGCAGATGAAACCTTCAAACGCGTCAATGTCGAGACCACGCCCTTCCCCCGCCTGGGCGAGGTCGAAGATATCGCCAGCACCATCGCCTTTCTCTGCAGCCCCGGCGCCGGATTCATCAACGGCCAGACGATCGTGGTGGATGGCGGCTGGACCTCGACCAAATACCTGTCGCCGCGCGCCTTAACGTCGAAATGGACCGATCCCGACGCTGGGTAACCAGAGCCTGGAGCCGCCGTCTTGTCGGCGCCGAGGCGATCGAGCGAGGGGGCTCGCTTGACACGTAAATGGACGGGCTGTTGATGACGACGCCCTTTGGTCACCACTAAGGATCTATTCGATGTCTTTGCAGGGGAAAGTAGCGGTCGTCACCGGCGCTGGATCTGGGATCGGTCGAGCGATCGCCGTGCGTCTTGCGCGCGACGAAGCCGCCATCGCCGTCTGGGACCTGAACGCTGAGGGCGCCGCCGAAACCTCTAAAATGATCACTGACGCCGGCGGCAAGGCCGTCGGAATGCTGGTCGATTGCGCCGACGAGGCAGCTATTGGCGCCGCGGCAAAGACGGTTCGAGCCGAATTCGGTCCGATCACCATTCTCGTCAACAATGCCGGAATGGCGCCGTTCACGCCCTATATGGAGATATCCGGCGAGCTTTGGGACAAGACCATGGCGGTCAATCTCAAAGGCCCACATCTTTGTATCCGGGAGATGATCCCAGAGATGCTTGAAGCCGGATGGGGGCGGATCATCAATATCACCTCGTCGTCCACCCAATCGGGCTCCTTCGCGCAAGCCCACTACGTTGCGTCCAAAGGCGGATTGCTCGGGCTCACCAAGGCCTTGGCGCTCGAATACGCGCCCACCGGGATCACCGTGAATATGGTCCCGCCTGGCTTTATCGACACGCCGATGCTGCGCGCTGCGCCGCTCGATGTCGACGCGTTGGCCAAGACGCTACCAATGAAGCGCGTCGGCAAACCCCAAGATATCGCCGCCGCCTGCGCCTTCCTCGCTTCTGAGGAAGCGGGCTATATGACCGGTCAAACGATCAGCATGAATGGCGGCCGCTACATGGGATCGGCCTAGCCAGGGACCGAGCTTAGCAACAGCGACGCCGAACATCCTCGACGCTACTGATTTCGCTTGGCGCGCCCATGCCGTTGCGGGCACATGCCTCAATGATCCAAACACGTCGCATCGGCGCTGAAAACTCAGAAATGTGGGCGCGACTTGTCGACGCGGCCGAGCAGGTCATTCGCGAGGATGGCTACGCGGCGGCCAGCACCCGACGGGTGGCGCAAGCGGCGGGTATTAAACCGTCGCTCGTCCACTATTATTTCCCGACCACAGACGACCTTCTGCTCGCGGTGTTCAAGCGAGGCGCCGCGCAAAGCGATGCGATGATCGAACACGCGCTTGCGAGTGAAGACCCGGTCCGCGCCCTGTGGCGCTTTTTCTCGGACACGAGCCGCACCGCTCTGACCATGGAGTTCATGGCGCTCGCCCTACATCGTGAGGGACTTCGTGAGGAGATCGCCCGGCACAGCGAAGCAATGCGCGCACGCCAAACCGAGCTTTTTGAACGCCTGCTTGGCGACCGCCTGGGGGAAATCGGCGCACCGGCGGGGCTAAGCGTGATCCTCGCCGCCATTGGACGGGCGCTGGTGATGGAAAACGGCCTAGGCATCGGCGCTGGGCACCAGGAAGCGCGCGCGCTCGTGGAAACCTGGCTTGGCCGCCTTTTGCCGCGCTCGGAATCCAGCGAGAAATCTTGACTCCAGGGATAAAAACGCGCTGAACACATGTTCAAATATCGATCGTCCGCTGGAGGAATTGCCATGGCTATAGCAATGTCACGCACCGAGACGCCGCTTGCCTACGAAGACATTAAGCCGAACATCGGCACGCGAATCCTGAACAGCAAGGCGGAATTGCTGGCCGGCGAATTGGGGCCGCAAATTCGTGAATTGCTTCAGGATCGAGGCGTGCTCGTATTCCCGAAAATCGGCTTTACCGATGAAGAGCAGATCGCCTTCACCAAGACCCTCGGCACGTTCGCCGCCGAAATGAGTTCTGAGGGCCGCGAGGAGGTCCACAAGGTCACCCTTGATGTGAAGGAAAATCCACAGAGCGCCGAATATCTCAAGGGGTCGCTTTACTGGCACATCGACGGCACCATGAACCAAGTGCCCATCCTGGCGTCGCTGTTGTCATGCAAGGTCCCGGCGACCTGGGGCGGCAACACGGGCTTTGCCAGCACCTATGCCGCCTACGACGCGCTGCCCGAAGAAAAAAAGGCCGCGATTGACGGCTTGCGCGTTCGCCATGGCGCCTGGGCCTCCTTGTTCTTCTACGAGCCGGAGCCGAGCTTCGCCAAGTTGAAGGGTTATCAAGCCATCGGCGATACGGAGCTGCCGCTTGTCTGGAAGCACGCCTCGGGCCGCAAATCCTTAGTGATTGGGTGCACCGCCCACACCGTCCTGGATTATAGCCCGGTGGAAAGCGCTGCACTGCTCGTCGAGATGCGCGATTGGGCCACGGGGCCCGCATTCACCTACAGTCACGAATGGTCAACCGGCGATCTGGTGATCTGGGACAATACCGGCACCATGCACCGCGCCGAGGCCTATGACCCCGCCTGCGGTCGCATGATGCACCGCACCAAGCTCCAAGGCGAAGAGCCATTTGAATAGGGCATAACTGCGTTAGGATCGTTCGATCCCGCTTGGCGGCGTCTGGCGATCCCCGCGCGAACTTTGCGACTAAACCTCAGCGCCACCCTGTTCGATAGGCTCGGGAGCCCCCGTGCCCATATATTTTGCGAGATTGTAGTGCAGGCTGGCGACTGAACGCTCCATATAGGGATTGGGCTGCGTGCCGCGAAAGCCGCCGCTTTTCAGACCCTGTTGGACGGCCGCCATGTTGGCGAAATCCTGCTGCAGAACGGGCGGCCAATCCTCGGCCTTGGTGTATTCCCACTCCGTCGGCGGCTCCTCGCCGTTCGGATAGAGCTCGTACACCGCCGCCTCGAAGATGCACATGTCGGGATCGGCGCCATAGGGTCGCGCCGAATAGCAGAGCATGTTGTTCACGGCGTGCCCGATCTGGAAGTTCGGGAAAATCTGCCAGGCGGTCCCGCTCTTGGCCGTGTGGGTGGGCTCGACCACCGGCCACACAACACCGCGTTTTTCATCGTCCGCGCGCGCAGTCTTGAGCCAATGCTGCAACACCTGCGGAGCGGGCGTTCCTTCGGGAAGCTCATCCTTTAGGCGCAGGGCGGCGTTGACCAGCGTCATCGTGGTGTTGGTGTTGGCGTTTTCCCAGGTGAAGACCTGCATCTCGGCGGTGGACAGGCGCGGGTCCTCGCCGCTGCCGATCCGTAGCTTGGCTTGGTTTTCGTCCATGCCCTTGGGCGCTTCGTAGCCGATATTTGTATGCAGGCCGTGGTTGCGCGCCCAACCGCGAAATTCGCCGAAGGCGTTGAATTCGGGGTGGGTGGTCTGCACGTGATAGGTTTCGCTGAAGGCTTCAAGAGCGACTTTCCAGTTGCAGTTGAAGACGATCCATTTGCGCCAACGGTTGCGCATGTTCTCTAGCCGGAACGGATCGAGCATATCGGGAACCGGCCCCAGGTAGTCGCTCAAGGGGCCACATTCCGGATCGAGATTGATCCAGATCCATCCGCCCCAGTTATCGACCGAAACCTTGCCCAGGCTCGTCCGCTCTGGCGTCAGGACGCCCTGCCAGTCGGCCTGATGGTTGATGAAGATGCACTGGCCTTCCCCGTCGAACGTCCAGCCATGGAAAGGGCAGACAAGGTTTGCCTTCTTACCCTTGGCGTTGCGCGCGCCGGGCGGCGTATCGATCAACCGCCGTCCCCGGTGCGGACAGACATTATGGTACGCCTTGATCGCATCTGGGGCTGTACGGATGAGGATCACCGAGTCGTCGAGAATCTCGTAGGTGATGTAGTCGCCGACCTCTGGGATGTCCTCCATCCGGCCCGCCTGGAGCCATACCTTGCGCCACAGCTTATCGCGCTCGGCGCGGGCATATTCAGACGAGACATAGGCCTCGGCCGGCACGGTAACAGGAGCGCCAAGCGTCTCCCCGGGGATGGCGATCTTGCTCATATCGTTCATGGCGTCCTCGCTTGACCGTTCAGGCCGTTCGCGCCGTCATCGCCCCTGCCAATCCGGTCGACGCTTCTCCGCGAAAGCCTTCGGCCCCTCCTGGGCGTCCCTGCTCATATAGGCATATTCCGAGGCGTGACGGGCGGCGCCAAGGGCGGCGGAGCGGCCCATTTCGGTCGCCAGCATCACCGTATCGCGGCCAGCCTGCACCGAAAGCGGAGCCCCGTCCAGAATTTCTCCGGCGAGTTCTATCGCGCAGGCGATGAGCCTATCCGGTTCGGCCAATCGATTGACCAAACCGATCTCATAGGCGCGCTGGGCCGTGATCGGCTTACCTGTCAGGATGATTTCCATCATGATCCGCTGCGGAATCATATGGATCAGCGGCGCCGCCCAAGGCGAGCTCCGGCCGACCTTGACCTCCGTGATGGCGAAGCGCGCGCTGGTGCTGGCGACGCACAGGTCACAGGCCTGAGCGATCATCCAGCCGCCAGCAAAGGCGACGCCGTTGACCGCGGCGATGGTGGGCTTGGTGATTTCTATCGAGTCGCCTGGCACCGGGAACATGTCGCGGGGCGGGACCTGCATCCCCGTCTCGACCATCTCCTTCAGGTCGCCGCCGGCGCAAAAAGCCTTGTCGCCTGCCCCAGTTAGGATGGCGACACGCAGGGCCGGATCGTGCTCGAACCGATCCCACGCTGCGAACAGGCCCTGGCGGATCTCGTGACTGAGCGCATTGCGCGTTTCCGGCCGGTTGAGCGTGATCAGCGCGATTCCATCGTCGCGCGCATCGAAGAGGACGGCATCGCTCATCTAATATCCCCTCTGGCGAAGCGCGTGCGCCGCCCGGTCCAGTTGCTCGCGGAAGTCAGGATGGGCGACGGCCACGAGGCGTCGCGATCGCTCGACAAGCGTCTGGCCCTTGAGCTCGGCTGCGCCGAACTCGGTGACGATTACATCGACGTCGCTGCGCGCGGTGGTGACCGGACCCGAAAGGGTCGGTACGATCCGACTGAGCTTACCGCCTTTTGCAGTGGCGGGAAGTGCGATGATCGAGCGACCACTAGGAGAGCGTGCGCCCGCGCGCACGAAATCGACCTGCCCGCCCGTACCGCCGATATAGGTCGCGCCGCTCTGCTCGGCGTTGACCTGCCCGGTTAGATCGACCTCCATGGCGGAATTGATCGTCACCAGCCGCTCCAGTTGGGCCAGCACCGCGGCATCATGAGTATAGGCGGCGCTGCACATCCGCATCGCTGGATTGCGGTGCGCCCAGCGGTAGAGCCGGCTTGTGCCAATCAGCGCGCCGTTGATCGAAACGCCTGTGTCGATAGTCTTGCGCGCGTTGGTGACGACGCCAGCCTCCACTAGATCGACCAAACCATCCCCCAGCATACCGCTATGGACGCCCAAATCCCTGCGATCGTGCAGAAGCCGTAAGATCGCGTCGGGGACTGCGCCGACCCCGGTCTGGATGACAGAACCGTCTCCGATATAGACGGCTGCATGACGCGCGATCGCCTCGTCAGTTTCTCCGATCGAGGCCGATGGTACTTCCACGGGTGGGCGCGAGACATGGACAGCGCAGGTTATCTGCGAAGCGGGCAGCAATTCGCCATAGGTGAAGGGGACCTGCTCATTGACCTCAGCGATCACCACGCGCGCCTTGGCGACGGCGGCCTGCACATGATCGGCGATCAAACCGAAGCTGTGATTGCCTGCCGCATCGGGCGGGCTGACCTGAACCATCGCCACGTCGCAGCCGATGATGTCGCCAGCGATCATGGGCCCGATCTGACTGACATGGCAGGGGATCACGGCAAGTTTCCCTGCCTTGGTCATGGAGCGCAAAGCGCCGATCGCACCCATGCTGGAGAGCGCGAAGCTGTCGGCGCTGATTGGCGTAAAAAGTCCGGAAAAGCTTGTCGCGATGAAGGCGGACAGGCCGCCGATATCCCGGCCCTGTGCGATCAGCGCCTCGACCAGGGTTGTCGGCTCGCCGCAGGCCTGCCCAAAAACGATCCGGTCGCCATAGCGAAGGAACTGGCTAAGATCGAAGGCAGCCGGATCGGCGGCGACCGCCATCAACGCCCCGCCAGGGCGAGCAGCGCTTGGGCGCGGGCGAGATAGGGTCGATCGAGCATTCCGCCCTTGTGGCCGATGGCGCCGACGCCCGGGTTTGCGGCAAACAGATCGACGATCTCCTGCGCCGCCGCGAGCTCCTCCCCCCTCGGCGTGAAGGCCTGGTTGATGACCTCCACCTGGGCGGGATGGATCGCCAACATCCCCCGATAGCCGTCGCGGCGCACTTGCTCGGCGCGCAGGCGCAGGCCTTCGAGGTCGCGAAAATCCCCTTGGATCGTCTCAATCGGAACAACACCGGCCGTGGCGGCGCCGATCAGGCAGAGGCTGCGGGCGAGCTGATAGGTGAAGCCATAACTTCCATCCGCATTCCGATTCTCGCTGGCGCCGAGGGAGTCGGCCAGATCTTCAGCGCCCCAGGTCATGGCGACCAGTCGGGGGGCCCCGCAATAGTCTCCGGTGGAATACATCGCCGCGGCGGTCTCGGTGACAAGGGCGATGACTTTGGTGGCGCCCAGGTCGATCCCCGCAGCAGCCTCCAGTGCGGAGAGGTAGTGGTCGAGCAACTCGACATCGGCGCGGCCCCGCGCCTTGGGCAGCATAATGCCGCCAGGCCGGCCCGGCATCATGGCCGCCAGATCGGCGAGCGCGTGAGGACCGTCGAGAGGATTGATGCGAACCCACAGTCGCTGGTGGCCGGACGCCTGGGCCTCCAAGAAGGCGCGCACCCTGGCGCGGGCTTGCGGCTTTTCCTCAACGGCGACGGCGTCCTCGAGGTCGAAAATGGCGATGTCCGCAGCGCTGGCGGCGGCCTTCTCCATCTTCCGCTCGCTGTCCCCCGGCGCGAACAGCCAGGACCTCATTTTCAAAGAGACGCCGTCAGACAGCACTGTTTTTCTCCACTGTGGTCTATCCACCCAATTTGTTGCGTTCAGTAGGATTTAGGCAACTCCAGCACCTTTTCGGCGATGAAGTTCAAAATCATGTGCGGACTGACCGGCGCCGTCCTCGGGATCAGGCTCTCGCGCACATAGCGTTCGACGTGATATTCCTGCGCATAGCCCATGCCGCCAAGCGTGAGCATGGCGGTATGACAGGCTTCGAAAGCGAATTCACCGGCCAAATATTTGGCCGTATTCGCCTCGACTGCACAGTCCACCCCCCGGTCAAACAGCGTGGCGGCCTTCATCGTCATCAGATTTGCGGCCTCTAGCTGCGCCCAACATTTCGCCAGCGGATGCTGGATTCCCTGGTTCTGGCCGATCGGTCGGTCGAACACGATCCGCTCCCGCGCATATTTGGCGGCGCGCCGGATCGCGGCGCGTCCAAGTCCCACCGCCTCTGCGGCGAGCAAGACCCGTTCGGGATTAAGGCCATGCAGGATGATCTTGAAACCCTCGCCCTCGGCTCCGATCAGATCGTCTTCGGGAATCCACAAATCCTCAATGAACAGCATGTTCGAATCGATCGCGTGGCGGCCCATCTTGTGGATCAGGCGCACGTCGATCTTCGATCTGTCGAAATCGGTGTAGAAGAGCGACAGCCCCTCGGTCTTGCGTTTGATTTGGTCGAACGGCGTCGTTCGCGCGAGGAGCAGCATCTTGTTCGACACCTGCGCGGTCGAGATCCAAATCTTCTCGCCATTGACCAGGTAGCCGCCCTCTTTGCGTTCGGCGCGCGTGGTCAACTGAGTGGTGTTCAACCCGGCATTAGGCTCGGTCACCGCAAAGCAGGCCTTGTCCACGCCGCTGATGATTCCGGGAATGGCGCGGCGTTGCTGCTCTTCGGTTCCGAATAGGATGATCGGCTGGAGTCCGAAGATATTGATGTGAACGGCCGATGCGCCGCTCATGCCTGCGCCCGATTCGGCGATGGCCTGCATCATGATGGCGGCTTCGGTGATGCCCAGCCCCGATCCGCCATAGGCCCCAGGCATGGCGATCCCGAGCCAGCCCGCATCGGCGAGCGAGCAGTAAAAGTCTTCCGGAAACTTCCCCTCGTTATCGCGCTTCAACCAGTATTCATCGGGAAACTGCGTGCAGTGCTTAAGGATTGTGTCCCGAACGTTTTTCTGATCTTCGGTAAAGGCGAAATCCACGATGTTTATCCCGTTTGCCGGAAACGATGTGCAGGTAGCAACCGCGCACAGGCTACACAACAGAGTTCGAACCGAGGGCGGGCCGCCGAACAAGATGGTTATGGCGCGCCATGCGAAGTCGGGCTAGTTGGGCGAGAAATGCAAGGATCATCATGATGGAGCGAAAGGCCCGGGGCCAGGGTCCGCTATCAGGCGTGCGCGTCATCGATCTCACCGGCATGGTGATGGGACCGTATGCGACGCAGATTATGGCCGATATGGGAGCCGACGTCGTCAAGGTCGAATCGCCGGCGGGCGACAACACCCGCTATATCTCGGTGGGGCCGGCGCCGGGCATGGCCGGCGTATTCGTCAACGTGAACCGCGGCAAGCGGAGCATCGTGCTCGACCTTCAAAGCGACGATGGGAAGAGCGCCCTGCGGGGGCTGTTGGAAAACGCCGACGTCTTCATCCACTCGATGCGGTCCAAGGCGATCGGCAAGCTCGGCTTCGACTATGCGGCCGTCTCAGCTATCAACCCCGCCATCGTCTACACCAACTGCTACGGCTATGGCCGGCGGGGTCCAGACCGCGACCGCCCAGCCTACGACGATACGATCCAGGCCGAATGCGGCCTGACGGCCGTGCAAGAGATGCTGACCGGCGAGCCCAACTTTGTCGGCACCATCATTGCTGACAAGGTCTCGGGGTTGACCGCGCTCTACGCCACCATGATGGCCCTATTCCACCGCGAGCGGACCGGCGAAGGCCAAGAAGTCGAGGTCGCGATGTTCGAGACCATGGCCTCCTTCATGCTGGTCGAGCACGCGAACGGCGCGCTGTTCGATCCGCCGCTCGGCCCAGCGAACTACCCCCGTGCTGTGGCCCCCAACCGCAAGCCATATCGGACCAAAGACGGCCATGTCTCCGCGCTCGTCTACAACGACAAACACTGGTCCCTGTTCATCGATGCCGTGAAGCCGGCTTGGGCGGGGGACGAGCTTTCCACCCTGCAGCAGCGCGCACGCCAGATCGACCGGGTTTACGGTCTTTTGGCGGAAACCTTTCTTGAGCGCACCACCGCGGAATGGCTGGATCTGCTTGGCACGCTCGGCATTCCGGCCGCCCCCCTCAGGACGCCCGATCAGCTTTTCGATAATCCGCATCTCGAGGCGGCGGGGTTTTTCGAAACGGTGGAGTCGCCGCACGGCAAGATCCGCTTCCCGGGGGTTCCCACATGGTTCTCACGCACCCCAGGAAAGGTCGCAGGCCCCGCCCCAGCGTTGGGGCAAGACACAGATGAAGTGATGGCCGAGATCAAGCCTTTGAGCGCGGGCGCAGATGTATCGACCCGGCGATAACTGATCGCGCCGTTGCGATCTGTCTTGCGGACTGACGTCCGGCCTCTACCACTTCAGTCTTGAGCCAGAAATGAGGCAAGAAATGCCAGAGGCTGTGAAGACTTCGCACCGCTCGGGTCCTCTCGAGGTGACCAATCCGGAGCGCATCCCCGCCAAACGCTATTACGACGAGGAGTTTTATCGTCTGGAAGGCGAAAATCTCTGGCCGCACGTCTGGCAGATGGCCTGCCGGTTAGAGCAGATTCCGAACGTCGGCGACTGGGTGGAATATTCCAACCTGGGCAAATCGGTGATCGTGGTGCGCGCCAAGGATGGGGTGAAGGCCTATCACAACGCCTGCCGCCACCGCGGCGTGCCGCTGGCGGAGGGCCATGGCAATTGCAAGGGCCAGGGCTTCATCTGCCCGTTCCATGGCTGGCGTTGGAACATGGAGGGCGAGAACACCTTCGTCTACGGACGCCATATGTTCAGCGAAGAGCAGCTGGATAAGCGCGATCTGGCGCTGAGGACTTGCCGCGTCGAGACCTGGGGCGGCTGCGCCTTCATCAATTTCGACAATGAGGCCCCATCCTTGCGCGACAGCATCGGTCCGGTCGCCGATCGGATCGAAGCGCACGGCATGGGCAAGCTCCGTTCCGAATGGTGGTACGCCACCGTGCTGCCGGCGAACTGGAAACTCGCCATGGAGGCCTTCATGGAAGGCTATCATGTCATGCGCACGCACCCGCAGCTGCAGCAGGCGGCGCCGATGCTATATAATTCCATGTACGGAATGGATACCGGTGGGATCGGCGTGCCGATCGACCCAAACCTGGACACCAAGGGCAACATCAAGGCCCAAATCAAACACCTTGAGCTATTGAGCCAGGGCATGGCCGGCATGGTCCACGCGAAGGAGGTGGAGATCGCCCGCCAACTCGCCGATGTCGACCTTCCCGAGGGCGATCCGCAGCAGGCGATCATGATGTGGTTCGGCATGTTGAACCATCAGATCGGTGAGCAGCTGAGGGCGCGCGGCGAGGCCGTACCGGATTTGAACGCCGTTGCAGTGTCCGATCCCATCCATGCGGTCGAGTTCATCTTCCCGCACTATTTCCTGCTGCCGATGTTCAGCTCCATGTCCAGCTACCGTATCCGGCCGCTCGGGCCCGAAAGCTGCCTGTTCGAGCTGTGGTCGCTGACCCATGTCGCCGAGGGCGAGGCCCACGAGCCGCCTGTGGAGCCGACCATCCTGCCTTACGACAGCGACCAATTCCCCGCGATCCCCCGGCAGGACTACGCGAATATCCCGATCCAGCAGAAGGGCCTTCATGCTGAGGGTTTCGATTTCATGCGCCTGTCAAAGGACGTCGAGGGGCTGATCAGCAACTATAACCGTATCATCGACGGCTATTTGAAGGGCGTGCCGGCCGAAAAACTGGCGGTCGCGAATCAGAAGCTGGGCGGAAACTTCGACGGCAAGATCCTCGATCTAGGCTTCTGATAGGGCGAGAGTGGCGGCGGCGCCCGTCGCCACTCTGCACCCTATCCCCAGATCGCCGCGCCCGCCGCGATCCCCTGCTCGCCGCGCCCGCCAAGGTCTCCGATCAAGGCCTTGAGACGATAGGTCCACAGGTGCAGCGGATGTTCGAGGGTCACGCCCATGGCGCCCAGGAACTGATGGAAGTCGTAGACAGCCGGCCCGGCCGATTGTTGCACGTGTAGCGCAGCCAGAGCGGCGTCACCGGGATCGAGGGTGCGCGCCGCCTTCATCGCCAGCCAATAGGCGCCGTTGGCGCGCACCTGGGCCTCGGCGAGGCGATGGCGCACCGCCTGGAAGGTGGCGATCGGACGGCCGAACTGTTGGCGATCGGTGACGTGGGCGGCGGTGCTGGCGAGCGCGGCGGCGAGGAGGCCCGCGCCTTCCGCAGCGATGGCCACGCGCCAGCGCGTCCTCAGTTCATCCGCCGAAACGTCGAGGGGAACGGCGCCAGCCGCCGCCGGATCGACGACGAGCGTGGCCATGGGGTAGCCGTAGAGGGTGTCTTCGATCCGGATATGATCGGCATCAGCCGTGAAGGCCGAAACCTGGGCCTTGCCCACCACGAGCATAGTCGCGCCGGGCCGGAGGAACCTTACGGGGCGCCTGCCCTTTCCTTCTTCCACCAGACAGATAGGACGCGGCAGGTCCGCGCCGATCAACGGGCGGATAAGCGCGCTGGCAGCAGCCTCCACAGTATAGGGCAGCCGAGCCAGGCGCTCGATCATCAAGGCCGCCGACACCGCGCCCAGATCCGGGTCGAACGCAATATCCAGGAAGCCGCCGTCGAAGAGTTCGCGGTCAAGCTCCTCACTTGTGAGCGCGAAGCTGATGTCCTGCATCGGCGGCGACGCATAGGGCTTGGCGAGGGTGTCGATCGTATCGAGAATGGCGATCTGGTCGTCGTTGAGGGAAAGGTCCATCAGCGCGGCTCCCGCGGCAGCTTGAGCACGTCGCTGGCGATGATGTTGAGCTGAATCTCCGCCGCGCCCGCCGCGATGCCGGCGACGATCCCGCGCTGATGGTGCATCTTCAAATAGGGATGAGCGTCGCCAAGGGATTCTGAAAGATATTCGACAATGAACTCCGCCACCCGGCGCTCGGCCATCACGGTCCCGAAGCGCGCGGACGAAGATTCGGCGCCTATCGCCTCGCCCCGCGCGCGCCGACTGACGATGGCGTAGCTGGCGAGACGCGCCGCCTCGCAAAGGGCCGCGGCGTTGGCGGCCTCAACTCGGACCGTTTCGCTGACGAACTCGCCCTGGTCCTTCAGGATTCCAACCGCGCGGTCGAGCGCCGTGCGCGCCAGATGATAGCGGGGAATGCCAAGCCGCTCATTGGTGAGCGAAAAGGCGATGATCTCCCACGCCTGCCCTTCATCGCCCAGGCGCGCCGTGGCGGGGACGACGACATCGTCGAAGAACACCTCGTGGATATCGCCTTCGCCGATGATCGAGGGGATCTGCCTGACGGTGATCCCGGGCGTGTCCATTGGAACGAGCAGGATGCTGATCCCACGTTTGCGATCATCCCCGGTGCGGCACAGTAGAAAGCAGGTTTCCGCGAGGCCCGCATAGCTCGTCCAGATCTTCTGACCTGAGACGCGGTAGACATCGCCGTCCGCGGTCGCTCGGGTGCGCAAGGAGGCAAGATCCGAGCCGGAGCCCGGTTCGGAGAAGCCCTGGCACCAGATGGCGTCGCCCGCGGCGATCGGCGGCAGATAGCGGGCCTGTTGTTCTCCGGTGCCATATTTGATCAGCGTCGGGCCGATCCAGTTGACGTTCATATATTGAGCGCCGCGCGGCTCACCCGCCGCCCACATCTCTTCGGCGAGAATGAGCTGATGCCAGGGATCGAGCCCCTGACCGCCGATCTCCTTCGCCCAGTGGGGCGTCAGAAGACCCTCATCCGCCAGTCGCCCGCAAAACAAACGCGAGAACTCGGTGAGTTCGGCGGAACCCGGCCCATGGCCCGCCACAGCTTCCCAATCGGCGGGAAGATTGCGCGCCAGGAAATCCTGCAGCCGCAGGCGGAATAGCGCCTCTTCCTCAGTCCATTCAAAATTCATGCGGCTCTATCGGTCCGAAGGAACGCTTGCACGTCGCGTTATTCCAGTCTTTTGGGGACGAACAGGCATATACGCCCTTCCTTCCGCCGTAACGTCCAAAACAGCGCCCCAGTGATATGCCGACAGTAGATGACCAAGGCGCACGTTTCGACCTCGAAACAGGCGCGCCCCTGGGCAGCCCCCGCGACGGCGCCAATCGCGACCTTCACCGTGAGGATCGAAAGGAACACCCTCGAAGCCGCTCTCTGATGTACAAGCACGTGCGCTCATCGCCTTGCCGATATCTGCCGGGGCGGCTTGCGACCACCGACCTTTCGTGGGCACGACCCAAGAAAGCATGAAGGAGCGGGCCAGGTGACCGAAGCACTCGAAAAGTTGCGGCAGGAGGTGCGCACCTGGCTCGAGGCGAACGCACCGCGCAACTGGCGCGAGACCTGCACGAGCCACGAGGCCTTCCTCGACACACAGCGCAGCTGGTTCGCAAAGCTGGTGGAGGGCGGCTATGGTGTTCCCCATTGGCCGGCGGAGTGGCCGGGCGGCGGCCGCAGCCTGGCGGAGCAGAAGGTCATCTATGAGGAGTTCGCGCGCGCGGACACGCCGCGCCTCTTGCTGTCGTTCATGTCGACCTACCACGCGGCCAGCACCCTCTTCGAATGGGGTAGCGAGGCGCAGCAGCGGAAATATATCCCCCGCATCCTCCAAGGCGAGATCTGGTGCCAGGGCTTCTCGGAGCCCAATGCCGGCTCAGACCTCGCCGGGCTCAGGACGCGAGCGGAGCGACGGGGCGACGTCTATGTCGTGAACGGCCAGAAGCTCTGGTCGACCATGGGACAGTTCGCCGACAAATGCCTGCTGCTCGTGCGCACCAGCGACGAAAGGGCGAAGCAGGCGGGCCTGACCTATCTGCTGCTCGACCTCAAAACCAAGGGCGTCACCGCCCGCCCGATCCGCCAGATCCACGGCGATGAGGAGTTCGCCGAACTCTTCCTCGACGATGTCGAAGTGCCGGTGGAAGACCGACTGGGCAAGGAGGGCCAGGGCTGGGCCGTCGCGCAATCGACCTTGTCATCCGAACGCGGGCTTACCCTGCTTGAGCTGAGCGCCCGCCTGCGCGGCAGCCTCTGGCGCCTCGCCGCCTTGATCCGCGACGCCGGCCGCGAAGCGGACCCCGGCGTCTTGCGCGATTTTGGCAGGCTGGCGACAAAGATCGACGCCACCGTCGCTATAGCCGACCAATTTCTTGCGACGCGCATCGCGGGGGAGGAGCGCGTTGGCGACGCATCCCTCGTCAAACTGACCTATTCGCGAACCCTTCGGGACTTCACATCACTGGGGATCAGGCTGGGGGGGATGGAAGCGCAATATCACGCGCCTATCGTCTTTGGCGGCGGGATGGAGACGGGAAACTGGATGGCGGACTTCATGAACAGCTACGCCTGGACCATCGCCGGCGGCAGCGACGAGATCCAGCGCAACATCATCGCCGAACGGCTGCTGGGAATGCCACGCGAACCTAAGAACTGGACCTTGGCCGGAGACGTCGCATGAGCCTCACCCGCGCCGAACTGCAGGACGCCGCCCGCAAGGCCTTCGGCGAAACGGGTCTTGCCCCGGATGCGGAGCAGAGCTGGGCGCTGATCGCCGATCTGGGCTGGCTGATGATGTCCGTACCCGAAGCGCTCGAGGGCCTTGGCCTTGGCGCGGTTGCGGCGGGCGCAATTCACAGCGAGTTCGGCCGCGTGCTGATGCCGGGGCCCGCGATCGCCCAGATGCTGGCGATCGAGGCGCTTGCCGCCGCCGACACACTGGCGGTTCGCGACGAGCTGATCGCCCGCGCCATGGCCGGCGAGGTCATGACCGCATCGCTGTCGGGGGCTGTTGACGGACGTCTTACCTGTGTTCCGGACGCCGACCGCGCCAGCCAGTTTCTCATCGTTAGCGATGCACGCGTTTCACTGATGCCCCGCGCTGACGCCGGGATGAAGGTCACGCCTCGCGAAACCTGGGATCGCACGCGCCGCCTGTTCGACGTGACGTTCGAGCACAATGCAGACGGCCTTGTGCTGGCGGAAGGTGCGGCGGCGTTGGCGCTCGCGGAACGGCTTCGGGCTCAGTTGCTCTTCGCCTTGGCGGGGGATTCCTTAGGCGGCGCCGACGCGATCCTACAGTTGACGGTCGACTATCTGATGGTTCGCCGGCAATTCGACCGCCCGCTCGCCATGTTCCAGGCGCTCAAGCACCGCGTCGCCGACATGAAGACCGTGCTCTCCGCCACCGAAGCGTTGTTTTGGGCCCGCGCCTCGGCGCCCGCGCCGTCCCTCGCCGACATGGGCGCGCTCAAAGCCAACGCTACGACCGTCTATCGCGCCATCGCCGAGGAGGCGGTGCAGCTGCACGGTGGGATCGGCCTTACGATGGAGCACCATTGTCACTTGTTCCTCAAGCGAGCCATGCTCAACTGCGCCCTGGGCGGTGACGCCGATCGTTGGGAAGAGGCGGCGGGCAGGCAGATGCTCGCGCAGGCTGTCGCGTAACCCAGCCGTTCCCCGCCACACTCAGGCGGAAGACAGCCGGGCTACGCGACCGATGACTATCCCATCAGCGCCTTGACCGTCGCCACGACCTTATCGGGCGAGACGAGGAAGGCGTTCTCCAAGGGCTTGGAGAAGGGCACTGGCGAATAGGGCGCGCCGAGCCGGCGAACGGGGGCCTTCAGCTGCCCGAACAACTCCTCGTTGACCGTAGCGGCGATTTCAGCGCCCGGGCCAAAGCTGCGCATCGCTTCATGCGCAATCACCACCCGCCCGGTCTTGGCGGCGGACTCAAGCACGGTTTGCTTATCCCACGGCGACACCGTGCGCAGGTCGATCAGCTCGACGGAAATACCCGCTTCCGTCAGCGCTGGGAGCGCCATCTGGCACCGCACCGCCTGGGACGACCAGCTGACAAGGGTGACGTCCGTCCCTTCCTGCACGATTCTGGCCTTTCCGATGGGAATCGGTCCCTGATTAATCGGCACCTCAGCCGGGGTGAACAACGAGCCGGCGGATTCGATGAAGATGCAGGGATCTGGATCCTGGATGCAGGACAGCAGCAGGCCCTTGTAGTCGGCCGGGTTGGACGGAGCGACGACCTTTATGCCCGCCGTATGCGCAAACCAACCTTCGAGATGGTCGGCGTGTTGCCCCGCCGTCTGCCAGCCGGCCCCCGTCAAGGTGCGGATGGTGATCGGCACCTGGCTTTGGCCGCCCGACATGAATCGCAGCTTGGCGGCATGGTTGAAGATCATGTCCATAGCCACGGTGGTGAAGTTCATCAGCATGATTTCGGCTACGGGCTTATAGCCGCCCAATGCCGCACCGATCGCAGCGCCGATGATCGCCTGCTCGGAAATCGGCGTCGTCCGCACCCTTTGGTCGCCGAATCTGGTGGAGAGCCCGGCCGTAGCGCCGGTCACGCCGCCACCTTCGCGGTCGCCCACATCCTCGCCCAGGACCAGCACCTTTGGGTCCTGCTCCATCGCCTCGGTCAGGGCCGCGTTCACGGCCTGGAGCGAGTTCATTTTCACTGTCGCAGTCACGCGGCGATCTCCTCAGCAAACACGTCACGGCGCAATTCATCGACCGATGGGAAGGGACTGGCGAGCCCGAACTCCATCGCGTCGGCCACTTCCGCCTCGATATCGGCCTGAAGCTTGGCAAGCTGCTCCTCGGTGGCGAGGCCCTCCTCGATCAGCCGCGCCCGGAAGGCGGGAAGCGGATCTTTCGCTATCGCAGCCGCCTTCTCCTCCTTTGTCATATACTTATCGTCGTCGCCAAAGACGTGGCCAAGGAAGCGGAAGGTTTTGCATTCCAGGAGGGTCGGTCCCTCGCCCTCGCGGGCACGGGCGATCGCCGTCGACGCGGCCGCGTACATCGCCCAAGGATCGTTGCCGTCCACGGTAAAGCCCGGCATCCCGTAACCTGCGGCGCGCTTGGAGATGAAATCGACCGACGTGCAGTTCTCATAGCGGGTGTGTTCAGCAAAGCCGTTGTTCTGGCAGACAAACAGCACCGGCAGCTTCCACAGGGAGGCCAGATTGAGGGACTCGTGGAAGGCGCCGATATTGGACGCGCCATCGCCAAAATAGGCGATCGTCACCTGCTTGGTGCCATCCAGCAGCGCCGCCCACGCCAGGCCGTTGGCGATGGGCATCGATGAGCCGACCACGCCCGTCGTCACCATCACGCCCGTTTCCGGGTGTGTGAGGTGCATCGGCCCCCCCTTGCCCTTGCAGGTGCCGTCAACGCGTCCCGCGATCTCAGCCCACAGAGGCCGCAGCGGCATATCCTTGGCGACCATGTCGTGGATGCCGCGATAGATGGTGCAGATCTTGTCGTCATTGGTCAGGAGGGACGACAGGGTCGACGGGATCACCTCCTGCCCACGGGCCGAATAATAGGGCATCTGCAGACGTCCCAGGCGAATCGTCTTGCGGATCGCATCGTCGTTTCGCTCAATCCGGATCATACGCCGGTAAATATCGACGAGCGTCTCCGGACTCGGCGCCGGCGCATTGCTCAGCTCAGCCATGGCTTCCTCGATGTGTGTTGGTTTGCCCCGTTGTATTCGGGCCCGAGCCCCGCAAGGTCAACGACGCTGCAGCGATATTTTGGCGACGCCGACCATGCGACGGCATTCCCGCGCAACTATGCCGCTCCAGCCACGTCATAAGCTGTCGCCTAAAGTCGTCTCGCCAACGGGCGGATGCTTGCAATGTAGCCGTTGTCAGGAGCAAAAAATCGGATGAGCAAGTCCAAATCGGTCGATGAAGCGGCGAAGCACGTGCTGGCGCTGGAGAGCGAACTCGAAAGCTCAGGTGACGCCAGCACCGCAGAGGAGGACCTCGCCTTGGCGCACGAGGCGTTACACCGCTGGGTCGATAGTGTTGTCGGGGTGGTTTCGTCGCCGGGCGTCGGGCGGGTCACGCTCATTCACGAGAATGGTCGCCAGTCCAAGATCGCCTCGCCCGACCTCCCTTTTCTGCTTTCCCGGACCGTGACGTTCGAGAAATAGGCACGCGCGACGCGAGGTCGGTCACCAGCCCCCTAAATCTGGTTGCTCAGTCCCGCGGCGTGCTTGGCCGCGATGTAGCCGAAGGTCATCGATGGACCAATGCTGGCGCCGGCGCCTGGATAGACATTGCCCATGACCGACGCTGTGGATACGCCGGTGGCGTAAAGCCCCCCGATCGGCGCGCCATCGGCCTGCAAGACGCGTCCCTCTTCATCGGTCACCGCGCCGCCATAGGTGCTTACGTCGCCGGGAACCACAGGCACGGCGTAGAAGGGCGCTTTTGCTATCTTGCCCAACGCCTTGTTGGGTCCGTGAAAGGGATCGCCCAGCCACAGGTCGTATTCGCGTTCGCCGCGATGAAAATCCTCGTCGACCCCCTTATCGACGAAGCCATTCCAGCGCGAGACCGTGGCTTCGAGGGCATCTGGCTTTATGTCGATCAGCTTCGCCAGTTCGCCGATGCTTCCCGCCTGTTTCAGATAGCCCGTTTCCGTCCACGCCGCCGGCTTAGAGCGGCCCGGCATCGTGCCCGCGAGCATGTACTGGTCGAGATAGTCTGTATCGATGATAGCCCAGCTGGGAATAGCCGGCACGGTCCGATTCCGCTTGAGCATGGTCTCGCAATAGAGTTCGTAAGAGCCTCCCTCGTTCATGTACCGCACCCCCGACTGATCCACGAGAATCGCGTGCGGTTTGCCGGTGACGCTCTGGGCGGGCGGGATGATGGTCATGCCTTCCCAACCCGGCGCCAAGGTGCACTGGTAGCCGACCATCTGGTCCATCTGTGCGAGGACGCCGCCGATGCGCTCGATCTCAACGTGCAGGTCTCCCGTATCGCTTTCATTGGTTTGCGACCACTCGGCGCGCGTGCCGGGCAGGTATTTGTCGCGCATAGCCTGGTTGCGGGCAAAGCCGCCAGCGTTCACCAGCACGCCCAGTCGGGCGCCAACGCGCCATGGCTTGCCGTCCTTCACCGTCACCACGCCAGTGACCTTGCCGTCCTCGACGATCAGTTCCGAAACCGGCGACTGCAACCTGATATCGACACCAGACTTGAGCGAGGCGAGCAGCATACGCCCTTGCAGCGCGGCCCCGGCTGAGACGATCTTCTTGCCGGTAAGCCGGGCCCACGCCGTGCGCAGGGCGACCTTTGCGAAAACCCTGCGCCCCAGCCAGCTTTTCTTAAAATAGGGCAGCTTCATGCCCTCATCGAGCTTCACGGGCACGGTCAGGAAGCCTGGACGGAGTTTCTCGGCCCACGCTCCAAGCTCGCTCGTCTCGAACAACTGGGCGACCACGCAGCGGGTGGTTTTGCAGCCCCCCGGAAGCTCGTCGTAATAGTCCGGCCAATAGTCGGTGGCCCGTTCCAATTTTACGCCCTCCTGCACCAGGAAGTCGATCATCCGCGGCGCTTGATGAACATAGGCGAGCCGCTTCTGGCGCGAGGTGCCGGGCGCATTGGAACCGTCTTCCACCACAGCATCCAGATAGGTGATCGCCGCCTCCGCGCTGTCCTTGTCCCCCGCAGCGTTCATGTAGCGGTTATTGGGCACCCACATGACGCCGCCGGACTTGGACGTCGTTCCGCCCGCCCAGGCCGATTTTTCGAGGATGACGACCGACTTGTCGGCGTGTCGCATCACCAGCGCGGAGCTCATCGAGCCGGCCCCGTTGCCGACGACGACCCAATCGAAAACCTCGTCGAAATCGCTCATGCCGCGCGCTCCCTACCGTTTTGCGTACAGAATAGCCCCACGCAGCCCGGTCCAGACAAGCGTTACCGCCTGGGCGGATTTTCATATCGCCCCGGCGTGATAGAGTTGCGAGAGGAGACGCCCCCAAATGACGCCCGCCCCTCCCCTATTCAGCACCATTATGATCGAACGGCGCGGTCGGGTGCTTGTCTTGACGCTCAATCGGCCCGACGCGCTCAATGCGGTCAATCTGGAGCTTCATGACGCCTTGCCAGACGCGCTGGCCTTTGCGGCGTGCGACACCGGGTCGGACGTGATCCTGCTCACTGGGGCAGGCCGCGCCTTCTCAGCCGGTGGCGACATCGCTCACATTGAGCATAACGCCGCCAATCCCCACCTGTTCGATCATGAGGCCGGTCAGGCGAAGCGGATCGTCAATGCGCTTCTCGATATCGAGAAGCCTGTGGTGTGTCGCATGAACGGCCATGCCGTTGGATTGGGCGCGACGATCGCCCTGCTCTGCGACATCGTCATCGCTGTGGACACCGCCAAAATCGGCGACCCCCACGTCGGCATTGGCCTCGTGGCCGGCGATGGCGGGGTGGTGGCCTGGGCGCAGCGGATCGGCATTGCACGCGCCAAAGAATATCTGCTCACGGGCGAACTCTTGCCTGCCTCGAAAGCCGCCGAAATCGGCCTTATCAATGATTGCGTCGCCGCCGACCAGCTCGACCGAACCGTCGACAGCCTCTGCCAGCGCCTGCTCGACGGGGCGCCGAACGCGGTTCGCTGGACCAAGGTGCTCACCAACATAGAGGTGAAGCGGATGGCCAATGCGGTGTTGGAGGCGGGAATCGCCTATGAGTCGGTCAGCGTCCGCACCGCCGACCACCGCGAAGGCATCGCCGCTCTGAAGGAAAAGCGAAAGCCGCTATTTACGGGCCGATAAGCGGCTGACGGCACCCGTCGTCGCAGCCCGCCGCCGCCGACATGCCTTACTCGATCGTGCCGAGGACGGTCCCGACCTCATAGATCTTCTTCGCTTCGGCGACGATGCGCAGGGTGCCGCTGGCGGGCGCCTCGACCTCATTGGCCGACTTGTCCGCCTCCAGCAGAAACAGCGGCTGACCTTCGGTCACCTGATCGCCGTCTGCGGCGAGCCATTCGGCGACCTCGCCCTCGGTCATCGAGAAGCCGATTTTCGGAAGCAGGATTTCGGTAGCCATTGTCTATTCTATCCTTTGATTGGCCCATCGGGACCGGTTCAATGCCTACCAGCGCGAGGGCTCAACAATCCGAAATCCGCCTCTCGCATCAGCGATATCGTTAGTGCGATGCCAGACCCGGCCAGGTCAATAGCCGCGTGATTCGGTCCATTCGGCGGTCTCGCCAGGCTTGTGGGTCTTGCCCGGCGTCTTTCCCGAAGCAGTTTTCAAATCGAAGCCGATCCTGTCGGCTCCACCTTCTATCTGGACGCCGAAGGTCGAAAGCGCCCAACTGGTCATGACATAATGGCCAATGGACATAACGAGATCCATCTTCTGGCGCGTATCGAAATATTTTCCCAGCGTCTCCCAGGTCTCGTCGCTGAGCCCCCCTTTGTCGAGCAGTTCATCGACAGAACCCAGGACGACCGAGTCCTCCTCGCTCCAGGTCCCTGCCGGATAATCGCGCACCGCCGCTATCTCGTCGAGCGTCAGGCCAGCGTTCAGGCCGTATCCAACATGATTATGCCACTCATAGGCGGATTTCACCCGCCAGGCCACGCGTAGGATGATGAGTTCCAAATACCGCGTCGCCAGCGTGTTCGACATAAGCAGGTATTTGGACCAGGTATTATAGGGCTGCGTCATGGCCGGGTGATGGGCCAACACCATCATCACATTGGTTTTTGAGCCCTCCTCCCAAGCATTCGGCTCCCCCCAAAAGGCAAAGACCTCCCGAGCGTCGTCTGTCCATTCCGAGCGGGGGAGCAGCGGAATTCGGGGCCTGATGTCATCCATTGTTCTTCAACCTCATGACGCGTGCGCAAACCGATGATCTTCGAGCCCTTCAATGGCTCGGCGCCGACCCCAACGCCGCCCCGACCCGCCTCGCGGCGGCGGCGGCGAGGTCGGCCCGACAGGTCCGGCTCGCCATCCACGCAAGGATGCTGCTGGGCACGCCGGCCAACAGAGTCCACTGCATTGCAAAGCCAAGCGACGCCTCGCCATAGACGGGTCGCAACAGGTCGCTCAACATACCCACCAGGAGAGGGCCGCCGCCCAGTCCGATGACATTGATGGCAACCATCAGCATGGCGACAGCGGTCGAGCGGGACCGCGCGGGAACGAGCGCCGTCACCATCGCCATCATCGGCGCCGCCGAAAGACCGCCCAGCAACAGGTTAAGCCCGAACAGCGGGAAGACGATGTTGGTCGGCCCAGTCAGGATGAACCAGGCGACCACAGTGGCGATGGTCCCGCTGCCCATGAGGATCCAGACGTACCAGCGGAGGTCTTTGCGCCCGAGCAGATCAGCCAGCGGCCCGCCCGCCGTGTGGCCGATCACCGAACCGATGAATAGGGCGCCGCCCATCTGCACCCCCGCCACCTGGGCGGGCATCCCATGGGTGCGCTGCATGAAGGCGGGCGCCCAACTGATCAATCCCATGGTCAGCGTCACGTTCAACGCCGCGGCAAGGATCAGTAGCGGCAAGGTCTTGATCGCCATCAGCTCGCGGATCGTCTGGAGGAAGGGCGCCGACGCACCGTCGACGACCGAAACGCCGTCGGCCAGGCCCGGCCGGACATCGCGCAAAGTAAGCCACACGATCGGCGCCAGAAGGAAGCCGGGGATGCTGGCGAACAACATGGCGTTACGCCAACCGTATACGTGCGCCGCCCATCCCCCCAGCGCCGGCCCCGCAAAATTGCCGATCGAAGCCCCGAGCAGGAAGATCGACAGCGCCGTGGCCCGCCGCCTCACCGGAAAAAGATCAGCGATCCACGCCTGGGACGGCGGCGTAAAGCCTCCCTCGCCAAGGCCGATGCCGGCGCGACCGGTCAGTAGCATCCAGAAGCTCTTTGCGCCGCCGCAAATGAGCACCGACAGGCTCCATATGGCCGCCGCAATGGCGACGATCCGGCGTTTCGACCAACGGTCGGCGACCCGCGCCAACGGAATGACCGCCAAGATGTAGACCATCGCGATCGCCAGATCCTTGACCAGTCCGATGGCGGTGTCGCTGAGATGGAGGTCGCGGCGGATGGGTTCGACCAAGACCACCATCATATTGTGTTCGGCTACGACCGACGCCGAGACCAGCACCATGATAAACAGGAAGTAGGACCTGTATGCCAAGCTTGGCATGGCCTCGGATGGCGCCAAAAGCTCCGCCCCGGGATCGGTCAATCGCCATTCCTTCCCATCGGTGGAGCGGTCGTTGCGCACCTGATCGCGACTTCGGGCCCCATATGCTGGGCGGGTCCGTCGCCGTGTTGCATCGAGCTTATCATATCCGTGAGACGCGCACGCCGCTGCCGCAGCGCGATGGTAACAATCGCGCTCGCGATGTCGCAGACCGAGGCGTCCGATCGGGGGGGGATTTCTGTCACCGCCTAGTTGTCGGCGAACCTGGCGATCACCTGCGGCAGGTCGACCGTCGTGCGGATGCCGGGCGCCGCCTCGCAGACGGCGGCAACCGCATTGACGGCCCGGTGGGCCGTAAGGCCCGGCGTGAATGCGGCATAGTCTTCGGGCGCGACGGGAAAGGTGATATTCACCTCCAGCGGCGTATCGCCCTCGGTGCGGATCTTCCACCCGGATTCGCGCAAAGCCCAGTCCTCCGCGATATCGTCTGTACAGTACCAGTTGGCGCGAAAGCGGACGATCGGTTTGCCCGCGCGTTTGCCGGTGATGACGATCCGCATCGCGCCGACCGAACCGGCCTCGATGGTGCCCGCAGCAATCGAGGTTGTGTGGCGCGCCGCAGCCATCTCTCCGGTCGCATCGAACGTGTCGCAGGCCAAACCGATCGCATCCGCAACCTGTCCCAGCGAGGCGGCGAAATCGTGCTTCACATAGTCGATCTTGCCCTGATCGAACTGCCCCAGCGGAACTCCAAAGCCCATGACGCCGAAAATCAGCTCGGGCGAGTTGCGGCTCGCCATGTCGGCATATTCGTCGATGGTGACGCCGTCATGTCGCCGCGCGAGCGACAGAAGCGGGATCGTCAGCGCTTCGGTGACGAAGCCGGGGCTCGACCCGGTGCTATAGATGGAGCTGCCGCCACGACGGCACGCCTCCTCGACACGCGCACGCACCGCCGGGTCCATGGTGCGTGGGTGGTGGAAGTCGCCGCGGGTTGTGACGATATTAGCGCCCGACTCGAGCAGGGCGCAGACCTCATCGAGATCCGTGCCCTGGCGCATATAGAGAATGCAATCGGCCTTGAGCGCTACAATATCGCTAGTCGAGCCCGTCGCCCGCACGCCGGTCGCCGCGACCCCGCACAGTTGGCCCGCGTCCTTGCCCTGCTTAGCGGGCGAACTCACCCATAGCCCGGCGAGATCCATCTGCGGGTGCTCGATGACGGCGCGCAACGCGCGCAGACCGATGTTGCCAGTCGCCCATTGGACCACTTTGAAGCGTTTCTCCACGGCGCCTTTCCTCTGTTTTTTTTGAGGTTTTCGTTCGACTAAGGCGCGACATAACCCAGCGTCTCCTGCTGGGGATCGGGCGAATCGGACTTCCAGCGCACCGAACCGAACGGCCGCTCCAGCCGACGCCGCACGCGCTTGGGCTCGCCCGCAAGGACGAAGGCGTCGGCGCTCATCTGAATGTCCAGATCGGCTTGGCTTACCCGGTCGCGCAGGCGAAGGTAATCGCTCCAGGTCGGGCAATGATACCGTTCGGTCCACAGGGTCGGATCGGCGATGTCGCGTGAAATCGACCATTCGAAGCCCCCACTGCGTAGCCGCGCGCGTTGGACCTTCAGCATGGCGTTGTAAAAATTGCGCGCCCGATCCGGATCGACGCGATAGTCGACTTCGATGACGATGGGGCCAGATCGCTGGGTCAGGGCGAGCGCCACTTCGGGCTCACGGCCGATGTCAACCGACTCCTTCCCCTCGTGGCTCGCCTCTGGAAGCGGCAACAGCAGGGAAATGAGCGGCATCCCCAACAGCGCCGCCCCCGATGCGAGGACCGCAATTTCGACCGACCAGTGACCGGCGACGACACCCCACAGCCATGCCCCAAGCGCAATGCCGCCCGTGAGCGACGACGAGAATAGCGACAAGGCGCGCGCGGTCACCCAGCGCGGCGCCGCCAGCTGCACCGAAATATTGAACAGCGCGATGGTCAGAATGTTGGCGGCGCCGGACACAAACAGGGCCAAGCAGGTAAGCGCCAGCGAATGGCTGAAACCGACAAGGATCAGCGCCAAACCCGACGCGATGGCGAGGAGCCTCGTCGCCGTTTCGGTGCCGAGCCATTCTCGCAGGCGGCTGACCATCACCGCGCCGACGACCGCGCCGACGCCGCTGGCGCCGAGCATAATGCCGTAGGTGCTGGCGTTGCCGTGCAGAAGGTCCTTGGCGATAAGCGGCGCCAGCGCCGTCGTGGTCGCCCCCGCGCTCCCGAAGAGAAAGGCCCTGACGAAAACGGTGCGGATGGGGTCGGAATGAAGAGCGTAGCGCCAGCCCGAGACGATCGCCCGGTCTATTCGCTCGGGCGGCAGGCGAGAGGGCGCATGGCGCCGGCGCCATAGAAAGAAGGTCAACAGTAGCGGGAGGTAGCAGATCGCGTTGGTCGCGAACGCGGCCTTGGCGCCCCCCGCCAGCACGATGACGCCGCCGATCGCCGGCCCCACGCTTCGGGCCACATTATAGCTGATGCTGCCCAGGGCGATCGCCGCGGGAAGCTGATGCGGCTCCACCTGCTCGGGGATCGAGGCCTGCCAGGCAGGGCTATAGAGCGCCACCCCCGCCCCGATCAGTGAGCAGAAAACCAGCAGCACCAGGGGCGATATCAGTCCCGCCCAGGCCAGTCCCGTCAGCAGGGCCGCACAGGAGATGGAGAAGATAAGGCCAGTCATCGCGATCCGGCGCCGGTCGAACATGTCGGCGAGGGCGCCGGCGGGCACCGCAACAAGCATCAACGGCAGCATCAACGCCGTTTGAACCAGGGCGACCATGCTGGCGTTGGAGGTCAGGCGGGTCATCTCCCATGCCGCCGCGACCCCGAGAATCAGTTGGCCAAAATTAGAGATGACGCTCGCGGACCAGACCCGACGGAAAACCGGCGCGCGCAACGGCTCAAAAGCCCCCCCGCGCTTAGTGCTCGCACCTCCCGTACTCGCGCCCATTATTTCTGCTCCGCCGCCTATCCAGGTCCTATGCCCGAACGGTTTTACCAGAAAACACGGGGCGTGCTGGACGGTTAAGGCAGTTCTGACAAAAGTCGCAATAATATCTATGATTTACCGCCATTGAGAATGGTTTTCGGTCGCCCGCGCGAGTACGATTGATCGCCCACGCGATTGACGGTTCGTGGCGTGTCGAGCCACCATGCGATAGCGTTTGCCGAGCTCTAGTTGCACGCTATCTCGACGAGACATCCCATGGCTGAAGCCTTTATTATCGACGCCGTCAGAACGCCCCGCAGCATCGGCAAGATGGGCAAGGGGGCTTTATCGGTCATGCATCCGCAGCATGTCGCAGCCTCAGTCCTCAAGGCGTTGAAGGAACGGAACAACCTCGATACGGCCGATGTCGACGACATCATCTGGGGCACCAGCGCGCAGATGGGATTGCAGGGCGGAGACATGGGCCGCATGGCGGCGCTCGACGCCGGTTATGACGTCAAGGTTTCAGGCGTGACCCTTGACCGTTTCTGCGGCAGCGGCATCACCGCGACAAACCTCGCTGCCGGACAGATCATGTCGGGCATGGAGGATCTGGTGATCGCCGGCGGGACCGAGTTGATGTCCTATGTCACCTGGTATGGTCAAAGCTTGCGGGAAGCCGGCGTCAAATCGCCCGGCGGGCTCGGCACGGGCAATATGCGCCTCCAGGAAAAACATCCGCAAACCAACCAAGGCGTAGCTGCGGATGCGATTGCGGCGATGGAAGGCATCACGCGCGAAGAGTTGGATGCGTTCGGCGTCGAGAGCCAGAGGCGCGCCGCGATCGCCATACAGGAGGGCCGCTTCGATAAGTCGATCATTCCTGTTCTCGCTGACGACGGCAGCGTCATCCTGGATCGCGACGAATATCCGCGGCCCGGCACGACCATCGAGCAACTGGCCCAGCTCAAGCCGGCCTTCGCCATGTTTCTGGACATGCCGTCACGTCCGGATGGCCCGACGTTCCGCGAGTTGGTCAACCAGAAGTATCCAGACCTCCAGATCGAACCCCTCCACCACGCCGGCACCTCTTCGGGCGTCGTGGACGGCGCCGCCGCGATCCTTCTCGCGTCGGAAGACTATGTGAAGAAGACGGGCATGAAGCCCCGCGCGCGCGTCGTGGCGACCGCCAATGTTGGCGACGATCCGACCCTGATGCTAAATGCGCCGGGGCCGGCGGCGCAGAAGGTTCTCAAACGGGCGGGCCTCAGCAAGGAGGACATCGATGTCTGGGAGATCAACGAAGCTTTTGCCGTCGTTGTGGAGAAGTTTATCCGCGATCTCGACCTGGACCGGGCGAAGGTCAATATCAATGGCGGCGCCATTGCGCTTGGGCATCCGATCGGCGCGACAGGCGCCATCCTCATCGGCGCCGCGCTCGACGAACTTGAGCGTTCGGGCGGCCGCTATGGCCTCATCACCATGTGCGCGGCCGGCGGGATGGCGCCGGCCATCATCATCGAGCGACTCTAGGTCACCGCACAAGAGGACGACCTCTCATCGATAACGCGGCAACCACCAAGCGAAACGCCTCGCTCAAGATGACGGTCATAGCCCGTCAGCTGCGCAAGCAGTTCGACCAGGATCTTGAAGATTTCGGCGTGACGCGTTCACAATGGACGGCGATTGCGGTAGTGGCGCGCCGGCCCGGAGCCACCCAGCGCATTCTTGCCGAGACCCTCGACATGTCCGAAGCCGCCGCGGGTCGTCTTGTCGACCGCCTCTGCGCCGATGGCCTGCTTGCACGCCATCCAAAGGAGGACGACAAGCGCGCCTATTGCGTGTCACTCACCGAAGCGGCGCTACCAATTCTCGATCGGGTCAGCATTCTTGCAACCAAGCTGGAGAACCATACCTTCCGCGGGATGCGCGACGATGAAGTCGCTCAACTAAGCTCGTTGCTTGACCGGCTATACGAGAACATCAATTGCCAAAGCGCCGTGAAATCAGATGACGTGGCGATAGCAGATAAAGTTAGCTGACAATCGGAGTGTGATCTGACGACGTCCGATCACACTCCGAGCCGTTATGCGATCAGCGCGACAGGGCCAGTTGCATCTTAGTCATGCTGGTCAACACCTTGCCGCCATCGACGGTGACTGTCGAGGCTGGCACGGTCACTAACCTGCCCTCCCAAATGACCTGCGGAGAGCCATCCGGCTCGACGCTATAGACGGAGGCGATATGCCTGCCGTCAGCCGTATAGAGCATCTTTCCCGTCATCTCGGCTGGGGTCGGCTTGCTGACGGCGGCAACAGGTTCCTGGGCTCCGGCGGCAGCGGGGAGCGCTGAAGCGGCGACCAGGGCGAGCAGGCAGAATGTCTTCTTCATGTTGGAACTCCTCAAGCGGGCGGCGCGGGCCACCGGCGATCCCCTAAATACTAACCTAGTTTAGGGATTTGATAGAGGCGTGTCAACACCGCCTATGGCGCACCGCAACATTTTCGGTGGAAACGGCGGCTTTTCGGGATCCTTCGCCGATCGACGCCGCTTAGCGCGGCGGCATACGGATAGCGCCGTCGATGCGGATCGTTTGCGCGTTCATGTAGGAATTGCGCACCAGCTCGAGCACCAAGCTGGCGAATTCGTCGGGCTTTCCCAGTCGCTTAGGGAAAGGGACCGAACTGTTGAGCGCATCCCACATGGCTGGGTTCAAGTCCTTGAAACGCAGCATGGGCGGCGTGGCGAAGATGCCTGGCATGATCGAATTGACACGAATACCGAGGTCCATGAGATCGCGCGCCATGGGGAGCACCAGCCCGTTCACGCCAGCCTTGAGCGAGCCATAGGCGACTTGGCCGACCTGCCCGTCCTGCGCCGCCGCGCTAGAGGTGAGTACAATCGAGCCGCGTTCGCCATCCTCGCCCGGGTCCAGCCCCGCCATGCCCAAGGCGGCGATGGACGCCATGCGATATGAGGCCACCAATATGCCCTGTGCCGATATCGCATAATCTTCGGTCGACAAGCGCTTGAACCCGCCCGTCTCCTTGTCCTTGCTGACGGTTTTTCCGCCCTTGGCGAAGACGGCGCAGTGAACAAGGATGCGTTCCTGGCCATTGGCTGCCCGCGCGGCGTCGAAGCCCGCCAGCACGGCCTCTTCCGACATGATGTCGACCTTGCAGAAGGTGGCGCCCACCTCGTCGGCCGCGCGTTTGCCGCCCTCTTCATCGACGTCGAAAATCGCCACCTTCACGCCCGATGAGCGCAGCGCCTTCACCGTGGCTAGCCCCAAACCTGACGCACCGCCGGTGACGACGGCCGACAGCGACGGGTCGATTTTCATGGTAGGTTTCCTCGTCCTTTGCCCAGCCGCTATCGGCCCGCACGCACCACCACTCAACTTGCGTCGCGTCCGAACGACAAAATATCGCCACAGCGTTGGCCCCAACGCCCATCGTGCCGGCGATAGCAAACTGCGCCGGCCACTTTATGGTTTTCTGCAGCGACGCCAGATCATAGGCTTTTTTTTGCGTTCGTTGACGCTGTCGCGGCGCGTGGGAGTTATTCAGAAAAAATGACCCAAGTCATGAAGGGCGTGCGCGTACTGGAAGTGGCGCAGTTCACTTACGTGCCGGCCGCGGGCGCGCTCCTCGCCGACTGGGGCGCGGACGTCATAAAGGTTGAGCACCCGCTCCGCGGCGATACACAACGCGGCTTCCTCAACATGGGCGGCGTGAAGCTCGATCCGCTGCGTCACACGCTGTTCGAGCATCCCAATCGCGGCAAGCGCAGCGTCGGCATCGATGTCGCCACCGCTGAAGGTCAGGAAGTGCTCTACGAGTTGGCGAAAACTGCCGACGTCTTCCTTACCAACTACCTTCCGCAGGTTCGCCAGAAGAACAAGTTCGATGTGGAGCATATCCGCGCCGTCAATCCCAACATCATCTACGCGCGCGGTAGCGCGCTGGGGAACAAGGGGCCCGAGCGCCAGGTCGGCGGCTTCGACGGGACCTGCTTCTGGTCGCGAAGCGGCATCGCCAATGCGATGACGCCGCCAGAGCTGTCAGGCCCCCTGGGGCAGGGCATTCCCGCGTTCGGCGATTCGATCGGCGGCATGTTCATCGCAGGCGGCATTTCCGCGGCGCTGCTGCACCGCGAGAAGACCGGTGAGGCGATCGAAGTCGATGGATCGCTGATCAGCACGGCATGGTGGGCCTCTGGCGCGACCATCTCACAGGTCATGGAAACGGGCATTTTGACCCGCAACAGTATGCCGACTTCCGGCGGATCGTTGCGCAATCCCTTCATGGGCAATTTCACCACATCCGATGGCGGCACGATCAATCTTTGCATGGTCAGCCCCACCGGACTGATCCGCGACACCTTCGCTCATGTCGGCGTGCCCGAGGCGGGGGACGATCCGCGTTTTAAGGACGTTTTATCGCTGATCGAGAACGCCGGAGCGGCAAGCGACATTTTGGTCAAGGCGTTTGCGTCAAAGCCGTTCGCCTATTGGCGCGGACATCTCAAAACGATGAAGGGGCAATGGGCGCCGATCCAGAGCTTTGAAGATCTCCTCACCGACGAGCAGGCCCTGGACAACGACATGATCATCGAGGTCGAAGGCGGCGACGGCGGCGCGCCGCTTCGGTTGGTGCGCGGACCGATTCAGTTCAATGGTGAGCCGTTGAAAACGACCCGCGCGCCCCAGGCGTCTGAACACACCGAACTGGTTCTGATGGAGCTTGGGCTTGAGTGGGATCGGATCGAAGCGCTAAAGACGAGCGGCGCGATTGCGTAGGCGCCCAGCAAGGATGCAAGCATGAAACCCGGAACCAGACTCAGGAGCGCAGTGTGCGACGCCGAGGTTATGGTGGTGCGCGGCGCCGCCGGGGTGATCGAGTGCGGCGGCGCGCCTATGGTTGAAGCAAAACCCGAAGCGGCCGGCGCGATCGATCCGGCCCATGCCAACGGGACGTTGATCGGCAAGCGCTATGTCGACGCCGCCGGCACGTTCGAGTTGCTGTGCATGAAATCCGGCGCCGGTTCGCTGGCGGTGGATGGCGTGGCGCTGACCGTCAAAGAAGCCAAGCCGCTCCCGGCTTCGGACTGACCGCACCACAATGAACATCGCATTGTTTCTGGAGATGGCGGCTGAAGCCGCCCCCGACCGCATTGGTCTCGTCTGCGACGGCAAGCGCTGGAGTTACGGCGCTCTTTTGAAGGGCGCGAGAGGCGCGGCCGAATTAATCCGGAAGAGCGGCTGTACCCACGTCGCTCTGCTCGACGAAAGCAGCGAGGCCGCCGCAATGGCGCTTTTCGGCGCGGCGCTCGCGGGGACGCCCTACGTCCCGCTCAACTATAGACTTGCGGATATCGATCTCGCCGCCTTGCTGAATCGCGTGACGCCGGCGCTGATCGTCGGCGATGGCGATCGGGTCAGGCGCCTCTGTCCTTCCGCCGCCAACGTCATTCTGTCCCGCGCCGAACTGGTGGACGCAGCCATGGCCGCTACCGCCGATCCAGCGAGCGAGGATGACGCTGGCGAAGGCGTCGCCATACAGCTTTTCACCAGCGGCACCACCGCCGCGCCCAAGGCGGCGATCCTGCGCCACGCGAACCTCGTGTCCTATATCCTAGGGACGGTCGAGTTCGGCTCCGCCTCTGAGGAAGACGCCGCGCTGGTCAGCGTCCCTCCCTACCATATCGCGGGAATCGCAGCATTGCTGAGCGCGATCTACGCACAACGCCGCATCGTTTTGCTGCCCGCTTTCGATCCCGTGGCTTGGCTCGCGTTGGCGGCGGCCGAGAAGGTCAGCAACGCCTTCCTGGTGCCGACCATGCTGGCGCGCGTCATCGACGCCATGGATGACACGACCGACCTCCCCGATCTTAAGGCGATCGCCTATGGCGGCGGCAAGATGCCCTTCGAAATGATCCAGCAGGCGCTTGATCGCTTTCCCGCCGTCAGCTTTACCAATGCCTACGGTCTGACTGAGACCAGTTCGACCATTGCCCTGCTGGGTCCGGCCGAGCACCGCGCGGCCCATGGCTCATCCGATCCACGTCTTCGCGCGCGGCTAGGCTCGGTGGGCAAGCCGCTGCCGACGGTCGAAATTGAAATTCGCGACCAGGACGGCAAGCCGGTCCCAACCGGCGAGGCTGGCGAAATCTACGTGCGG
>JAMFTA010000138.1 GCA_026225565.1 Caulobacter sp. | reverse complement strand
TAGCCATCGCGGCGGCGCTGAAAGCCATCCGCTGCGACATCTACACCGACGTGGATGGGGTCTATACCACCGATCCGAGGATCGAGCGCCGCGCCCGGCGCCTGGCCAAGATCTCCTACGAGGAGATGCTGGAGATGGCGTCGCTCGGCGCCAAGGTGCTGCAGACCCGCTCGGTCGAGCTGGCCATGAGCCAGCATGTGGCCGTGCGCGTGCTATCGAGCTTTGTTGAACCGGGGCAAGCCGCTCCCGACACCGGCACCATTGTTTGCGACGAGGAAGAGATCGTGGAAAAACGTATCGTCAGCGGCGTCGCCTATTCGCGCGACGAAGCCCGCATCAGCCTTTTGGGCCTGCCCGACCATCCGGGGGTGTCGTCCAAGATCTTCTCCGCCCTGGCCGACGCCAACGTCAATGTCGACATGATCGTGCAGAGCCGCGCCAAGAGCTCGGACAGCGCCAACATGACCTTCACCGTCGGCAAGCGCGACGCCGGCCGCACCATGGACATCATCCAGGGGCTGAAGGGCGACATCGGGTTCGAAGAGGCGGCGGTGGACGAGGACGTCTCCAAAGTGTCGGTGATCGGGGTGGGTATGCGCAGCCATGCCGGCGTGGCCAAGACCATGTTCGGCGCCCTGGCGGAAAAGGGCGTCAACATCCAGGTGATCTCCACCTCGGAGATCAAGATCAGCGTCCTGATCGAGGCCGCCTACACCGAACTGGCCGTGCGCGCCCTTCACGCCGCCTATGGGCTGGATCAGCTTTAGATTGTTAAGTTTTTAACACGCGTAATGATTGTGGCTCGCCGCTGAGTGTGCGAGCCTCCTAAGGTTGGGCTTAGGGGGCTTGAATGACATCGATCCGCACCACCGGCGCTGTTGCGTCGGTGCTTCTCGTATCCGCCTTCCTGCTGTCCGGTTGCGTCACGCCGACCACGCAGATGCCCACCGTCAGCGCCGCCGACGCTTCGGCCGAGGCGCAGAAGCAGGCCGCCCTGGCCCTGAAGATGCGGCTGGACGAGCGGGCGCGGGTCTCGGCCATCGCTGAGCGGCTGTTCACAGCCAATGCCGACCTCTGCCCCGACCTGACCCGCAGCATCGGCTTTCGCGCCGATACGGTGAACGATTTCAATCCGAGCTTCCGACGGGCCGCCTCCGACACTCTGGGCTTTGGCGCAGCGCCAAGGGTGGCCTGGGTCGACGCCTCGGGCCCGGCGGATCGGGCGGGGCTGAAATCCGGCGACGTGATCGTGGCGGTCGACGGCCAGGCGGTGGGCGACAAGCCTGACGCGCAAAAGACGGTGGCGGCTGACCTGGCCCAGAGCAAGACCGGCGACGTGCGTCTGAAATACCGGCGCGGCGAGGCCGAGCAGGAGGTGGTGATCCATCCCCTGAAGGCCTGCGACTACGGAGTGGTGGTGCTAGACGCCGAAGACATCAACGCCGCCGCTGACGGCAAGCGCATCGCCATCGACCGGGGGATGTTGCGCTTCGTCGCTTCCGACGACGAACTGGCCCTGGTGATGGCCCACGAACTGGCCCACGACACCGAAAGGCACATCCGCGCCAAGTCCGCCAACGCCGCCATGGGGGCGGTGGGCGGGGCGGCGGTGGACGTGCTGTTGGCGCTCGGCGGCGTCAATTCGGGGGGCGCCTTCGCCAAGGCAGGGCGGGCGGCGGGCGCCGGCTACGCCTCGGCCGCCTTCGAGAGCGAGGCGGACTATATCGGCATGTATTACATGGCCCGCGCCGGCTACGACGTGAACGGGGTGGAGGACTTCTGGCGGCGTATGGCGGTGGAGAACCCCCACGCCATCTTCGTCACCTCAGACCACCCCGCAACCCCCGCCCGCTATGTGGCCATCGGCAAGGCCCGCGACGAGATCCTGGCCAAGCGCAGGGTGGGAGCGCCCCTCTTGCCCGAACGACGGGCGGGGAAAAAGGTGGAGGTTGCGGCGGCCGATGCCCACTGACCGGGCGCTGAGCAGGCAAGCATAACGATTGTGATCGCCGCCCGGTTGCTTGTGCCATCGATCGTGCACAAGCTCGGGCTTTCTTTAACCAGGCTGGGGAGAAGCAACATGCGTGGTGTCTTGAAAGCAACGGCGGCGGCCGTCTCGGCTCTGCTCCTGGGCGCGCTTGCGACGACGGCGGCGGCCGCCGCCCCGGTAAAGAACATCGTTCTGGTGCATGGCGCCTGGGCCGACGGCTCGGGCTGGAAGGGCGTCTATGACATCCTCACCCACGACGGCTTCCACGTCAGCGTCGTCGCCAATCCGGACACGGGCTTAGCCGACGACGTGGCCGCCACCCAGCGGGTGCTGGACCTGCAGACCGGGCCGGTGATCCTGGTCGGCCACTCCTATGGCGGCACGGTGATCACCCAGGTCGGGGTCGATCCCAAGGTGGTGGGTCTCGTTTACGTTGCCGCCTTCGGGCCGGAGGTGGGAGAGACCACGGGCCAGTACCTGCCCAAGGGGCCGCTGCCGATCACCGTCTCCAAGGACGGCCTGGCCTTCTTCGGCCACGACGCCTTCATGGCCGCCTTCGCGCCAGACGTGCCCGAGCCGCTCCGCCAGTTCATGGCCGATTCCCAAGCGCCCCTGGCCGTCTCGGTCTTCACCGCCCCGGTCACCCAGGCGGCGTGGAAAACCAAGCCCAGCTGGTATCTGGTCTCCTCCAAAGACCAGATCATCCCGCCGGACGTGCAGCGCATGTACGCCCGCCGCATGAAGGCGACCACGGCGGAGGTCGCCGGCAGCCACGTCGCCTTCATCGCCCAACCGGCGGTCGCCGCCCAGCTGATCGAAGCGGCGGCGAACGGGGTGGGGAAGTGAGCTGAATAAGAAAAAGCTGACGGCATTGGTGGGGTTTTTTCCACCAATGCCATATCCACATTTTCGTACCTTCTTTGTTCCGCGACTCGCAATGGTGGGCTTATATGTAGCCATTGACGCCGCGACCATCCAAGGAGCTCACTTGAAGTGAGGCGTATTACGTTCTTTATCGCTTATTAACTTTGTGCGCTTACAAACCAAGCATGGGCAAGCGCGTCATCTCCGTTCGACTCAGTGAGGAACTTCTCTCCGCACTCGACGATTTGACTAATGCTCACACAACGCGATCCGACTTGATTGAGCAGGCTGTCAGATTGGCAGTTAGCACCGCTGCTGGCGATGCGGAGATGAAGTATGACCTCCAACGGCAAAAAATCTATCCGCGATCCAAGCCCGACGATTCAATGGGATAAAATTGCTTCTCGCGGAATCCTCTTTTCCACGATCATAGTCCTTTGCTTAATAGCAGCTTTGAATGACTATCGTGTCCACGTCAGCAGTAACGAATTTACGTTTGAGAAAAACGCACCGCTTACACCTTATACGAGGTAGGTGTGGGTGAATCGCTCCGTCTGCATTTGGCTGAGTTAACATGTGGCGGCGCATTCTCTAAATTGTTAGATTGAGATTCTCAAACTATGAGGGAAGCGCAGCATGAACGTTGGTAAATGCCCCGCGTGCAAGCGCACAGTACAAAAAGCGTTGATTGAGTTGATTGAGCCGGACACAAATGAGTCCAAGATTTTCGGTGGGGTGCCGTAAGGATTGGCCTTCATCTGTCCTCATTCAGATTGCCACATCATATTGAGCGTAGTGGATAATTCTAAATCAAAATCTCGATAAGCAGATGATTTATAATCAATAATTGCGATTATGCTTTACCGGTTTCTTAATTTTGGTTTGTTTTAATAATTATGTCTCACCAGGGCGAGGGCTTGACCTCGCTCGCCGCACCGCCACCATGCCGCCATGACCATCCCTCCCCTCACCCCCTGCGGCCCTGTCATCGATCGGCGGGCGGCGGAGCGGATCAGGGGGGTGCTGGAGGCCGCCGCCGGCGCTGGCGGGTGGGCGGAGGCGCTGACCGCCGCCTGGCCGGCGCTGGAGCCGGTGTTCGGCGCCTCGCCCTATCTGGCGGGTCTGGTGCGCCAGCGGCCCGAGCGCATCGGCGCCATCCTCACCGAGGCGCCGCAAACGCGGCTGGCGACCATCCTCAGCGAGACCGAGGCGGCGGGGCGCGATCCGGAACTTGAATCCGGCAAGGCGCGCCTGCGCCGGCTGAAGGCCGAGCTGCACCTGCTGACGGCCCTCAGCGACCTCGGCGGCGTCTGGGACCTGGATCAGGTCACCGCCGCCCTGACCCGCTTCGCCGACGCGGCTCTTCACGCCGCCTTCGCCCTGGCCGCGCGGGTGGAGATCGCGCGGGGGCGCCTCTTGGCCCCCGCCGACGAATCGGCCGGGCCTGTGCCGGGCCTCTTCTGCCTGGCGCTCGGCAAGCAGGGGGCGTTCGAGCTGAACTATTCCTCCGACATCGACGTCTCGATCTTCTATGAGCCCTCGGCCCTCTTGCTGGCCGGAGGGGCCGAGCCCCAGGCGGTCGCCCTGCGCCTCACCCAGACCCTGGTGGAGATCATGCAGGCGCGCACGGTCGACGGCTATGTGTTCCGCACGGACCTGCGCCTGCGGCCCGATCCCTCCTCCACCCCCGCCGCCATGCCGGTGGAGGCGGCGCTCGACTACTATGAGAGCGTCGGCCAGAACTGGGAGCGGGCGGCCATGATCAAGGCGCGCGCGGCCGCCGGCGACGTCCCGCGCGGCGAGGCCTTCATCGCGGCGCTGCAGCCCTTCATCTGGCGGCGCAACCTCGACTACGCCGCCATCGCCGACATCCACTCCATCAAACGCCAGATCCACATCCACAAGGTGGACGAGCGGCTAACCGCGCCGGGGGCCAATCTGAAGCTGGGCGTCGGCGGCATCCGCGAGATCGAATTCTTCGTGCAGACCCAGGAGCTGATCTATGGCGGGAGGAACCCCGCCCTGCGCGAACGCCGCACCCTGGACGCCCTCCTGGCCCTGACCCGCGCGGGGGCGGTGACGGCGGAGGCGGAGGCGGATCTCCGCGCCGCCTACGATCGGCTGCGCGCGCTGGAGCACCGGGTGCAGATGATCAATGACGAGCAGACCCACGTCTTGCCCGAAAGCGATGCCGAACGGCGGCGGGTGGCGGCCCTGGCGGGGTTTTCCGACCTGAAGGCCTTCGATCAATCGGTGGAGGCGATCCTCCGCCGCGTCAACGCCCGCTATGGCGAGCTGTTCGCCGAAGCCGAACCCCTATCGTCGCGGTTCGGCAGCCTGGTGTTCACCGGCGTGGAGGACGACCCGGAGACGCTGGAAACCCTGGCCCGCATGGGCTTCGACCACCCCGCCCAGGTCTCGGGCATGATCCGCGCCTGGCACCACGGGCGCATCGCCGCCACGCGGTCTGAGCGGGGACGCGAGCTCTTCACCCGCCTGGCGCCGCGCCTGCTGGACGCCGTGCAGGCCACCGGCGCGCCCAATGTCGCCTTCAACCGCTTCGCCGACTTTTTCTCTGGGCTGAGTTCGGGGGTGCAGGTGCAGTCCCTCTTTTTGGCCGAGCCCAAGCTGTTCGATCTGGTGGTGGAGGTGATGGCCTTCGCCCCGCGCCTGGCCGCCACCCTAGCCCGCCAGCCGGCTGTGCTGGACGCCCTCCTGGACGCCCGCTTCTTCAGCGACCTCGACGACGGCGAGGCGGAGGCGGCGCTGGAAAAAGCTGTGGCGGGCGCGGGCGGCTTTGAAGCGGCCATGGATGCGGCGCGGCGAGCCCACCGCGAGCAGGCCTTCCGCATCGGCGTCAATGTGATGTCCGGCGCCGCCGACGCCGAAACGGCGGGGCGCGCCTTCGCCCGCCTGGCCGACGCCTGCATCCAGTCGCTGGGCGCCGCCGCCCTCCACGAGACCCTGCGTATCGGCGGAGATTTCCCGGGCGCCGTAGCGGTGATCGCCCTCGGCAAGGCCGGCTCGCGGGAGATGACCGCCCGCTCCGATCTCGATCTGATGACCCTTTATGCGGCCGATGCGCCGGACGCCGCCTCGGCCCTGAAAGGCTGGGGGGCGGAGACGATCTACACCCGCTTCACCCAGCGCCTGGTAGCCGCCCTCTCGGCGCCCACCGGCGAGGGCGGGCTCTACGACGTCGATCTGCGCCTGCGCCCCACGGGGACGGCCGGGCCGGTGGCGGTGAGTCTGAGCGCGTTCGAGCACTACTATGAGGGGGACGCCGAAACCTGGGAATTCCTCGCCCTCACCCGTGCGCGCGTGGTCTGGGCCTCCTCCCCCGCCTTCGCCGCTCGGGCCGAGGCGGCGATCATCGCCGCTCTGCGCCGCCCGCGCGACCCCCGGAGGACCGCCGCCGACGTGCGGGCCATGCGCGCCCTGATGGCCAAGGAGCGCCCGCCGTTCGGCCCCTGGGACCTGAAGCTGATCGAAGGCGGGCTGGTGGATATCGAGTTCGCCTCCGAACACCTGCAGATCATCACCGCGCCGAATGGCGGACCGCTATTGGTGCACACCAAGGCGGAATTGGAGGCGCTGGCGGCCGTGGGCGCGGCGGACGCGGCGGGCATCGCCGTGCTCTCCAAGGCTTGGACCCTGCAGCAGAACCTGTCGCAAGTGCTGAAGGTGGCGCTGGAGGATGGGGCCGATCCGCGGCAAGAGCCGGCGCGCTTTTTGGCGATCCTGGCCAAGGCGGGCGGCGTGGGGGATTTCGACGCTCTTAGCACGGCGCTGGCCCAAGCGCAGGCTAGCGCCCACAAGGCCTATGAGCGGATCGTCGCTGGGGCCCGGCCCTAGTTGATCTCGTCCTTGCCGGGAGGCTTGGGCGGCAATGGTGCGATGCGGATGCCGTCCTGCACCAGGGCCTTGACCTCTTTAGGCGAGGCTTCACCGTAGATGCCGCGATCCTCAGACGCGCCATCATGGATGGCGCGGGCCTCCTTGGCGAAAGCATCCCCGACATAGTCGAAGTTGTCCTCTACGTGCTGGCGGACCTTGCCCATGGCGTCCATCATCATGGCGCGGGCCTGAGGGTTGACGGCGTCCATCGCGCGCTTCTTGGTCCCCATCACCGCCGGGGCCATGATCTGTTTTCGCACCGCATTGACACCGCAGATGGGGCATTCGATCAGCCCGCGCGCCGCCTGGTCGTCATAGGCGTCGGACGAGCCGAACCAGCCCTCGAATTCGTGGGCGTGCTGGCAGGCCAGGGCGTATTTGATCATTCGGCGGCGGCTTTCTCGGCCCCAAGTGCGGGCATGGCGGCGGGGCCGGTGAAGGCGCGGGCGTTGCGAAGCGCCGGTATGGCGTTTCGCGCGATGTCCACTTGCGCCAAATCCAGATTCACCACCAGGACGCCAGGCTCATCGTGGTCGAGTTGGCCGATGATCTGGCCCCAGGGCGCGACGGCGATCGAGCGACCCCAGGTGCCGCGCCCGTCCTCGTGTATGCCGCCCTGGGCCGCCGCCAGCACAAACGAGCCGGTCTCGATAGCCCGCGCGCGCAGCAAGATTTCCCAATGGGCCTCCCCAGTCGGTCGAGTGAAGGCGGCCGGCACGGCGATCACCCCGGCCCCCGCCGTCGCTAGTGCGCGATAGAGGGCCGGAAAGCGCATGTCGTAGCAGATGGTCAGGCCCAGCGGCCCGACGGCGCTCTCCACTACCACCGCCCGGTCGCCCGGGACATAGACCCGGCTTTCGCGGGCGCTCTCGCCATTGGGCAGGTCCACGTCGAACATGTGGATCTTGTCGTAGGTCGCCAGAATCGCCCCACCCGTGCCGATGAAGACCGCGCGGTTGGCGCATTGGCCGTCGTCGCGCTTTACCAGAACCGAGCCGATCAGGATTTCGATCCCAAGCTCATTGGCAAGCGCGCGCAACCCCAGCACTACCGGATCGGCCTCGACGCTGGCCAGCATGGGCAGGAGTTTGGCGCGGTCCTTTTGCAGGAGGTTGGTCCCTTCGGGCGTGATCATCAGCCTCGCGCCCTCCCCCGCCGCCTGACGGATCAGGGGCGTGATGTGGGCCAGCGCCGCCCCGTGGGTGGCGGGGGTGCGGGTTTGGATCAGGGCGACGCGGACGGTCATTTTGCGATCAAGCGGCCAGGAGCTTATCTAGCTCGCCCGCATTCTCCAGCGCCATCAGGTCGTCGCAGCCGCCCACGTGCTGCTCGCCGATGAAGATCTGCGGGAAGGTGGCGCGGCCATTGGCCTTAGCAACCATTTCCTTCTTCTTGTCCGCGTCCCACCCGGCGTTGATCTCTTCGAAGCTGACGCCCTTCTTGTTCAGAAGATTTACCGCGCGGGCGCAATAGGGGCACAGGGGCTTGGTATAGATGAGCACGGCGGGCATGGGCGATTCCGAAGTGAGCGGACGAACACCGCTTATATAGAGAGATGCGCCGCTTCGCGCACCCTGGCCACCACTGCGACATCGACGGCCAGGGCCCCTGCCTGCAAAAGCGCCTTGGCGCAGGCCTCCACCGTGGCCCCCGTGGTCAAGACATCGTCGATCAACAGCACCCGACGCCCCGCGATCTGGGCGCGGCGGCCCGACGGCACCATGAAGGCGCCCTTCATATTGATCCGCCGCCCGCGGCCGGACTTGCCGCCTTGGCTCTTCGTGTCGCGGGCGCGGACCAGCACATCGGGTCGGTAACGCAGTCCGGTGAGGCGCGCCAGCGGTCGGGCGATCTCCGCCGCCTGATTATAGCGGCGGGCGAACAGCCGCGCCCGATGCAGCGGTACAGGCGCCACCACCACACAATCGTCGATAAGCGGGGCGGCGGCGCGGGCGAGCCAGAGGGCGAACAGCCGCCCAAGGTCCGGCCGGTCGGCGTGCTTCAGCTGCAGGATCAGGTCGCGCGAATGCTCGTCGTAGAGACAGGCGGCGCGGGCGCGGGCGAAGGCGCGAGGGGCGGCCATGCAGGCAGCGCAGCGGGCGCCCGCTCCCAGATCATAGGGGAACGGCCCGCCGCAGCCGTCGCACACCGGATCGTCGAGAAATGCAATTCGCTCCCACCCCCGCGCCGACAGGCCGGGGGATTGCGGACGCTCGCCGGCGTCGTGGGCGATGGGCGGCAGCAGCAGATCCACCGCGTGGCCGGCGACGCGAACCACGTCGCGGCGGGCTTGTTGCGCAAAATCCTGCACGCCAGCCGTTGCAAGCTGCACGTGATGAGCCGAATTGATCCTGACCATGGCTCCCTCCCCCGCCCTCCTGTTCGATCGCGCCTTGCAGCGCCGCCGCCTGGCCCGCGCCGCGCAACTCCATGCCGGGGTCGACTTCTTGAAGCGCCGCGCGGCGGAGGACACGACCGACCGCTTAGAGAGCATCATGCGGCAATTTCCACTGGCGGTCGATCTGGGTGCGCGCGGCGGCGCCTTTGGCCAGGCGCTCAAGGCCAGCGACGCGGCGACGCGCGTGGGCGCTCTGATCGAGGCGGACACGGCTCCAGCCATGCTCGCCGGTCGGGGCGGGATGCGCCTAGTCGCCGATGAGGAGGCTCTGCCATTCGCGCAGGGGAGCCTCGATCTGGTGGTGTCTCTCTTGAACCTGCATTGGACCAACGATCTGGTCGGCGCCCTGATCCAGATCCGCCAGGCGTTGCGGCCCGACGGCCTGTTCCTCGGCGCCCTGTTCGGCGGCGAGACGCTGACGGAACTCCGCCAATCCCTGCTGCAAGCGGAGATCGAGGTCTTCGGCGGCGCTGGCCCCCGCGTCTCCCCCTTCGCCGACGCCATCGATGGCGCGGGCCTGTTGCAGCGGGCGGGGTTCGCCTTGCCGGTGGCCGATATCGACCGGGTGACAGTGCGCTACGATCACCCGATCAAGCTGATGGCCGACCTGCGCGCCATGGGCGAGACCAACATCCTCATCGACCGCAACCGCCGGCCCCTCACCCGCGCGGTGCTCGGGCGCATGAGCGAGATCTACGCCGAGCGCTTCGCCCTGCCCGATGGCCGTATTCCCGCGACCTTTGAAATCATTGGCCTGACAGGCTGGGCGCCCCACGAAAGCCAACAGCAACCCCTAAAGCCGGGCTCGGCCAAGATGCGCCTGGCCGACGCCCTTGGCGCCGTGGAGGGCAGGCTGGAGCGGGAATAGGCGGCGCTGGGCTGGCGGCCCCAGCGCCGTCTCTCCAGGTCAATCAATATTTCGCGCGGACCGTCACGCCGAAGGTGCTCGGCGCGCCGAGGAAGGCGTCGAGAACGCCGGTGGCGTTGGTCGGCGCGTTCTGGAAGCCGGAATCGAAGGCCACCTGCTGGTAGTTGGTGTTGAACACATTCTCCGCCCAGAACTCCACGCTCCAGCGATCCGACTTCGGGCCGATGGCCAAACGCGCATTGACCAGGGAGTAGGATTTTTGGACTTTATCCAGATCCAGATCGGACCCGGTATTGTAGGCTGACGAATACTTCACCCCGACGTTAAGGCGGGCCTTATAGGCCTCGCTGATGGCGTGGGAGTAGGTGCCCGAGAAGGAGGCCGAATAGAGCGGCGCCAAGGACAGGCGCGACCCGCGCGAGCCTAGAAAGGCGGTCTTGGCCTGCAGCGACGCCAATTGCGAAGCCGTAAGATCATAGCGGGTGTCGGCCACGGTCTAGCCGCCCTGGAAGGTCAGACCCGGCACAGCGAACCAGACGAAGTCAGTGTCGATGCCTTCGCTACGCAGTTTCGGCACCGAGTCCACCACGAAGACCAGGCCGTTGAAGGTGTTCAGCTGGAAGTTGGTGAATTCTTGATAGAAGAGAGTGGCGTTCAAGAGGAGCTTGCGATCCAGCAGAGTCGACTTGGCGCCGACTTCGTAGGAGTTGACGAACTCACCCGAAAATTCGGTGTTGCGGATCGGCGTGTTCACCGCTGCGCTGCCCGGGGCGCATCCGGCCGCGCCGACGGCGCATTCCACCCGATCGAGGTTGAAGCCGCCCGCCTTATAACCCCGCGCATAGGAGGCGTAGGTCAAGAATTGCGGATCCCAGCGATAGGACGCCTTCACCGTGCCTGAGAGGGCGTCTTCCTGTTCGGCCTGATGGTTGGTGAAGTTGTTGTAGCCTGGGCTCAGGAACGGCAGGCAAAGGGTCTGATTGACGGCGCCGAGCAGATTGGCCGCCGCCGGGTTGACCGTGTTCAGAATGCCGAATGCTGCATTGGCCGCGCCGCAGCCGGCGCCGTTCCCAATATTACCGCTGTTCTGATTGAGTTCCTTGTTGTCGACCGTATAGCGAAGGCCGAGGTTGATCTCGAACCTATCGGTCACATGATAGGTGTCGTTGGTGAACAGAGCATAGGTGTTGTCCTGTTGCTTATAGCGATCGACCGAGCCTGAACCGCTGGCGAAGTTGACGCCGCCGACAAATGGGAAGGTCAGCCCCGTCTTGAGGAAGTTGGGATCGGGCGTGCCCGTGATCAAGGACGAGAACAAGAGGCTGAGGTAGGGTGTAAATTGGCTGCCCACCAAGATGCTGGTGTTCTGGCGCAGGGCTTCATTGGAATAGAAGCCGCCGACCAGGTAATCGAGCTTTCCGTAGGAGGCCGCATAGCGCAACTCTTGGCTAAGGGTGCGGAACTGGGTGGAGTTGCTGTCGTTCGGCGGCAGGTAATCGATGTTGGCGGTGGAGAAGTCGGAGTCGAAACCAGCGGTGGTCTTCCAGTCGCGCCAGGCGGTGATGGAGGTCAGGGCGCCAGGGCCAACCTTCCAATCGGCTTGCAGGGAAACGCCCCCGTCGTGGATGTTCTGGCCGTCGGGCCGGTTGGAATAGGCGCTGCGATCATAGGGCGTATTGGGATTGCCGTCGTTGCCGCCCAGGGCGCTGACGAGGACGGTGGACGGGCCGCCCCGCACGATCGTCGCGATGCAGCAGTGTTCTTGCCGCTGCGAGTAGTCGGCGATGAAGCGCAGGGTCAGCCCATCGGTCGGCAAGGCCAAAAGTTGGCCCCGCACGGTGTAGAAATCGCGATCCATGTCCTTGGTCGAGGTCCGCGGACCGCCGCCGGTATTGACGTCGAAGAAGCCGTCCCGTTGGCGATCGGCGAAATAGAGGCTGGCGGCCAGGGTGTCGGCGATCAACGGGCCCGTCACCTGGAAGGCGCCTTCACGTGCGCCGTAGTTGCCGATGGTGGCTTCAGCATTGGCGCCGAATTTGAAACTCGGCGCAGCGGTCAGCACATTGATGACGCCGGCGGAGGTGGATTTGCCGAACAGGGTGCCTTGCGGGCCCTTCAAGACCTCAATGCGATCCACATCGCCAAGGTCACCGAAGCCGACACCGTTGCGGGGACGGTAGACGCCGTCGATCACCACGCCGACCGAAGATTCCAGCCCGGCGTTGTCGCCTACGGTGCCAATGCCGCGGATGCGTGCGGTGGTGGACGATTCGCTCGTGGTGGATGTGACCAATAGGCCCGGCGTCAAGAGCGACAGGTCCTTGATATCTTTAACACCAGCGTCCTGCAGCAGCTGACGATTGATCGCGGTGATCACGATCGGCACGTCCTGAAGGTTTTGCACGCGCTTTTGGGCGGTGACGATGATGGTGTCTACGTTTTCCACCGGTGCGGCTTTAGAAGAAGGCGCCGGGCCCCCAGCCCCTGTCGCGCTTTGGGCAGAGGCGCCGCTGGCGACGGTCAGGGCGATAACCATAGGCGACACAGCCGCCATGCCAAAGAAGCGTGCGTTCATTTCCGTTCCCTATGACCGTCGGCTCTAAGTGGCCGCGTTACATACTCCGCGTTCTAAAAGGCGCGGTGACCTGCTCCTAACATCAAAGCCTCTTTGCGCAGCGGGCTGAAATCGGAAAAGGGGCTGCAATCTGACGTCCTGTTGCCAGATTGTGACAGAGTGTCAATTTATTTTGCCGTAATCGTCAAAAACTGCGCGGCGACGCCTAGAGGAAGTCGCGCAGATAGGCGCAGAGCGGCGCGTCGGCCGGCGGCATCGGGAAATCGAATAGCTGGATCGGTTTGACCCACTTCAGGTCGGCGTGCTCGCGCCGCTGCACGAACCCCTCCCACCGCCGGCAAAGGTAGAGCGGCATCAGGAGGTGAAAGTCCTGATAGGTGTGCGAGGCGAAGACGAAGGGGGCCAGGCAATCGGCTTTCACTACGATCCCCAACTCCTCTTCAAGCTCGCGCACCAGGCAGGCTTCCGGCGTCTCGCCCGCCTCCAGCTTGCCGCCGGGAAACTCCCAAAGACCGGCGAGAGATTTTCCCTCCGGGCGCTGACAGATCAGCACTCGCCCATCGGCGTCGACGAGGGCTGCGGCGGCGACCAGCAGGAGCTTCATACCGGGCATCCCGGGCCGGTGCAGCCGGTTTCGGCGTAGAGCTCCGCCGTCATGCGCCACTGGCCATCAAGCTTGACCCAGGCGGCCAGATAATCGCCGGCGAAGGCGGCCTCGCCCTGAGCGGTCTTCACCACCCAGCGCCAGCGGCCGGGCTCGGACCCGTTCATCCCCGCTCGGTCGACGAAGATGCGGCCCGGCGTGCGCAGAGCGCTGACCAGCGCGCCGGTGGCGGCCAGGCGGTCGGCATAGGCCTTGGTCACGGCCTCGCGTCCGTCAAAAAGCTCGCCGCCGGTGATCAGCCGCACCTTCGGGGCGAAAGCGGCGCAGACCGCCGCCACGTCCTTGGCCGCAAGACCGGCGTTGGACTCCGCTCGCAGGGCACGGATGAGGGCGACCTCCGAGGCCGGTTGGGGTGCGGTATTCGCCAAGTATCGACTCCGGTGGTCGCGGTCGATGGCGATCTAGCCGCGATTAGGGTCAAAGGTCCATCTGGAGCCGGCGCGGCGCCCGAACGCCTTGGCGGCTTTACCGTCTGGGATAGGCGGTAAAGATATAGTCCTTGGCCGCCACCGCCGTGTGGCAGGCATAGCCGCACTCAGCGCCGGTCACGGAAGATTTAAACGTGTCGGAGGCTGTGTCGTAGGTGAATTGACCGTAGGCCCATCCGTGGGTCTTCGGGAAGCGCTTCAAATCCTTTTCAATAAAAGAAACGGATTTCAGAGCGCCCGGCACGATTACGAAATAAGGGGACTCTGTATTCTGTTTTTGAGCCCACTCGATTTTTACCGTCTTGGAACCGTCGGGAAATAACTTCCCGTTTCCGGGCGCACCCTGCTTGTATGCGTTTATCATCGCGGCGTTGCCAGCGATCAATTTTAGTCCATCTTTAGTCTGACTGACAGAAACACTTTCCCAGTTTTCGTATCCTTTGATATCAGAGAAGGCGAGCCCATCTGGAACTTTAAGAGAATACTTGTCCTGTCCCGCAAGAGCTATTCCGCTCAAAGAAGCTAGAAAAACCGAACCCAATACTATCGTTGAAAATGAAATTCTTTCCATAATTACCCCCTCCTACTTTGTTCAAGTCAAGGTAAGCAGCGACAGATTGGCGGGCGTCCGCACGTGTAAGCACCGGACGGCTTCTGGCGCTCGGAACAACGTAAGGTAGCGCACAAATCCTTTGTCATCAACGGATCCGCGGCCGAATTTGCATCCTCCTCAGCTGCGATAGTCGGCGTTGATGGAGATGTAGCCGTGGGTCAGGTCGCAGGTCCACATGCTGGCGAAGGCCCCGCCGACGCCCACATCGACGGCGATCTCCAGCTCAGGCTTTTTCATGTAGGCGCTCATCGCCGCTTCCGAATAGTCGGGAGAGACGGCGCCGCCCCGCGCCGCCCACAGGGGCCCGAACTGGATGCAAATTTTTTCGCGCGCGATCGGCTCGTCGGCGCGGCCCACGGCCATGACGATGCGGCCCCAGTTGGCGTCTTCCCCGGCGATGGCGGTCTTCACCAGGGGGCTTTCGCAGATGGTGCGGGCGATCTTGCGGGCCGAAGCCTCCGTGCTCGCCCCGGTCACCGTCACCTTGACGAATTTGGTGGCCCCCTCCCCGTCGCGCACCAGCTGCTGGCCGAGGTCGAGCAGCACGGCCTCCAGCGCCGCCTTGAAGGCGTCCAGGCGCGGGTCGGCCAGATCAGTGACAGGGGCGTGGCCGGCCTTGCCGGTGGCGAACACCAGGCAGGTGTCGTTGGTGGAGCGGTCGCCATCGACGGTCACGGCGTTCAGGGTGCGGATGGCGGCGGGGCTGAGTATGGCCTGGAGCACGTCGGGGGCGATGGCGGCGTCGGTGGCGACGAAGGCCAGCATGGTGGCCATGTCCGGCGCGATCATGCCCGAGCCTTTGCAGACGCCCGCGATACGCACGTCCTGGCCGTCGATTTGCACCGTGGCGGCAGCGCCCTTGGGGAAGGTGTCGGTGGTCATGATGGCCCGGGCGGCTGCGGCCCAGGCCTCGCCCTTCACCTCGACCAGCACCTCTTGCAGCACGTTGAGGATCTTGCCGTATTGCAGCAAGACGCCGATCACCCCGGTGGACGCCATGAGCACTTCGGCCGTGGTGCAACCAAGCTCCGCCGACACCGCCTCCATAGTGGCGCGCACGGCGCCGGCGCCGGCTTCACCGGTGAAGGCGTTGGCGCAGCCGGCGTTGACCACCAGCGCTCGCGCCCGCCCCCCTGAAGCCTGCAAAGCCGCACGGCACCAGTCCACCGGCGCCGAGCCCACCCCGTGGCGGGTGAACACCCCGGCCACCGCCGTGCCGGGGGCGAAGCGCATGATCATCAGGTCGTCGCGCTTGTGCTTGTAGAAGCCGGCGCGGCCGACGCCGATGGCCACGCCGGCGACCGGGGCGATGGCTGGGAAGGGCACGGCCAGAGGCGAGACGGGAGGCGCAGCCTTGACGGGCGTGGAACTCATTTTTTAGCCTTAGATGCGTCGGCCGCCAGCGGGGAAACCGGGACGACCGGGGCCGGAGTGGCGGCTTTGGGGAAGCTCCCCGGCGGGGCTGAGGCCGGCTCTGGCGCGCCGCCGCCGGGAGGAACGGAGATCAGTATCTGAACCTGGGTGGCGGCCCGAAGCTTGGTCAAAAGGGTGCGGATTTCGTCATAGGTGAGAAAGCGCACGATCTGCGGCCGCGCCTCTTCCATGGAGATGGGTTTTTCCGGTCGCCGATCCTCCACCCGCACCAGGGCGACGCCGCCGTCGGTCTTGAACGGCCCCACGGTCTCGCCAATCTTGGCGGTCTTGAGCGCCGCGCCATAGGCTTCGGGCATGGCGTCGAGGGTGAAATAGCCAAGGTCGCCGCCGTTGAAGCGGGTGGCGGCGTCGGTGGAGCGCTGCATGGCCAGGGCATCGAAAGAGGCGCCGGTGGACAAGAGCTTCTTGATCGCCTCGGCGTCCGCATCCGTCGCCACCACAATCTGACGGGCGTGGATTTCCTCTGAGGTGTGGGAGAGGCGCTGCTGCTCTTGATAGAGGGCTCGGATGGCGTTGTCGTTCACCGCCTTGTCGACCACGCTCTCCACCAAGACGTCGCCAAGGAGCTTGTCGTGGGCGGCCTGCAGGCGCCGGCGCACGATGGGATCCTTGTCCAAATCCTGGCGGGAGGCTTCGTTGGCCAAGAGCTTCTGATCCACCACCTGATCCAGGGTGCGGCGAAATTGATCGGAGGTGGCGTCCAAGGGCTCGCCTTCGCCGATCAGCCCCTGGGCCACCGCTTCGCGCTTCACGTCCGAGGTCCAGATGGTGTCGTTGCCCACCTTGGCCACAGCCACGTCGCCGGCTTCGGGCTTCATGTGGTGGAACACCGAGCCACCCTTGCCGCAGGCGGAAAGGCACAAGACGGCGGCGAGGACGGCAGGGAGTTTAGAGCTCTTCAAGATCGCCACCGCACGTCATCCAGATCTAAGCTCCCCTCCCCCTGTTGAGGGGGGAGGGGCAGGGGTGGGGGTGCGCCGTTAGCGGCGCTCGCACGAAAAGCGCCACATCCGGAACCCGTGTCACCCCCATCCCCGACCCTCCCCCCTCCAAGGGGGAAGGGGGCAGCGCCACTCGCGTGGGCGGCGTTTTACTGAGGATGGAAGGCGCGCCGACAACCCTCGTCGCCTCCCGTCGCGTTGACAGGCCAAGGGGCGGTGCTTAAGTCTCGCGCGCACGCAAGTCGAGCGGTTTTTCGGGCGCGGAGGATGGGTTCAACCCCACGCCACGACTCGGTTTCGCAAAGGCTTCGCCCCATTTCAGGGCGCCGATCTCAACCGATAGCCTCGGCCGGGACCGCCCTTTTCGTCCGGACCCCTAATGCTCGCGTTCGCTCAAAAACTTTTCGGCTCTTCCAATGAACGCAAGGTCAAGGGGATGCGCGCCCGGGTCTTGAAGATCAACGCCCTGGAGCCTCAGTTTCAAGCCCTGTCCGACGAGGCGCTGCGCGCCAAGACCGAAGAGTTCAAAGCCCGCCTGGGCAAGGGCGAGACCCTGGACGCTCTCCTCGAAGAGGCCTTCGCCACCGTGCGCGAAGCCGCCAAGCGGGTGCTAGGTCAACGCCATTACGACGTACAGTTGGTCGGCGGCATGGTGCTGCACAACGGTGGCATCGCCGAGATGCGAACCGGGGAAGGCAAGACCCTGGTCGGCACCCTGCCCGTCTATCTGAACGCGCTCGCCGGCAAGGGCGTGCATGTGATCACCGTCAACGACTACCTGGCCAGCCGCGATGCGGAGTGGATGGGCCAAGTGTACAATTTCCTCGGCCTT
>JAMFTA010000137.1 GCA_026225565.1 Caulobacter sp. | reverse complement strand
ACGGCCACAAACCTGGATTTCGCGCTTGGCGAGATGGCCGATGCGATCCGCGACACCACGCAACGCTTCGCCGCCGACCGGATCGCGCCGCTCGCGGCGAAGATCGACGCCGAGGATTGGTTTCCGCGCGATCTCTGGCCCGAAATGGGCGCGCTCGGCCTGCACGGCATCACCGTCGAGGAGGAATGGGGCGGGCTCGGCCTTGGCTATCTCGAGCATGTCGTGGCGATGGAGGAAATCTCCCGCGCCTCGGCCTCGATCGGCCTGTCCTACGGCGCCCACTCCAATCTCTGCGTCAACCAGATCCGCCGCTGGGGCACGCCTGAGCAAAAGCGCCGCTATCTGCCCAAGCTGATCAGCGGCGAACATGTCGGCGCCCTGGCCATGAGCGAGGCGGGAGCGGGGTCCGACGTGATCGGCATGACCTTGCGCGCCGACCGTCGCGGCGACCGCTATGTGCTGAACGGGACCAAGTTCTGGATCACCAACGCCCCCCACGCCGACACCCTGGTGGTCTACGCCAAGACCGATCCCGAGGGCGCCAGCCGGGGCGTCACCGCCTTCCTGATCGAGAAGGACATGCCCGGCTACCACTGCGCCCAGAAGCTCGACAAGATGGGAATGCGGGGCTCTGACACCGGCGAGTTGGTGTTCGAGGACTGCGAGGTTCCGGAAGAGAACGTCATGGGTCCGCTCGGCGGCGGGGCGGGGGTCTTGATGAGCGGCCTCGATTACGAGCGGGCTGTGCTCTCGGGCGGCCCCCTCGGTCTGATGCAGGCCTGCCTGGACGTGGTCCTCCCCTACGTGCGCGAGCGCAAACAGTTCGGCAAGGCCATCGGCTCCTTCCAGCTGATGCAGGGCAAGCTCGCCGATATGTACGTGGCGCTCAACTCCGCCCGCGCCTACGTCTACGCTGTCGCCCGCGCTTGCGACGCCGGCAAGGCGACCCGCTCGGATGCGGCGGGCGCGATCCTCCTGGCGTCCGAGAACGCCGTGCAGACCTGCCTGGAGGCCATCCAGGCCCTTGGCGGCGCGGGCTATCTGAAGGAATATCCGGTGGAGCGGTACCTCCGCGACGCCAAGCTCTACGACATCGGCGCGGGGACCAATGAGATCCGCCGCTTCCTGATCGGCCGGGAGCTGATCGGGGCGTGACAGGAGAGCCTTTGATCCACCTGATCTGCGGCTCCACAGGCGCTGGCAAGACCACCTACGCCATGGCCCTGGCCGAGCGCATCGGCGGCGTGCGCTTCTCTATCGACGAGTGGATGACCACCCTTTTTTGGATGGATACGCCCCAGCCAATGCGGTTCGACTGGAGCATCGAGCGGGTGAGACGCTGCAACGCACAGATCTGGGCGACGGCGTCGCAGGTCGCCCTGCGTGGGGTTCCGGCTGTGCTCGACCTTGGCTTCAGCACGGCGGCCGGCCGCCGGGAGTTCTACGACCTTGGCGAGGCCGCCGGCCTCACGGCGCAGCTTCACTTCGTCGATGTGCCGGCGGATGTGCGCTGGCGTCGCGTCGAGCAGCGCAACATCGAACAGGGCGCGACGTTCCGTATGCAGGTCACCCGCGAGATGTTCGATCTGGTCGAGGGCATGTGGGAAGCGCCGGACGCTGCGGAGATGGCGACTCATGGCTAGGGGTAGTTGAAGGGCCATTAAAAAAGCCCCGGCCGAGACCGGGGCTTTCCTATACGAACGGGCGCGACTTAAGTCATGCGCCGTCCGGCAATGTCAGCTTGATCGCCGACGCTCAGCTAAGGGTTTGATCCTTAACGGAGCTTACCAGCGACTCCGCGTGATGACATTGAGACACTAGATCACCTGCCTTTCTGAAAACGCCGGGCGCTGACGCCGCCGGGCCGTGAGGTTAAGCCGTGCAGGCTCTGCGTTTTCCAAGCCTCCCGCGCCGGGAAAGCCGCTTCCGATATCCGTCCGAGGACTGATGTTGGAAGATGGAGCGTCATAACCCACGCAGGGAAGGTGGCACCGCTCGCACGATCTGCCAATGGGACAAATGGAACGATTTTGCATCGCCGCAAGCGTCGCCTGACCGTGGGCGAAACCCCGAGTCTGGGCGCAACCTATGGCAGATGATCCGATTTCTTAGCGTCGCTTTTCGCACGGAGATTGCGGTAAAGCCCGTAAGCAGCGGCTTAAGCCCAGCGTTCACCTACTAGCCGTGGATTTGCAATTTCATGCAAGCAGCGGCGCAAGAGCCTGGCACGGTATAATAGCCGGGCTTCCAGCCTTTGGCGGCGTCCTCTGGGTCTAAGTGGACGATGAGCCTGTCAATTTTACCAGAAATAGTCTCACCATAATAATCCAGCGGCGAAAGGTCGGTGATTTTAACGAATTGGGCGAGCGTCATATCGAGTAAAGACGATTTAGCTTTCTTACCAAAATGAGCGCCAGTTCCCTTTAAAAATTTCACCGTGATCATCTCCAATATTAGGTTGCTGTCGGGAGATCGGCAGAGCGCTTCTGGGAGCTAGTCCCTTGAGCATCGGATCCTTCAATCATCGCAAGGAGGTGATCAAGCAGAGTTACATCGCGATCTAACTGCGCGATGCGTTCGTCTGTGACCTCCCTCATCGATGCTATTTCGATGGAGTCATAGAATCGCAGATGCCTAGCTTGCGCTAGCGCCTTGTCCGCCTTGGCTCGTTGCTTACGAAGTGCATCAAGCCGTTTTCTATCCATCTCATCCATTCTCAGTTTCTTTCTCTCGATCTCATCCATTTCCACTAACGAGGCCTACCGCCTCGCCAAGCCTATCAACGGCGGCGGATTTCAATCCGGGAAATTACCAACTTTCCGCAATGAAGGTTCGTTAAGGTCTCCGCAAAAAAACAAACAGTCAATCCATAATTTATGTGATTTTGGTGGATGACGACGTAATGGAGGGGTAAAAAGTCGCCTCAAGCTCCATATTTTCTAGTAGCCGAGATGCAGATATTATACCAGAGCAGTGCGTATGTTTGGGTTGGAGCCATAGTGAGGCATCCATCAACCAGTTTACTTGGCTTAGCATTTAAATCTTAGATGAGCAGATTCGTTTTCTCCCCAGAAATAGCGTTTCACCCGAAACAAATTTCGCAGGGACCGCCGCCAGTTCGTGGGCGTGTAGCGCCAACCCTCTCGTGGGTTCCCCCTTTGCCCGCCGCGCAATCGGGCGATACTGGGGCGATGAGCGACCTCAACCCCATCCAAGCCTTGGTGCAGTTTCGCAAGGGGGCGTCGGCGCGGGTGGGGCCGGATCGGATACGGCTGCTCGGCGCGGTCCAGCGCCATGGCTCCATCGCCGCCGCCGCCAAGGATGTGGGCCTCAGCTACAAGGGCGCCTGGGACGCGGTGCAGGCGCTGAACAACCTCTTCGAACAGCCGCTGATCGCCGCGCAAGCGGGCGGCAAGGCGGGCGGGGCGGCCAGCGTCACCCCGGCGGGGGCGGCTGTGCTTTCCGCCTACGCTCAGCTAGAGGCTGGGCTGGCGGGGATGCTCGGAGAGCTGGAACAGGCGCTGTCCCGCGCCACGGTCGATCTGACCCCGATGATTTGGAGCTTCGGCATGAAAACCAGCGCCCGCAACACCCTTCGCGGGGTGGTGGAGACGGTGAAGGACGGAGCGGTCAACGCCGAGGTGACCCTGCGCGTCGCTCCAGACGTCGCCATCGTCGCCATCGTCACCCGCGAGAGCGTGGCCGATCTGGAGCTGTCGCCGGGCCGGATCGCCATGGCCTTGATCAAGTCGAGCTGGGTCATCCTCGCCGCCGGCGACGAGCCCTTGCGCACCTCGGCCCGCAATCAGCTGGGCGGCACGGTGATTCGCCACGAGACGGGGGCGGTGAACGACGAGGTGACGCTGGAGCTCGACGCCGGCAAAACCATCACCGCCACCATCACCCGCGAAAGCGCCGAAGCCTTGGAGCTGAAGATCGGCGCGCGGGCCCAGGCGCTGATCAAGGCCTCCCACGTCATCCTGGCCGTGGATTGAGAGGTTAGCCCTCGGGCCGGGCGGCCAGGAGGGCGTCGAGCGCCAGGCGGTGGATCTCGTCGGGCGTCATGGCGGCCAGCCACTGTTCGGCCGCGGCGTGGGCGCCCCGGCCGCTGAGGTCGGCGACGGCGGAGCGGACGGCGCCGTTTTCCATGATTAGCAAGCGGTCGGCCAGGCGGCGAATCTCGCCGAGGTCATGGCTGACATAGAGGGCGGGGATGGCGAGGCTCCCCAACAGCCGCTCCAGATAGGGCAGTATCTCGGCCTTGGCGGCGGGGTCCAGGCTCGACAAGGGCTCGTCCAGCAGGAGGAGGCGCGGCTGGGTGAGGAGCGCCCGCCCGAGCGCCACCCTCTGTCGCTCGCCGCCCGAGAGATTGGACGGCGTCCGCTGCATCAGGCCCCTCAGTCCCAAAAGGTCCACCACATCGTCCAGGGCGATGGCGTGGGGGCGAGGGGCGCGGCGCAGGCCGTAGCGCAGGTTCCCCGTGACCGACAGGTGCGGCAGCAAGCTAGCATCTTGGAACACCATGCCGATGCGCCGGCGATGAGGCGCAACGAAGCTATAGGAGTCCTGCCAGACCTCCTCGCCGATACGTAGGCTCCCGCCCACCCGCTCCAGCCCCAGGATGCAGCGCAGCAGGGTGCTCTTGCCGGCGCCTGACGGTCCCGATAGGGCGGTCACCCCTCGGCCGGGGATGTCGAAGGCGGCGTCTATGCGAAAAGAGCCGACCCGCCCGGCGAGGCGTCCCTGGACGTCGTCGCTCATGAGAGGGTCGTCCGCGCCGCGCGCCGGTCGATCAACAGCGTGGCCAGCACGACCACGAAGGCGAAGGCCAGCAAACCTGCTGCGAGCCGGTGCGCCTCGTCGAAGCGCAGGGCCTCGACCAGCTGATAGATGCGGATCGAGACCACCTCGGTCTTGCCGGGAATGCCGCCTCCGATCATTAGCACCACCCCAAACTCCCCCACCGTGTGGGCGAAGACCAGGATGGCGGCGGTCAGAAAGCCGCGCCGGGCCAGGGGCGCGGCGACGGTGAAAAAGGCGTCCAGCGGGGGCGCGCCCAGGGTCGCCGCCGCCTCCATCGGCCGGGGGCCCATGGCCTCGAAGGCGTTGCGCAGCGGCTGCACCGCAAAGGGCAGGGAATAGATCGCCGACCCGATGACGAGCCCTTCGAAGGTGAAGGCCAGGGTGCGGACGCCGAACGGGTGCAGCAGCGCCATCACCGGGCTCTGAGGCGCCAAGAGGAGGAGGAGGTAGAAGCCCAGCACCGTGGGCGGCAGCACTATGGGCAGGGCGGCGACCGCGGCGATGATTTCCTTCCACCACCGGCGGCTGTGGGCCAGCCACCAGGCCAGCGGCGTGGCCAGGATCAGCAAGAGCAGCGTCGTCAGACCCGCCAGCTTGACCGTGGTCCAGACGACGCCGTCCATCGGCTAGCGAACCTCGTAGCCGTAGCGCCGGATGATGGCCAAGGCCGCCGGGCTCTTCAGATAGGTGAAGAAGGCCTTGGCGGCGGGGTCGTTTTCGCCGGTGCGCAGCAGCACCGCCTGCTGCTCGATGGGGGCATAGTCGCCGGCCGGCACGATCCAGCGCGAGCCGGACGGGTCGTCGATCACCTGGGACAGGGCGACGAAGCCCAGCTCCGCCGCGCCGGTGGCGACGAACTGATAGGCCTGGGTGATGGAGGCGCCCTGCACGAGCTTGGGCTTTAAGGCATCGTAGAGGCCGAGCGTCTGCAGGGTCTGGATCGCCGCGAGGCCATAGGGCGCCGCGCCCGGATCGGCGATGGAGAGCTTGTCGAACTTGCCATGGGCCAGCACCGCGCCGGCCGGATCGACCAAGCCCGGCGTCTTGGAGAAGAGCACCAGCCGCCCCACCGCATAGGTGAAGCGGGCGCCGGGAACGCTTAGCCCATCCTGCTCGGCCTTCCTGGGTCGATCCGCGTCGGCTGACAGGAAGACCTCGAACGGGGCGCCATGGGCGATCTGCGTGTAGAACTGGCCCGAGGCGCCGAAGTTCAAGACGGCCGTGTCGCCGGTCGCGGTCTTGAAGGCCGCCGCGATCTCCTTGGCCGGCTCGGTGAAGTTGGCGGCCACCGCCACCGATATGTCCTTGGCGAAGGCGGAGGGGGCGAAGGCGGGCGCGGCGCCGAGGGCCAGGGCGCCGGCGACAAGCGCCAGGCGGATACGGTTGAACCGAGGGATGAGCATGGCGGGCGATCCTTTTGGCGGCCTCGAATAGCGGCTGTCAGCGCCGTCCGTTATGAAGTTCTTCTACCTATCGCGGGCGCCTGCGCGCAAGCCCGCCGTTGCGCGCCGCCGAGGGTTGAGCGCAAAGGACTGTGGATTCGCCGCCCGCTCTGCTACCCGCCCTTCAGCCGAGGAACGCCCATGATCAAAGTCCATCACCTGAACGAAAGCCGGTCCCAGCGCATCTTGTGGATGCTAGAGGAGCTGGGCGAGCCGTATGACCTCGTCCACTACACGCGCAACGCCGAGACCCGCCTGGCCCCGCCTGAGCTGAAGAACGCCCACCCCTTGGGCAAGTCTCCGGTGTTGGAGGACGAGACCACCAAGATCGCCGAGTCGGGCGCCATCATCGAATATCTGTGCTCCATGTACGGCGGCGGGCGGTTCGGCCGTGCGCCGGGGGACGTGGATTGGCCGGCCTATATCGAATGGCTGCACTATGCCGAGGGGTCGGCCATGCTGCCCCTGATGCTGCATCTCTATGTGAGCCGCCTCGGCGAGGCCGGGGCGCCGCTGCATCCGCGCATCGAGAGCGAGATCAAGAACCAGTTCGAGTACATCTCAGGCGCCCTGGGCGAGCGGTCCTTCCTGGTCGGCGACAGCCTGACTGGGGCGGACGTGCAGATCAGCATCCAGCTGGAGATGGCGCGGGCCTTCGGCAAGTTGGCCGCCTATCCCAACCTCGTCGCCTATCTGGAACGCCTGCACGCGCGTCCGGCGTGGAAGGCGGCCATGGGCAAGGGCGGTCCCCACCCCATGGGGCAGTAGGCGCGGGCCATGGGGAGCGTGGAGACGGCGGGCGGGTGGATGATCGGCGTCTTGGTCGAACCTCAGGAGCAGCGCGGCGGGAAAGCCGGGCCGGCGCGGCTGTTCTTCGCAGTGGCTCAGGCGGATCGCGCCCGCGCCGAGTGGGCCGCCGCCGACCGGGCGATGATCACTGGCGTCATCGCCTCCAGCCCCTTCGGCGGCATGGAGCCGGTGGAGGCCGTCGCCGAGCTCTCCATCCACGCCATCGCCTCGCTGGGCTTGGGGCAGGGGCAGATCAAGGCGTTCGGCGACAAGTGGCCGCGGCGCCTGTTGCCGATCAAGGCGCCCGCCGCGTCCGACGAGCGGGACTAGGGCCGCTTGAACAGCCGCTACGGCCTGGAGATTCGCGCGGCGACGGCGGCCGACGCGCCGGGGATCGCCTCCCTGCTCAGCGCCGATGGACCGGCCGCGCCGCCCCACCTGGTGCTGGCGCGGCTGGAGGCGCTTCGCCAAGAGCCCGGCGCGGTGCTGATCGCGGTGGAGTGGGGTCCGCCGAGCGGCCTGATCGCCATACATTGGCGCCACTCTCTGACGGCGGACCTGCCCACTGCCCAGGTAAGCCTCCTGGTGGTCGATGTGGAAAGCCGGCGACGGGGGATTGGGCGCTTGCTCTTGAAGGCGGCGTCGCAAGCCGCTCGCCTCGCCGGATGCGACGCCTTGGAGATCATTCCGACGCCCGCGCCTTCGCCCTTGTGGGCCTTCTGCCGGGCGACGGGCTTTGTCGATAACGGGATCAGTCTGACGAGGCCCTTGCGCAAGCGGGGCTGATCGCGACTTGAAGACGGGGGGCTTCAAGTCCAGTACCCAGTCACGCGGATTGGGGTCGGGAGACCGGATGGACGGCTGGACGGGTGTTGGGCGGGTCAGGGCGCGAGAGGTCGGCGCCACGCTGGAGATCGCCATCGAGGGCCTGACCACCCAGGCCAAATACTACAAACCCCTGGTCCACGAGTTCTTCCGCAAGGAGTGGCGCGGCGCGCGGCCGGCATGGGGCGACTACGAGGTGGATATCCTCATGGAATACACCGGCGATCCCCCGTGGCTGGACCTGGACAATCTGGCCAAGGCCCTGCTTGACGCCATCAAGGGCCACGCCTTTCACGACGACGCCCAGGTCTCGCGGCTGCTGGTTGAGCGGCTGGCGGGCGAGCGGGAGCGGGTGGTGTTGACGGTGCGTCCGCGCTCGCTTTGAGCGACCGTTCGTGACTTAATAGGCGAGAACTAGGAGAAATACCGATGAGCCGTTCCTTACGATCGATGACGATTTTCGCCCTTGCCATCGGGGCTGCAGCGCTGGCCGGCCCGGCCCTGGCTGCATCCCTACATGCGCAGATGGCCCTGGCCACCGCCAGCGGCCCTGGGGGCGATGTCGGCTTTATCGACGTGGCGGACGGCCCGGGCGGCGCAACCTTCAGTCTGCATCTGCACGGCCTGCCGCCAGGCCCCCACGGTTTCCACCTCCATGAGAATAGCTCCTGCGCCGCGGCGCTGAGCAAGGAGGGCGCGATGACCCCGGCGGGCGCGGCGGGCGGCCACCTCGATCCCGCCGCCACCGGTATGCATATGGGTCCAAATGGCGCGGGCCACCTGGGCGACCTGCCGCTGATCGTCGTGTCTACGGACGGAACGGTCAGCGGAACGGTGACGGGGCCCCGGCTGAAGGATGTTTCAACGCTGAAGGGCCGCACCCTGATGATCCACGCGGGCGGGGATACTTATAGCGATACGCCTCCCCGTGGCGGCGGCGGCGCCCGCATCGCCTGCGGCGTGCTCGACTGAGGAATTAGCTCGACCAGGGCTCAAGGGCGCCCCAGGCGGCGAGCACGGCGGTGAAGACCAGGAAAACGCCGACGGCGGCGGTGTGGCGAAGCTTGCGCCACACCGACCAGCCGTGAATGCGCCGCTCTTCTCTCCAGGCGCCCGGTAGCTGCACCGCCATGGCCAGGGCCAGAGCCCCTGCGATCAGCGCCGACCATGAGGCTGCCACCAGCCAGCGGTTGGGCCAGTCGAACATCAGCTTGGCGGCGGAAAGATCGCCACGCACGAACAGGCCGAACGCCCCAAAGGCCGCGCACCAGGCGATGCAGCCGACGATCTGCAGCACATTGGCCGCCGTCTGGCTGCGGGTCTCGCGCACATCGACCCGGTCGCGGATGAACAGGCCGGCGAAGCTGGCGAAGACGGTGAAGGCGGCAGCCGCCGCCCAGAAGATCAGGGTGGCGTCGCTGTGCACCCCGCCGACGCGCTCGGCCGCCCCGCCGCTTAGCACATAGGCGCGGGCTCGCCCGCCCGCCGTGGGCGTGTAGAGCGCGCCGCCGTCACTGCTCCGGTAACGATCCGCGACGACGGTCGGCGCGTAAACCTCTTGGCGTCCGCCGTTGGACAGGACCAGGTCGCCGCCGCTATCGACGGTCAGGGTCGATTGGCGGGTGAGGCGCGCGACGAAGGCTTCCAGGCCGTGATAGGCCCGCTGCGCGGAGAGATAGGCGCCGGTGCGATCCACATCGTCGCCCGGGGCCGCGGGGCCCGGCGCCGGCGGCCCGGCGTAGAAGCGCTGCACCACCGCGCTGGGCAGCGCGCCCACCAGGTCCCCGCCGGTGTCGGTATTGGCCACCACGAAGACGCCCATGTTCAGGCTGGGAATCAGGGTGAGATTGCTATGGAAGGTCAGGGCCGAGCCCGCTTGGCTGAGCGCTTGGAGGCCGCCCGGAAAGGTCTGCATGGCCAGGCCGTGAGCCCAGCCGTCCATCCCCGGCGCGGGGTGCTGCAGCGGCGCCCGCAACAGCGTCGCCGTCTTGGGGCCATAGAGCGTCGCCTCGCCCAGCTTGCCGTTGTTGAGCAGGGCGATCATCAGCCGCGCCATATCGTCCGCCGTGGTGGAGGCGGCGATGGCGGGGGCGAGGGATTGGCCGAAGGCGAAGGGCTGGGGCTCAAGCCCTCGCGAGGTCCACAGAAAGCCGTCGCCCAGCCCGTCGGCGAGGCTCTTGCCCAAGGGGTCGGGCAGGCCGCTTGAGGCCGGATAGGGCTCGCGGAAGCTGGTGTGCGAGAGGGCGAGGGGCTTTAGGATCTGGTTTTCGATCAGCTGGTCGAAGGGCTGGTTCTCGGCCTTGGCGACGGCGCCGCCAGCCAGGGCTGCGCCATAGTCCGACGGGATCGACAACAGGCCAGCCGCACGCACGCGGCGCGGGCGCAGATGCTGCAAACCCTCGTCCAGGGACCGAACCGCCTCGGCGTTGCGCACATAACGGCGCCCGAGCGCCCGATCCTCGAACCCGGCGGTGTGGCTCATCAGGTGGCGCAGCAGCACAGGGCGGTCGAACCCCTCGTCGGGAATTTTCAGCTCGTCGGGCAGATAGCTGTTGACCGGAGCGTCCAGGTTCAGCCGGCCGTCCTCCACCGCCTTCAAAACGGCGATCCAGGTGAAGAGCTGGGAGGCGGAGCCCAGCCGCACCAGGGTGGCGCGCGGGTCCATGCCGCGCGCCGGGGCTGCGGCGGCGACGCCGTAACCCTTCTCCATCACCAGCTGGCCGTTCTGCACCACCGCCACCGCTGCGCCAGCGATGTGGTCGGCGCTCATGGCGCGCCACACCTGTCCGTCGACGAAGGCCTGCAGTTCCGCCGCCCCCACGGCCTGGCTGGCGGCCAGTCGCCCGCTCTGAGCCACGGTCGGCAGCGGCGAGGGCGGCGGTCCTGTGGGCGGCGGCGGGACCAGCTTCGCCGCCGGATGGGGCGGGGTTGGCGGCGCGGGCGCCTTGGCCGGCGGTGGCGCGGGCGGTTTAGCTATGGGGGGCGCGGGCTTAGCAACGGTTGGCGCGGCCGGCGTCGGCGGCTTGGGGACAGGCGGCTTGATCGGACCGGCGGAAGGCGCCGGTTTGGCGCCGACAAGCGGGGGTGCGGCGCCAACCGGCTGTGGTGCGCCAGGCTGAGCGGCGCCGGCGAGCGCTGTCGCCGGCGCCGGTTTCGGCTTGGGTCTGGGCCTTGGCTTAGCAGTGAGGCGCTTCAGCTCCTGATAGGGGATCGGATGCTTGGGCATGGCGTCGATCGCCGCGCCGGATGGCTTGGCGCTCTGCCCCCAGGCGTCGGCGCCGACCAGGGCGAAGGCGGCTATCAACAGGCCGATGCGCAGACGCGGTCCCATCAGGCTTCCGATCGCTTGAGGCTCTTGAAGGGCTGGGCCATGGCGGTGGAGGTGGCCTTGGCCAAGAGCCGCCCCTGATCGTCGTAAAGCTCTCCCTCCAAAAAGGCGATGGAGCGACCCCACTTCACCACCCGGCCGATGCCGACCAGGCGGCCGGGTAGGGCGGGGCGCAGAAAGCTGGTCTTCATCTCCAGCGTCGGCAGGAAGGCGGTCATGTTCGAGGCCACCACCCCGGCGACCGACATGGTCTCGTCCAGCATGGCGCAGAGGAAGCCGCCCTGAACTTGCCCGGCAGGATTGGTGAATTCGCGGCGGGCCTCAAAGGCGACCTCCACTTCGTGTCGGGCCTGATCCACCCGCTGCATGGAGAAGCCGAGGGTCTGGGACGCCGGCGGCCGGGTCTTGGCCGCCTGAAACCGGGCGAGCAAGGCGTCGTCGGAAACGAGGGCGGGGGGCTCCGCGACGGCGTCGGTCAAGCGCGGCTCACTTTTTGCGGAATTGGTCCAGGGAGACGATCTTGGGGCCGTCTCCATCGGGGAGGGGAGCGTCGTCTTCGCCGCTGGGCGATTTGGCCTTGGGACGCGAGATGTCGTGAGGCCGCAGCATTTCGGGCGCCTCCATCGGTTCGAGCGGCTGAGGCTCGACGATCTCCACCGGCTCGAACTGCAGGGCGAAGGGCACGCTGGGATCGTGGAAGCGGGTGACGGCGGCGTAGGGCACGGTCAGCTTCTTGGGTTGACCGCCAAAGCGCAAGACCACCGAGAAGCCCGTCTCCCCCACCGCCAATTCCCAGAATTGATGCTGGATGACGATGGTCATCTCGTCGGGGTAGCGCTCGGCCAGTTCCGGCGGCGCCGAGACCCCCGGCGCGTGGGTCTGGAAACTGATGTAGAAGTGATGCTCGCCCGGCACCCCCTGGGGCGAGGCGGCCCGCTCCAGCGCCTTGCGGATCACCGTGCGCAGGGCCTCCTGCGCCATCAGATCGTAGCGCATCAGGTCGTGAGTATTTTGGTCTTCGGCCATACGCGCCTCGGTTGCTCAAGCCGACAGATATAGCAAGCGCCTATCCTCTGTCGCGGGGCAAACGCACAAACCGGACGGCGCAATAGCAGAAGTGGAGGGATTCTGTTGAAAGGCTCCCTCCGGGCCCCGCCTAACGCTGCTAAGACGTTAGGAGTTGTAGGCTGAGTTCAATCGCACCGCATTACGCGGCGAGAGCGTACTCTTGAGCGAAGTTATCGTTCGCAGTTACAAAATAACCCGAAACGGTGGGTCAAGCCGAGAGAAAGCAACGCCTTTAGACGTCTGTCGATGCTGATCGGCCCCGCGCTTCCCAACGATAACTTGGGAGAGATTGGTGGAGCCGCCGGGAATCGCACCCGGGTCCAGTCCGCTTATTACACGCGCGTTTATCTCCATAGTCGGGCCGAAGCTCGACACCACCAATATAGGGGCAGTCGTCCCCGGAGGGAATAAGCTTCCGCTGTGGCGTCGCGTCATAGCCGGCGGCGGGGGCATGGCCGGGGCGGAGACGGCGGCTGGGACGATCATTATACAGGGGCCCAAAAACGGCGTCTCTGTTGCGCAATCGCCGCCAAGGCCCGATGTTGGCGATGATGGCTCACGATCGAGCCGAGCCCGAGGCGCCCATGGCCGATATCCGCTCCATCACCCCAGACTTCGCCGTCGCTCCCCAGCTCTCCCCCGCCGATATGGCCGAGGCGGCCCGGCTCGGCTTCGTGCTCGTGGTCAACAACCGGCCGGACGGCGAAGCGCCGGATCAGCCGGGGGGGGCGGTCATGGAGCAGGCGGCCAAGGCCGCGGGGCTCGCCTATGTGGCCATTCCGGTGCGCGGCGGCCCGACCCCCGATCAGGTGCTGGCCATGCAGGCGGCGGCGGAAGGGGCGGGCGGGCCGGTGCTGGCCTTTTGCCGATCTGGCACCCGCTCGATCATCACCTGGGCGCTCGGCCAGGCGGGGGCGGGCGGGCGCGACCCGGGCGAGTTGATCGCCCACGCCCGCGCCGCCGGCTACGATCTGTCCGGCGTCCTGGCCTAGTGGGAGATGGCCACCCGGATCGCCCCCATGGGCAGGGCCTGTTCGTGGCAGTTGGCGACCACCAGCATCAAGAGCTGCATCGTTGCGATACAAAGGAAGCCGGCGACCGGCGGCTGAAGCCGTTTTGAAACAAAAATGAAGGCGCGTGCGGGCATGACCAAGATCCTTAAGGCTTCCTTACCGAGCCTTCGCAAGGGCCGCGCCACGGCGGGCGGGCGAGCCGCCCCCGACGTCGCCGCATGATACCCTTCGTCCGCGACATGAGCTTCGCGTATGGGGCGGTGGATCAGGTGTCGCCGCTGATCCGCCGGGTGGTCGCGGAAAACCCCGGTCCCTTCACCTATCTGGGCACCGGCACCTATATCGTCGGCGCCGGCGAGGTGGCGGTGATCGATCCCGGCCCCTTGATGGACGCGCACCTGGCGGCTCTGCTGAGGGCCATTGAGGGCGAGCGCATCGCCGCCATCCTCACCACCCACACCCACATCGACCACTCCCCCCTCGCCCGTCCGTTAAAGGCGCTGACCGGGGCGATGGTCTATGGCCGCGCCGATCCAGCGACGCCTTGCGGGTTCGAGGAGGCCAACGAGGCCCACTTCCGCCCCGATGTGGAGATCGCCGACGGCGCCCGCCTGACCGGGCCCGGCTGGACCCTGGAGGCCATCGCCACCCCGGGACACGCCTCCAACCACGTGGCCTACGCCCTGATCGAGGAAAAGGCACTCTTCAGCGGCGATCACGTGATGGGCTGGTCGACCACCGTGGTCAGCCCGCCGGACGGAGACATGGGCGACTACTACGCCAGCCTGGAGAAGATCCGCGCCAGGGATTTCCACACCCTTTGGCCGACCCATGGGCCGCCGGTGACCGATGTGGCCCCCTTCCTCGCCGCCTACAGGGACCATCGCCTGGAGCGGGAGCGGCAGATCCTGGCTGAGCTGGCCGCCGGTCAGACCCGGATCAAACCCATGGTGGAGGCCATGTACGCCGCCGTCGATCCGCGCCTGCATCCCGCCGCGGCCCACTCGGTGCTCGCCCATCTGATCCACCTGACCCGCATCGGGCAGGTGGTCTCAGAGGGGCCCGCATCGGCCGACGGGCCGTCGATCGATGCGGTGTTCCACCTCAAAAGCTAAACTTGAGAAGGGTTTAGCTTAGGCGCTTCACTCGTCCTCGTCGCCCTCGGGCGGGACCGCGGCGCCTAGAAGCTCGTCGGCCATGATCACGGACTTGTTGCGCACGGCCTTTTCGATCTCGTCGGACATGTCCGGGTTCTTCTTCAGGAACTCGCGCGCGTTCTCGCGGCCCTGGCCGATGCGGGTCGAGTTGTAGGAGAACCAGGAGCCGGACTTCTCCACCACCCCGGCCTTGACGCCGAGATCGATGATCTCGCCGATCTTGGAGATGCCCTCGCCGTACATGATGTCGAACTCCACCTCGCGGAACGGGGGCGCCACCTTGTTCTTCACCACCTTGACCCGGACGTTGTTGCCGACGATCTCGTCGCGCTGCTTGATCGAGCCGGTGCGGCGGATATCGAGGCGCACCGAGGCATAGAACTTCAGGGCGTTGCCGCCGGTGGTGGTCTCGGGACTGCCGTACATCACCCCGATCTTCATGCGGATCTGGTTGATGAAGATGACCAGGCACTTGGACTTGGAGATGGAGGCGGTGAGCTTGCGCAGAGCCTGGCTCATCAAGCGCGCCTGCAGGCCCGGCAGGCTGTCGCCCATCTCGCCTTCCAGCTCGGCGCGGGGGGTCAGGGCGGCCACCGAATCGATGACGATGATATCCACCGCGCCGGAGCGCACCAAGGTGTCGGTGATCTCCAGGGCCTGCTCGCCGCAATCGGGCTGGGAGACCAGCAGGTCGTCGAGATTGACCCCCAGGCGATGGGCGTAGCTGGGGTCGAGGGCGTGCTCGGCGTCCACGAAGGCGGCGACGCCGCCAGACTTTTGCACCTCGGCCACCACGTGCAGGGCCAAGGTGGTCTTGCCGGAAGATTCAGGGCCGAAGATCTCCACCACCCGCCCGCGCGGCAGGCCGCCGATGCCCAGCGCCATATCCAGGCCGAGAGAGCCGGTGGACACCGACTCGATCTCCATGATCTTGCCCTTGGCGCCGAGCTTCATCACCGAGCCCTTGCCGAAGGCCCGGTCTATCTGGGAGAGGGCCGCTTCGAGCGCCTTCTGCCTGTCGCCTTCATCTTTCGCCACGAGTCGCAACACCGCTTGAGTCACCGATAACCTCCTATGGCACGATTCCCGACGGTGCGCCGGAATGTCGATGGAGAGTTGTACCATCTTTGTTCCAGGGCGCCAAAGACAATTGTTCTACTGTTGTTCTAAAAAAGTGCGTGGGCCGCTAAGCGCCGGCGAAGAGCACGGGGGGGAGGGCGCCGATGACGGAAGCGGTCATGCAGGTGGCGAGAAATCCCGCCATCAACGCCTTCCAGATCAGGCTGAGCACCTCCGCCCGCCGGTCTGGAACCAGGACCCCGAAGCCGGAGACATTGATGCCCACCGATCCGATGTTGGCGAAGCCGCAAAGGGCATAGGTCAGCAACATGCGGCTGCGCGGCGACATCACGCCGGCGGGCGTGTGGCCCAGCTGGATGAAGGCGGAGAACTCGGTCAGCACCATCTTGACGCCAAGGAGCTGGCCCGCCGCCGGGGCCTCGCTCCAGGGAATGCCGATGCCCCAGGCGAGCGGCGAGAACAGCACTCCCAACATTCGCTCAACGGTGACCGGCTGGCCCTGGACGAGCGGCAACAGGGACAACAGCCGGTCGGCGATGGCCACGAAGGCGACGAAGACGATCAGGGTCGCCGCCACGTTCAGCACCACCTGCAGCCCGTCGCTAATGCCATGGCTGACCGCGTCGATGGCGGACGAATAGGTGCGGTCTTCGCCGAACGCCGCCTCGCCCACAGCCTCGCTCTCGTCGGCGGGCACGACGATGCGGGCGAGCAGCACGCCGGCGGGGGCGGAGATCAGGGAGGCGGTCAGCACATGGGCCGCCGCGTGGGGCAGGCTGTCCTTCAGGATGGCCGCATAGGCCACCATGGTGGAGCCCGAAACGCAGCTCATGCCCACGGTCATCAGCATGAACAGCTCCGACCGTGAGAGCTTATCCAGATAGGCGCGGATGAAGATCGGCCCCTCCACCTGGCCCATGAAGACGGTGGCGGCGACGGCCAGGGCGGGCGGGCCGCGCAGGCCCAGGGTCTTCTCAAACAGGAAGCCGAAGCCGCGGGTGATCCACTTCAGCACCTTCAAATGCCAGAGCAGGGCCGAGAGGGCGCACACCACCAGGATCACCGGCAAGACGCGAAAGGCGAAGACGAACAGGGCCGCGGGATTGCTGGTGGCGTAGGGCTTGTCGCCCCCGGCCAGGTAGCCGAACACGAACTGCGCCCCCGCCTGGGTCGAGGCCGACAGGCCATCCACCGCCTGGCTCACCCCCTGCACCGCCGCCCGCGCCTGGGGCGAGCCGAACAGCAGCAGCACCAGGATCGCCTGCACGGCCACCGCCCCGATGGCCAGGCGCCAGGGAAACCGCCGCCGGTTCTCGGACGCAAGCCAGCACAAGGCCATCACCCCAAAGAGCCCGATCAGGCTCTGGCCATTCTGAAGTCCGATCATGTCGCCCCACCCTCGCGCCGACAGCTTGGCGGGGTTGGCCGGCGCGGGCAAGGGACGGGGAAGACTGCACCCACGATACAGGGCGCCATCCGTGCATTTGGCGGCCCAAAGCCCCGCTGGCGCCTAACACGGTCCCGTTTCAGTCAAGGGGGATGGGTTTGCCGCTACTGCGTCTCTGACGTGGCGTCGTTGAAGGTCTTGAAGAAGCCGTCGAAGCCGCCATTGGCCTCGGCGAAGCGCAGGGACTTGACCTGCTCCACGCAGATCTCGCCGGCGTCGGGCGAACCCTCCAAAAGGCTCATCACCTCGGCGATGAAGGCCTTCAGCGGCATGGCGCGGGGATCGCTGGCCTGCCCCGGTCCCATCAGCTCGGTCTGCAAATAGGGCGGGATCAGCTCCAGCACCTGCACCGCCGTATCCTTCAGCTGATAGCGCAGAGACTGGGTGTAGGAATGGATCGCCGCCTTCGTGGCGCAATAGGTCGGCGCGGTGGCCATAGGCATGAAGGCCAGGCCGGACGACACGGTCATGATCGTCGCCCGGGGCTGAGCCAAGAGCTGGGGCAGGAGCGCGGCGGTGAGGCGGATCGGGCCCAGAAGATTGGTGGCGATGGCGGCCTCCGCATCGGCCAGGCCGCCGTCCCGCACCCGCTCGAACCGCATGACCCCGGCGTTGTGGATCACCGCGTCGAGAGCCGGATGGTCGGCCTTCAGCCGCTCGGCAAGGTCTATGATGCTCTGGGCGTTTTCGATGTCCAGCACGGCGGAAGCCATTTCGGGGTTGGCCGCGGTCACCGCGTCGAGGGCGTCTTGCCGGCGGCCGGCGACGATCACGCGGTTGCCGCGAGCGTGAAACTGCTCGGCCAGGGCGCGGCCGATGCCCGAGCCGCCGCCGGTGATCAGGATGGTGTTGCCGGTCATTTGCATAGGGTTTCTCCTTGATCGCCGATATAGATGCGTCAGGATCTGATAGTAAGTAGGCGCCTAAATGAGCGATACACACCCAAAGGAAAGTGAAGCCATGGCCGGCATGATCGCTGACGCCTGCCAAACGGCGCCCGGCGAGTGGGGTTGCGAGCCCTCGGGCGCTGGGATCGACGATCCCGAACTCGACGCCCTGGTGCGCGAGATCATTGGCCGGGTGGCCGACAAGTGGACCATGCTGGCGTTGGAGACCCTGGGCGAGCATGGGCCGCTGCGCTTCACCCGCCTGGGCGAGTTGATCGGCGGCGTCAGCCAGAAGATGCTGACCAAGACCCTGCGCCAGATGGAGGCCGACGGCCTGGTCGTCCGCACCGTCTATCCGGTGATCCCGCCCAAGGTGGAGTACCAGCTGACGGCGATGGGCCTCAGCCTCGGCGCCGCCTTCTGCGGCGTGTGGATCTGGGCCGAACAGCACCGCGCGGCCATCCTGGCGGCCAGACAGGCGTTCGCGGAACGGACGTAACGCATCCGCCAGAAGGCTGACTCTGAACGGGGCGGGCTAATCTATTCGTCAGCCATGAGCTGTATTGAGGCCGCAAGGATGGACCCCATGTTGTCACTGCTTGGTCGCTATCGAGGCGTTAAGTCTTCCGAGCCGGGGAGCTTTGGACAACGCGAGGACGGTGAGCGCATCGTGGCGCACGCCAAAGCGGATATGGCGCGGTATAAAAGGCGGGGAGAGATCGCCGGTTGGTGGGCGGGCGGTTGCGCCGCCCTGCTCATTGTTCTCGTTAATATTGAACAACGTATTCCCATCTTCCGCGACATGTTCGGGGTGGCGCCTGATTTTTCCGTCTCCGATTTCGCGCCGCTGCTTTTCACGGGATTTGTCGCTATTGGTGTCGGTGGGTTCTTGCTGGCCCTGTTGCGCGACCGACCGGCCCTGTTCGTGGCGGTTATGGGGGTCGCGACCTTGGCGGTGCTTGGCGATGCGTTCATGGGCCTTAGGGCCGGCTGGGCGATTTCAGGCGACAGCGTGGCCATTCGCCCCGCCGAGCCGTGGAAGCCTGACATCGTCTTTACCGGCGCGCAGATCACCTCGCTTGAACAGGGCTGCTATTCATCTCACATCAAGGGCGGTGGCCTGGCCCGAGAGCTTGTTTTTTATGTTCACTACACATCCCCTGGGCAAGATGGCGACTGGGGCGTCGGCCAAAGATTCACCGTCCGAAATGCTACGCCAGACGTTGCGGCACACCTCGTGGACAGCCTTTACGGACTGCACATGAAACCGAATATCCCGCGGGTTTCTCTGCCCAAAAGCAACGATTGCGTGAACTTCTTCACCCAGCGTCTTGACGCCAGCCACGCGGCGAAATTTCTAACTCTCGTTGGACCGGGTCGGATTACAGGCGCCTAAGCTCAGAAGCTATTAAATCGCTTGCGGTGCGGGCGCGCTATCGATTCCTGGCAGCGGGTGGAGCCCATCATGGGCGATCGCAGGGTGATCGGCGGCACCATCCACGCACCGCGCCGGCGCGGTGCGCTAAAGCCGGCTCAGTTGTCCGAAAATCCGAAGGGGGCGCTGGTCCTGCGGATGTCGTCGGGCAGGATCTGGCGGCCGATCGGCGGGGCGGACCTGGCCATGCATTCGGTGCGCTGACAGAGCCGGCAGGCGACGCCGATGGGGGTGGCGGGCTCGGGCGGCCGATCCTGGGTGTAGATCAGGCGGTGGGCGTGCTCCGCCGCGCAGCCGAGTGCAATCGCCCGCTCCACGCTCTGGGCGCCATAGGCCCCGCCGCCGGCGGTCACCGTGCGGGCGATGGAGAAGAAGCGCTCGCCGTCCGGCAGCTCCAACCACTGGGTGATCACCTGGCGCGGGGTGCGAAACGCCTGATGCACCGACCAGAGCGGGCAGCCTCCCCCATGGCGGGCGAAGGGAAACCCCGCCCCGTCCAGCCGCTTGGAGACATTGCCCGCCGGATCGACGCGGATGAAGAAGAAGGGCACCCGTTCCTGACCGGGCTTCTGCAAGGTGGTCAGCCGGTGCGCGGTCTGCTCGAAACTGGCGGCGAACTGGCGGGCCAGGGCCTCGACGTCATAGCCGCGCGCCTCGGCGGCCCGGGCGAAGGCGGTGT
>JAMFTA010000136.1 GCA_026225565.1 Caulobacter sp. | reverse complement strand
GGCGGGCAGCGCAGGGCCTCCATGGCCTGCTCGATCTTGCTGTCGATGTCCCACAGGTCCTTGGCGTCGATGATCTCCTGAAGGGCGTTCATCTCTTCCATCAGTTCGTCGGAATATTCCTCGGCCATCTCGGCGGCTATGGCGTTGTACCTGTCGAAGACATGCTTATCGTCGCACTGGGAAATGACGTTGCCCCAGACATCGAGGGCCTCGTCCAGGTGCGGCTCCTGGGCCAGATAGCCCATCTTCACATCGGCGGCGGGACGCGCCTCGCCAGTAAATTCCGGATCGATGCCGGCCATGATCTTCAGCAAGGTCGACTTGCCCGAACCGTTGACGCCGACCACGCCGATCTTGGCGTCGGAATAGAAGGAGAGCCAGATGTTCTCGAAAATCTTCTTGCCGCCGGCGAAGGCCTTGGTCAGGCCCTGCATCTGGTAAATGTACTGCTGCGCCATAGCGGGCGGCCTCGTTTTCGGAATGGGGGAGTTGGGCCGGGAGATACCCGCCCCAGCCTTGCTGCGCAAGGCGAGAGGGGCGATGACGCAGGGATGGGCCGCCAACGAAGACGCTGCAGCGTTCGACGCAATATGATCCTGTCATCCCGGCCGAAGCGCAGCGCAGAGCCGGAACCCAGCCGCTCGGAGCGTTCCGCTTGCTGGGTCCCGGAAAAAGCCCTACGGGCTTTCCGAGATGACAATTGGGGCCTGGCTAGAGGGCACCAAACGTCTGCTCTAGGATCAGCCCCAGCCCCTTAGCGTCCACGGCGTCGAAGGCGGCGACCTCGGTCGCGTCCACGTCCAGCACCGCGATCAGCGTCCCGTCCGGGTCGAACACCGGCAGGACGATCTCACTCCGGGAGCGGGCGTCGCAGGCGATGTGGCCCGGAAAGGCGTGAACGTCGTCCACCAACTGCACCTGCCGGCTCTGTGCCGCCGCGCCGCACACCCCCCGCCCGAAGGCGATGCGCAGGCAGCCGAGCGTGCCCTGATAGGGCCCCACGACCAGCTCGCGAGGCCTATCCGCATCGACCACGTAAAAGCCGGTCCAGAAGAAGTGCTCAAAGCTGCTGGCCAGCATGGAGGCCACGGTGGCCATGCGGGCCACACGATTGGGCTCGCCGTCCAGCACGGCGGCGATCTCCTGCGCCAGTTCTGTGTAACGGGCAGCCTTGTCGGCGGACAGGCGATCGGGCGCAAAGGCTTCCGTCATAAGGATACTCAAAGGGTGTTCGCGGGTTAACCCCGATCCTTCACCACACATAGAGCGGTCGGCGCCATGCTCAAGCGGTTAGAGGGCTTGGGACCGTGGACGCGCGAGAGATTCAAGACCTTCGGGCCATGCTCGCCGCCCAGTCTGCGGCGGCCGAGGCGCGTCCGCCGACCCTGGCGCGCAAGCTGTCGCGTCTCTGGTCGTCCAAGCCCGCCCCAGACGCGCTCGAACCAGGCCCGCTCGAACTCACCGCCCCCGCCGGCGCGGACGCTCCGCCGACCCGGACATCGGATGAACCCTTGTGGTTGGAGGAACGGGTCATCTATCCGTCCGAACCGATACCGGCGGAAATTCTGTTGGGCGAGTTCTGTCCGCGCCGTCCCGCTTTCGGCCAGCGCGCCGAAGGGGCCTTGGATCCCCGTGCGCCCCCAGCTTCGCCGCCGCAACGGCTGATGCTGATGGACTTGAGCGGCGACGCCATCGGCGAATTGATCGCCCAGGGAGGGCTTGAGGCCAGCGCCCCAGCGAGACGACCGTTCGAACCCTTGCACGCCGAGACGCCCTTCTTCCCCGAAGACCTTGCCGACGATCCCGCCCCTCGGGCTCGCCTGCGTCCCCGGGCCAAGCCCGAACCGGCGCCGGCGCCGCCCGAACCCGCCCCGGAGATGGCGGCGACCTTCCTGCTGGCCACCCTCGCCGCGCGCCTGGCCAGCGAACAAGCCGCCTTGGGGGAGCGGCTGGCCAAGGCCTTTCAGGGGCGATCGACCTGCTAACCGCGCCGATTGCGGCGATCTAGCCTTCGCGTTGCGCGCCGATGGGCTATGCATCGCTTAGCAGACAACCGCGGAGACGAAGGTGGCGACCCAAGAGCGGATAGGATGCACGGCGTTGCAGTCCAAGGTGATGACGGCCGACGCGGCGGCGGCGCTGATAGCACCGGGCAGCACTGTGGGCATGAGCGGCTTTACCGGCTCTGGCTATCCCAAGGCCGTGCCAGTGGCCCTGGCGGCGCGGATGGAGCGGGCTCATGCGGCGGGCGATCCATTCCGCATCCGGGTGTGGACGGGCGCCTCCACCGGCCCTGAGCTGGATGGGGCCCTGGCCCGCGCCAACGGCGTCGAGTTCCGCCTGCCCTATAATTCCGACCCCATCGCTCGGGAAAAAATCAATCGCGGGGAGATGGAATATTTCGACATACACCTCAGCCAGGTGGCGCCCATGGCCTGGCAGGGGTTCCTCGGCCCCCTGGACACCGCCCTGATCGAGATCAGCGGCATCCGCCCCGATGGGGCCCTGATCCCCTCCTCCTCGGTCGGCAACAACAAGACCTGGCTCGACCGCGCCAGCCAGGTGATCTTAGAAGTCAACCGCTGGCAGAACCCGGCGCTGGAGGGGATGCACGACATCTACTACGGCACCGCCCTGCCGCCTCACCGCAAACCGATTCCTCTGGTTCGCCCGGACGACCGTATCGGCGAGCCCTATTTCCGCGTCGATCCCGCCAAGATCGTCGCCATCGTCGAGACCGATGCGCCGGACCGCAATCTGCCGTTCGCAGCGCCCGATCAGGCGGCCCTGGCGATCGCCGGCCATCTGATCGAATTTCTCCATCACGAGGTGAAGAAGGGCCGCCTGCCCGAGAGCCTCCTACCCCTGCAATCGGGGGTGGGAAACGTGGCCAATGCGGTGCTGACGGGCCTGGTGGATTCGCCGTTCGAGGACATGACCGCCTATACCGAGGTGATCCAGGACGGGATGCTGGACCTGTTGAAGGCCGGGAAGCTGCGCATGGCCTCGGCCACCGCCTTCTCCCTCAGTCCCGACGCCGCCGCCGCGCTGAACGCCGACATGGAGAGCTTCCGCCACAAGATGATCTTGCGCGCCCAGGAGATGAGCAATCATCCCGAGTTGATCCGGCGCCTCGGCTGCATCGCCATGAACGGCCTGATCGAGGCGGACATCTACGGCAATGTGAACTCCACCCACGTGATGGGCTCGGCGATCCAGAACGGGATCGGCGGTTCGGGAGACTTCGCCCGCAACGCCTACATCTCCATCTTCACCACCCCCTCCACCGCCAAGGGCGGCAAGATCTCCACCATCGTGCCCCAGGCCAGCCACGTGGATCACATCACCCAGGACGTGCAGGTGATCGTCACCGAACAGGGGCTGGCGGATCTGCGGGGCCTGTCGCCCAAGCAGCGGGCGGAGACCATCATGGCCAACTGCGCCCACCCGGACTATCGCCCGGCGCTGCAGGACTATTATCGCCGCGCCCGCATCGGCTCCTATGGCCAACAATCGCCCAGCCTGCCCGGGGAAGCGCTCTCCTGGCACCAACGCTTCATGCAGACCGGATCGATGCGCGGCTGAAGGCTTGTGAGGGCCATCCGATCATGCGACCCCGCATCATCGTTCGGGGAGCGCGACATGAGACGGCACACCACAAAGGCGGCCTTGATTCTGACCCTGATGGCGACACCGGCCGCGGCCAAAGACCTGGTGATCCACGCTGGAACCCTGATCGACGGGGTCAGCCCCGCCCCGGCCCATCAGATGTCGATCCTGATCCACGACGACAGAATCACCGGGGTTGTGGCCGGCTATCGAACCCCGCCGGGCGCAGAGGTGGTCGATCTGACCGCCGCCACCGTCATGCCCGGCTTCATCGACTGCCACGTACACATAGCGGCCAAGCTGCCCAGTCGCACCAATGCGACCGAGGACTGGCTGACCCACACCGAGATCGACCGCGCCCTCGACGCCGCCGTCTTCACCCGCCAGATGCTGCAGCAGGGCTTCACCAGCGCCCGCGACGTGGGCGGGGGCGACGACACGGTGTCGGTGCGCGACGCCATCAACGACGGCAAGATCGCCGGACCGCGCCTGTGGGTCTCCCTGGAGCCGCTCGGCCCCACCGCCGGCCATGGCGATCCGCGCAATGGGCTCGATCGCGCGCTCTCTCATCCCGGCTGGGACAATGGCATCGTCAATTCGCCCGAGGAGGCGCGCCTGCGCGTGCGTCAGCACAAGGAGCGGGGCGCCGACCTGATCAAGATGATGCCGTCGGGCGGCATCGCCTCCACCGGCGACAATCCGCACCTGCAGCTGATGACCAATGAGGAGATGGCCACGGCGGTGGCCACCGCCCATGGTCTCGGCATGAAGGTCGCCGCCCATATCTATCCGCCGGAAGCCATCGAGAACGCCGTGCGGGCCGGGGTGGATTCGGTGGAGCACGGCTCCTTCGCCACCGCGCAAACATTTGCCTTGATGAAGGCGCACGGGACCTATCTGGTGCCCACCCTGACGGTCTACGACGTCTTCTACGCCGCCGCCCGCGACCATCCCGAGCTCCTCACCCCCGGTACGGCGCAAAAGGAGCTGGCGAATGACTTGCTGCCCAAGCGGAATCTGCCGCTGGCCATCGCGTCCGGGGTGAAGATCGCCTACGGCACCGATATCGGCGAGGGCGACCACGCCATGGAGTTCGGCCTTCTGATCGCCAATGGCATGACCCCGCTGGACGCCATCTTCGTCGCCACCCGCAACGGGGCGGATTTGATCGGCGCCTCGGACCGCATCGGCTCGGTGCAGGCCGGGCGTTATGCGGACATGGTGGCCGTCAACGGCGATCCCTTGCAGGACCCCGGCCAGTTCGAGAAGATCGCCTTCGTCATGAAGGGCGGAGTGATCTACCGCCAGGATGGAGCGGCGACAGCGGCGCCCTAGATAGGGCTCGCCGTCAGTGGGGCCGCGCCCCAGCCGCCGCCGAGCGCCCGGAACGAGGCCACCGCCGCCCGCGCCGCGCCGGCCCGCGCCTGGGCCAGCTGGTCGGAGGCGTTGAGGAGCTCACGGTCGGCGTCGCGCACCTCGATCAGGCTGATCACCCCGCCCTCGTAGGCCTGTTCAGCCTGGCGGCGGGCGGCGGTCAGCTCGTGGATCTGACGGTCCAGGGCTGAGGCGCGCGCTTCGTCTTGCGCCACGTCTGAGAAGGCGTTCTCCACCTCTTCGGCCGCCTTCAGGACGCTGAGGCGATAGGCGGCCAGGGCCTCCGCGTCGCGGCCCTTGGCGGCGGCGACCTCCGCGTCGATACGGCCGAAGTCGAACAGGCGCCAGCGGAAGCCCGCCGCCGCCTGCCGCTGCAGAGCGTCGCCGGAGAAGACGTGGCTGGAGTCGAGACTGTCCACCCCCAACAGGGCCGAGAGCGAGACCTTGGGATAGTAGTCGGAGATGGCCGCGCCGATGCGGGCGTTGGCGGCGATCAGGCGCTGTTCGGCCGCGATCACGTCGGGTCGGCGGCGCAGGAGATCGGCGGGCGCGCTTTGGACGGTCAGGGCCGGCGGCGCGGGCACGGGCGCCTCGGCGATCAGCTCGGCGCGATACGTTCCCGGTTGAGCGCCCATCAGCACGTCCAGCCGGTTCAGCTGGGCCTCCTCGCCGGCGATGAGCGGCGGGATGGAGGCGGCCACTCCCTCCAGAGCCGCCTGGGCCTGGTGCAGTTCCCGCTCCGGCGAGACCCCCTCCCCGCTCAGCCGCTTCAGGAGGGCGACCAGATCGCGCTGCACCGTCTCCTGTTGGCGGGCGACGGCGAGGCGAGCCTGATAGGCGCGGATTTGCAGATAGGCGTCGGCGGCGTCGGCCTGCACCGCCACCTTCACCGCTTCGGCTTGCGCCTGATCGGCCCTGGCGTCGGCGCGAGCGGCCTCGTGCTGACGACGCAGGCCGCCGAAGAGGTCGATCTCCCAGGAGGCCGTGGCGCTGAGGGTGTAGTCGTCATAGTCGCGGGGAAAGTTCGGCACATGGCGGCCGATCTCGCCCAAGGGACTGTTCAGCGATTGGCGCCCGTCGGCGACCGCGCCCGCGCCGTCGAGGGTGGGCAAGAGCGCCGCTCCCGCCGCCTTGGCCGCCGCGCGCGATTGCAAAAGCCGGGCGCGCGCCTCCGCAAGATCGAGGTTCTGGGCTCCCGCCCGCTGCACCACCGCCGTTAGTTCCGGATCGCCAAAGCCGGTCCACCAGGCGTCCAGCGAGGTCGTCGCCGTGGACGCGGCGGGCGGGGCGGTGTGGAAGGCGGGCGTCAGGGCCATCTCCGGACGCCGATAGGTCGGCCCCACCGCGCAGCCGGCCAGGGCGGCGGCGAGGACGGTCGCGGACGCGGCGCGCCATAGGCTCGGCGTAAACTTGAAAGCGGTCATGGGATCACCATCAGTGGGCGTCGGGGGGCGGCGCGCCGGTTTGCGGGGCGGGGCGACAGAAGGGCGCCAGGATCAAGGCGGCGATGAACAGCCAGGCCATCAACCGAAACACCTCGTTGAAAGCGGTGGTGAGGGCGTAGCGGCCCACCAGCCGGGCCAGTTCGCCTTGGGCGGCCAGCAGCGCCTGTTGCGGATCGCCGGCCCGCTGGCCGATCTCTTGAGCCAGGGCGGCGACGAAGTCGGGGGCGCGGCGGGCGTTCTCGCCCAGCGCCTCGCCCATGCGGGCCGCCTGGATGCGGGTGTTGTCCGAGAGCCAGGTGTTGACCACGGCGATGCCGATGGCGCCGCCGAGATTGCGCATCAGGTTGAAGAGGCCCGAGGCGTAGCGCAGCTCGGCCATCTCGAAGCCGCCCAGCGCCATGCCGACGCTCGGCACGATGCACAACATCACCGCGCACCCGCGCAGCATCTGCGGGGCCAGCCAGGCGACAAAGCCCCAATCGGGCGTGATGTAGGAGGCGAGCCACAGGCTGGCGGCGAAGAGGATCAGGCCGACGGAGATCACGCCCCGCGGATCGGCGCTTTGCGATAGCCGGGCGGCGATGACGGTGGAGAGCACCTGGGTGATCCCGACTACAAAGACGGTCGTGCCGATCTGCAAACTGTCGTAGCCCCGCACCCGCCCCAAAAACACGGGCACGAGGTAGGTGGCCGAATAGAGCCCAAAGCCGATCACCAGGTTGAAGACGCAGGCGATGGCGAAGGTCGGCTTACGGAATGGCGTCAGCTTGACGATCGGCCCCGAGGAATTGAACGACCGCTCCAAGAACAGGGCGAAGCCCACCGCCGACGCCCAGGCGGCGGTCAGTATATTGGGATCGCCGAACCAGTCGTGGCGGGGGCCTTCTTCCAGGACATATTCCAGCCCCCCCAGGAACACCGCCATGGAGATCAGGTGGGAATAGTCGATGCTCTTCAGCATCCGCAGATTGGGCCGATCCACCTTGACGAGCAGGATGGAGAGGAGGGTGACGGCGATCCCCGGCGCGACGTTGATGTAGAAGATCGAGCGCCAGCCGACCGCATCGGTCAGCCAGCCGCCCACCGTCGGGCCCAGCGTCGGGGCCAGCACCGAAACCATGCCGAGGATGGCCGGGATCATCGCCCGTTGCGGGCCGGTGAACAGGGCGTAGCCGGTGGCGAACACCGTTGGCACCATGGCCCCGCCGACAAACCCCTGGATCACCCGAAACAGGATCATCGACTGGATGTCCCAAGCCGCGCCGCAAAGGGCGCTGGAAAGGGTGAACAGGGCGGCCGACAGGCTGAACAGCCAGCGGGTGGAGAGGGCCTGGGCCAGGAAGGCGGAAAACGGGATCATCACCAGCTCGGCCATCAGATAGCCGGTCTGCACCCAGCTGATCTCGTCCGGCCCGGCCGCCAGCCCCGCCTGCACGTCATTGAGGGAAGCGGCGACGATCTGGATGTCGATCAGGGCCATGAACATGCCAAAGGCCATAACCGCGAAGATCAGGAACTTGCGCCCCGTCGGCAGGTCGGCCGGGAGGACCATGACCTCGGGCTCGCTGAAGAACCGCCTCCCGAAATGGGCCGTCGCTTCGGTCATGTCGCCCTCTTGCCCCAGCGCTCTTGCCAAGCCGGCTTCGATTATATTATATGCATCATATAAACGGAGGCGCAAGCCATGCGCTACGACGCCGAGCACAAGCAGAAGACCCGGGCGCGGGTGTTGCAGGAGGCGGCCAAGGCGATCCGCGCCGAAGGGCCCCACCGCATCGGCGTGGCCGGGGTGATGGCCAAGGCGGGCCTGACCCACGGCGGCTTCTACGCCCACTTCAAGTCCAAGGACGAGTTGGTGGCCGCGGCCATCGATGAGATGTTCAACGACGCGCGCGGCCGCTTCGCGCACGAGACCGCCGACAATCCCCCGGCGGAGGGGCTGGCGAGATACATCCGCTTCTACCTGTCGCGCGCCCATCGAGACGCGCGCGGCGCCGGCTGCCCGATCGCCGCCCTCTCCGCCGACCTGTCGCGCATGGAAGGCGGGTCGCGAGAGCGCTATGGCCAGGGGGTGGCGGCCCTGACCGGACGGCTGGCCGGCCATCTGCAGCTGCTCGGTCTAGACGATCCGGAGGCCCTCGCCCGGTCCGCCCTCTCGGAAATGGTCGGCGCCCTGTCCCTCGCCCGGGCGGTGGCCGACCCGGTGCAATCCGACCTGATCCTGAAAACCTCCCGCGACGCGTTGAAGCGACGGCTGGGCCTGATGGAGACGACCCAATGAACCTCGTGGCCGAAATGGAGCCGGGACTGACCGGTCTGGAACAGCTGAAGGCGATGATCGCCATGGGCGGGCGGGCGCCGATCGGCGAGACCCTGGATTTCACGATTGTCGACGCCGGCGACGGCTGGGCGATCTTTGAAGGGATTCCAGGGCTGCACGCCTACAATCCCATGGGCAACATCCACGGGGGCTATGCTGCTGCGCTTTTGGACTCCGCCTGTGGCTGCGCCACCCACTCCAAGCTGAAGCCGGGCCAGGGCTACACCACCCTTGAGCTGAAGGTCGCCTATCACAAGGCCATGACCAAGGACACCGGCCCGGTCCGCGCCGAGGGCCGGGTGCTGACCATCGGCCGCCGCGCCGCCTTCACCGAAGCCAAGCTCACCGACGCCGCCGGCAAACTCTACGCCTCCGCCACCTCCACGCTTCTGGTGCTAGACCAATGACCGACGCCGCCCTGACCGCTCCCCGCACAATGAGCCCGGAGGTTGCGCCGCCCCAGACGCCCGCCGCGACCAAGGCCAAGGGGCCCCAGCGCAAGGCCCTGCTCGCCGTCGGCGCCGCCGTGCTCGCCGCCGCCGGCGGCGCCCTCTATATCGCCGCACCCAAGTCCAGCCAGTCGACCGACGCCGCCTATGTGGCGGCCGATAGCTCGGTCGCGGCTCCGAAGGTGCGCGGCCTCGTCGCCGAGGTGCTGGTTCGCCACAACCAGCCAGTGAAGCGCGGCGATCCCCTGGTGCGGATCGATCCGGAGGAGTTCGACGCGCGCGTGGCCGCCGCCGCCGCCGATCTGCAGAATGCTGAGGCTTCGGTGCAGTCCGCCCGCGCCGCCCTGATGTCGCTGGACGCCGAGGAGAGGCTGGCGGCCTCGTCCGTCCGCGCCGCCGAGACCACCATCCGCGCCTCCGACGCCCAGAGCCAGCGGGCCGACGCCGACCGCAAGCGCTATGACAATCTGGTGGCCTCCGGCGCGGTGGCCCGGCGGGATGCAGATACGTTCCGCGCCGCCGCCATCACCGCTCGATCGGACGCCGACCACAGCCGCGCCCTGTTGGACGTCAGCCGCAACCAGGCCGCCGTCACCGGCGCCAAACGCGCGACCCTGGAAGCCGCCCTGGGGCAAGCGGAAGCCGCCGTCGCCCGCGCCCAGGCGGCGCTGAACCTCGCCAAGCAGGACCAGACCCACACGGTGATCCGCGCGCCCATCGACGGGGTGGTCGGCGACCGGCAGGTAGAGGCGGGCGACTATGTGCAGCCGGGCACGCGGCTTTTGACCATCGTGCCCCTGGGCTCGCTCTACGTCACCGCCAATTTCAAGGAGACCCAGGTGGCCCGCATGACCGCCGGCCAGCCGGCCGTGATCAAGATCGACGCCCTGCCCGGCGTGAAACTGAGGGGCGAGGTGGAGAGCTTCGCCCCAGGATCGGGCTCGCAGTTCTCACTCCTGCCCTTCGAGCCCGGAACCGGCAACTTCACCAAGATCGTGCAGAGGGTGCCGGTGCGGATCCGGTTTGAGCCGGGCCAGGCGGGACTGGATCGCCTGCGGCCGGGGTTGTCGACGACGGTGGTGGTGAGGGTGGATGGGCGGCGCGGCTGATCCCCTCACCCTACCCTCGCCCCTTCGGGGAGAGGGAGGGGCCCGCGATGCGCAGCATCGTGGGAGGGTGAGGGGTTCCGACGCGTTACCTTACCCGTGCAGCTTCGCCGCCGTCTCGGCGATCTTGCGGCCCTGGTAGCGCGCGCCCTCCAGTTCGACCTCGGAAGGTTGGCGCGAGCCATCGCCGTCGGCGATGGTTGTGGCGCCGTAGGGGGAGCCGCCATGCACCGCCTTCACGCCCATCTGACCTTGATAGCCATAGTCCATGCCCACGATCACCATGCCGAAGTGCAAGAGGTTGGTGATGATGGAGAACAAGGTGGTCTCCTGGCCGCCGTGCTGGCTGGCGGTGGAGGTGAAGGCGCCGCCGACCTTGCCGTTCAGGGCGCCCGTGGCCCAAAGGCCGCCGGCCTGATCCAGGAAGTTGGCCATCTGCGAGGCCATGCGGCCAAAGCGGGTGCCGGTGCCGACGACGATGGCGTCGTATTCCTTCAGGTCGGCGATGGTGGCCACCGGGGCGGCCTGATCCATCTTGTAATAGGACGCCTTGGCCACTTCGGCGGGCACCAGCTCGGGCACGCGCTTGATGTCGACCGTGGCGCCAGCGGCGCGGGCGCCCTCGGCGACGGCTTCGGCCATTTTTTCGATATGCCCGTAGGCGGAGTAATAGAGAACGAGAACCTTGGCCACGAGAGCCTCCTTGGTTTGAAAGTTGGGATTGGAAAGGAAGGCGAGCGCCGCTTACGCGGCGTCCACCAGAACGATTTCGGCGTCTTCGAGCGCCTTGATGGTGATGCTCGGCTCGCCCAGGATCGCCGCACCGTCGCGATGACCAATCAACTGGCCATTGACCTCCACCGAGCCCACCGCCGGCACGAGATAGCCATGGCGGGTGCGGCCGATGGGGTAGTCCATGCTCTCGCCTGCCTTCAGGGTGGCGCCGAGGATGCGGGCGTCGGTGCGGATCGGCAGGGCGTCCTTGTCGTCCTCAAAGCCCGAGGCCAGGGTGACGAACTTGCCCGAGCGATCGCCCTTAGGGAAGGGCTTGGCGCCCCAGCCCGGTTGACCGCCGCGCCGGCTCGGCTCGATCCAGATCTGGAACAGGGTGGTGTCCTCGGATTCCAGATTATATTCGGAGTGACGAACCCCCGTGCCCGCGCTCATCACCTGCACGTCGCCGGCTTCGGTGCGGCCGGTGTTGCCCAGGCTGTCCTGATGGGTGATGGCCCCGGTGCGGACGTAGGTTATGATCTCCATGTCTTCATGGGGATGGGGCGGAAAGCCGGTGTTGGGGGCGATCTGATCGTCGTTCCACACCCGGATCGGGCCCCAGCCCATGCGCTTGGGGTCGTAGTAGCTGGCGAAGGAGAAGTGGTGCTTGGCCTTCAGCCAGCCGTGGTCGGCGCCGCCGAGCCCGTCGAAAGTTCTGCGTTCAATCATCTCAAGCCTCCTAGGCTTATGGGGGTGGGGCGGAGCGCCCCTTGCTTGAGGACAAGATAGGTCCGATCATCGATGCATAAATAGAAACTTTCGAAACTCATTGTTTCCAAATGCCCAAGCTTCCCGATCTTGAAGGCCTCGCCATCTTCGCCAAGGTGGTGGAGTTGCGCTCCTTCGCCGCCGCCGCCGAGGATCTGCAGCTGTCCAAGGCCACGGTCTCCAAGGCGGTCAGCCGGCTGGAGGCGCGGCTGGGCGCACGGCTGTTCAACCGCACCTCCCGCCGCCTCGCCCTGACCGACGCCGGCCGCCAGCTGAGCGAACGGGCGGCGCACATCCTGGCCGAAGGCGAGGCGGCGGAAAGCGATTGCCTGGCGCAATCGGTCACGCCTCGGGGACTGGTGCGGCTGGCGGCCCCCATGTCATTCGGCCTGCGCGAGGTGGCGCCGATCCTGCCGGAGTTCCTCACCGCCTTCCCGGACATCGCGGTGGACCTGCACCTGTCGGACGCCATGGTCGATCTGATCGGCGAGGGGTTCGACGCGGCCTTGCGCATCGGCGTCCTGCCGGATTCGTCATTGATCGCACGGCGCCTTCGGCCGATGTCGCTGCACGTGGTGGCCTCGCCGGCCTATCTGGCGCGGCGGGGGCGGCCGACCCATCCTTTGCACTTGGCCGAGCACGCCTGCCTCGGCTACGCCTATCAGCAGACGCCTGACCTCTGGCGGTTCACCAGAGATGGCGAAGAAGCGGCGATCCGGCCCTCCGGGCCGTTGAGGGTCACGAACGGCGACGCCCTGACCCCCGCCCTGCTCGCGGGGCTTGGCATCGCCATGCTGCCGGCCTTTATCGTCGACGAGGATCTGGCGGCGGGACGGTTGGAGGCGATCCTGACCGACTGGACCATGCCCTCGGCCGCCCTGCACCTAGTCACCCCGCCTGGCGGGCCGCGACCGGCGCGGGTGGAGGCGCTGGCGGAATTCCTGATCCGAAAGCTCAGCCAGCGGGGATAGGCCCGGAATCAGGCCGCTAGGGCGGCCACCGCCGCCCAGGTGGTGGCGGCGAAACTGGGCCGCGCCAGCATCCGCTCCAGCCAGGCGTTCAAGCGCGGGTTCTGCCGCAACAGGGCCGCGCCTTCGGGTGTGCTCGCCAAAAGATCGAGGTGGGGCGCGATCATCAGGTCGGCCAGGGTGAGGGCGTCGCCGGTCATGAAGGCTTGCGCGCCCAGCAGTCGGTCCAGTTCGCGGTAGCAGACCTCGGCCTTGGGCAGGGCCGCCGCGATCACCGCCTCGTCCGGCTCCGCGCCGAAGAACTTCGGCGCGATGATGCGCTGAAAGCCGATCACCCGGCCCGCCTCGCCGAACAGGTACCAGTCGTTGACCCCGATCAGCTGATCCATCCGCGCGGCCGCTTTAGGATCTGTGGGGATCAGGCTGGGCGTGGGCGCAATCCGATCCAGATAACGCAGGATCGCCTGGGTCTCGTAGAGTATGAAGTCGCCGTGCTCGAACACCGGGATGCGTCCGAACGGCATCTTCGCCAGATGATCGGGCAGCCTTGCGCCGCCCGGCCCCAGGGCCCTGAACGCGAAGGCCAGGCCCTTTTCGTGCAGGGTGGCCAACACCGCCCGCACATAGGGGCTGCCGGGCACGCCGTGAATGATGAAGTCGCTCATGGATGCAGGTCCCTTCCCTTTTCGATGGCCGGCGATCTGGCCTCGTCGGCGAAATCGGCGAAGTTCTGCAGACGGGTCGGCCAGCCGCCGCCGAGCTGCTCGGCGGTTTTCGCCGCGTCAACGCCGAAGCGCTCCAGATTGCGATGCTCCAGGGTCACCAGGGTGCGCCCGCCGGCTTGCGGGACGAAGGTCAGCTCCGCCTCGGTGATGAGATCGGGATCGTAGGTGAAGCGGCTATCAAGCTTCCAGCCGAGCAGCAGGCGTGTCGGCGGCTCCCAGGCCAGCACCTCGCCCCAGACAGCCTCTACGCCCTCGCCGTCCGCCTCATACCAGCGCCCGCCGACTCGGGGTTCGATGACGATGGCCTCGTGGGGCGCCTTGCCGATGGTCGTTCCCTTTGGCCACCACTGACTCATGTGAGCAGCGAAGAGATCGAACGCTTTGCCGGGCGGGGCCTTGACCACGACGGTCTTGACGATGGGGGCGATAGTCATGGAGTCTCCTCTACTTGCTGATCGACAAAATCCGAGAAGGCGGCGAGCGCCCGGTCCCAATGCTGGTCCAGCCAGTCGCGCATGGCGCCGACGCCGCGCGGATCGATCCGATAGATGCGCCGGGTTCCCTCAGCGCTCTCGGTCACCAGCCCCGCCTCCTTCAGCACGCGCAGATGCTGGGACACCGCCGGGCGGCTGACCGTCAGCCCTGCCGCCAGGGCGCCCACCGCCGCCGGCCCCGCCGCCACCCGCTCGAAGATGGATCGGCGGGTCGGATCGCCGAGGGCGGAGAGGGCGTCAATCGCACGGGTTGAGTTAGTCATCACTTACAGTAAGTCAATACTAACGGAAGAGTCAAGCATCGGCGGTGACGGAACGGAGCGCTTTTCGGATAGTTTTAAGCAACGCCGATTTTCTCTGGAGCCTCCCATGCCCTACGTCGCCGCCAAAGACGGAACCCAGCTCTACTACAAGGATTGGGGCGAGGGTGCGCCTGTGGTGCTGATCCATGGCTGGCCGCTCGACGCGGACATGTGGGAGAGCCAGGCGCCCTTCCTAGCCAACCAGGGTTTGCGGGTGATCGCCTATGACCGGCGCGGGTTCGGGCGCTCGGACCAGCCCTGGGATGGCTATGACTACGACGCCCTGGCCGACGATCTGGCCGCCATCATGGACGCCTTGGACCTGAAGAACGCCACCCTGGTCGGCTTCTCCATGGGCGGGGGCGAGGTGGCGCGCTATCTCGGCAGGCATGGCTCGGCGCGGGTGGCGCGGGCGGCGTTGATCTCTGCGGTGACGCCCTATCTGTTGCAGACCGACGATAATCCGGACGGAGTCGAGCAACGGGTGTTCGACGGCATCTGCCACGGCATCCAGATGGACCGGGCCCAGTTCTTCACCGAGTTCGCTCCGAACTTCTACGGCAACGGCCTCTTGGAAAAGAAGGTTTCCGATGGGGTGCTCAAATGGTTCGTCTCGCTGGCCCTGCTGGGCTCGCCCAAGGCGACCTTGGACTGCGTGCGCGCCTTTTCCGAAACCGACTTTCGCGCGGATCTGAAGGGCGTCGCCGTACCGCTCTTGGTGATCCACGGGACCGCCGACAAGACCGTCCCCATCGAGGTCTCAGCCCGCCGGATCGCCGCGCTGGTCCCCCACGCCCGCATCGTCGAATACGACAGCGAACCTCACGGCCTGACCGCCACCGCCGGCGCGCGGCTGAACCAAGATCTGCTGAACTTCATCACCGAGTGATGCGTCGGCTATCGTCCATGCTCTATGTCCGCAGGCGATAGCCGGTCTTGAACACCCACCAGATGGCGCAAAGGCACAGGGCCATGAAGCCCAGGGTCATGCCAAGGCTGACGCCCACGCTGACGTCGGCGACGCCATAGAAGCTCCAACGGAAACCCGAGATCAGATAGACGACCGGGTTCACCAGGGTGATCTTCCGCCAGATCGGCGGCAACATGCTGATCGAGTAGAAGCTGCCCCCCAGAAAGGTCAGCGGGGTGATCACCAGGGTCGGGATGATCTGCAGCTTCTGGAAATCGTTGGCCCAGACGCCGATGAGGAATCCAAATAGGCTGAAGGTCACCGCCGTCAGCACCAGGAAGGCCGCCATCCATAAGGGGTGCAGGATGTGGAAGGGCACGAAGATGCGGGCGGTGACCAGGATGACCAGGCCGAGCAGAACCGACTTGGTCGCCGCAGCTCCCACATAGCCCGCCACCGCCTCGAACCAAGACACCGGGGCGGAGAGGAGCTCATAGATGGTGCCGACCCATTTGGGCATGTAGATGCCGAACGAGGCGTTCGACAGGCTCTCGGTCAGCACCGCCAGCATCATCAGCCCCGGCACGATGAAGGCGCCGTAGCTGACCCCATGGATGGCCCCCATGTGCGAGCCGATGGCCGAGCCGAACACCACGAAATAGAGCGAGGTGGAGATCACCGGGGCCAGGAGGCTTTGGGTCAAGGTGCGAAACCAGCGCGACAGCTCGAACCGATAGATGGCGCGAATGGCGTGGATATTGAGGCCCTGGCTGCTCATGATCTGGTGCTCACCAGGCTGACGAAAATATCTTCAAGGGAGCTCTGCTTGGTCTGCAGATCCTTGAAATCCACCCCGGAGGCGGCCAGCTGACGCATCAGGCCGGCGATGCCGGTGCCTTCGTGACGGGCGTCGAAGGTGTAGACGATCTTGGTCCCATCGTCGGACAGCTCCAAATCGTAGGCGGCCAATTCAGGCGGAATGCTGGTCAAGGGCGCCTGCAACTGCAAGGTCAGCTGCTTCTTGCCGAGTTTTTCCATCAAAACCACCTTGTCTTCCACCATGATGATCTCGCCTTTGGAGATCACCCCGATGCGGTCGGCCATCTGCTCGGCCTCCTCGATGTAGTGGGTGGTGAGGATGATGGTGACGCCGGCGCCCCGCAGCTTTCTGACCATCTCCCACATGTCCCGGCGCAGCTCCACGTCCACCCCGGCGGTGGGCTCGTCGAGGAAGAGGATGCGCGGCTCGTGGGACAGGGCCTTGGCGATCATCACCCGGCGCTTCATGCCGCCGGAGAGATCCTTGATCTGGGCGTCCTTCTTGTCCCACAGGGACAGGTCCCTCAGCACCTGCTCGACATAGGCCTTGTTGGGCGGCTTGCCGAACAGGCCCCGGCTGAAGCTGACAGTGTTGAAAACGGTCTCGAAAGAGTCGGTGCTGAGCTCTTGCGGCACCAGGCCGATCTTGGAGCGAGCGGCGCGGTAGTCGACGCCGATGTCATGGCCGTCGGCGACCACCCGGCCGGAGCTGGCGTTGACGATGCCGCAGACGATGCCGATGAGGGTGGTCTTGCCGGCGCCATTGGCTCCCAGAAGGGCGAAGATTTCCCCCGCCTGAATCTCCAGATCGACGGATTTGAGCGCTTGGTGCCCCGACGCATAGGTCTTGGTCAGGCCGGAAATGGAGATGATCGACGGGGCCACGGGCCTACCTGACTGACTGATTGAATAGCTTGGCTGAAAAGGATCGTGCGGCCGCCAACCGATGATCCATCGCGCCCCCGCCCCGCCCCGCCCCGCCTCAAGTGGTCGAGCTTGGCGGTCAGCACAAGATGGTCGGCCCAATTTTGCCACGTCGCTCAGGCGTCCAGCCGCGGCGGCGGCGCCAGCAGCGCTTGGGCGACCGCTTCGGCCACCTTGATCCCGTCGATGGCGGCCGAGAGGATCCCGCCGGCGTAGCCCGCCCCCTCCCCCGCCGGATAAAGACCAAGGGTGTTGATGCTCTCGAACGCCGCGTCCCGGCGAATGCGAATTGGCGATGAGGTGCGGGTCTCCACCCCGGTCAACACGGCGTCGGGGTGGTCATAGCCGGGGATCTTCCGGCCGAACACCGGCAGCGCCTCGCGGATCGCCGCGATGGCGAACTCCGGCAGACAGCTGGCCAGATCGGTCGGATGCACCCCTGGCCTATAGGAGGGGATCACCGCACCGAGCGCGGTCGAGGGGCGCCCCGCCAGGAAGTCGCCCACCCGCTGGGCCGGCGCCGCATAGGTCTCGCCCCCCGCGATGTAGGCCGCCGCCTCCCATTGACGCTGCAGGGCGACCCCGGCCAGGGGATGGTCGGGATAGTCCGCCGGTGTGATCTCCACCACGAGGCCGGCGTTGGCGTTGCGCTCGTTGCGCGAATACTGGCTCATGCCGTTGGTGACCACCCGCCCAGGCTCGGACGCCGCCGCCACCACCGTGCCGCCAGGACACATGCAGAAGCTATAGACCGAGCGTCCGTTGCTGGCGTGGTGAGACAGGCTGTAGTCGGCGGCGCCCAGGTCAGGATGCCCGGCGCAGGTCCCGAACCGCGCCTTGTCGATCAGCGACTGGGGATGTTCGATGCGAAAACCGATGGAGAAGGGCTTGGGCTCGATGTGGACGCCCTGGTCGTAGATCATCTGAAAAGTGTCGCGGGCGCTGTGGCCGATGGCCAGCACCACCCAATCGGCGGCGATGCGCGACCCATCCGCCAACTCCACGCCCCGCACCCGCCGCGCCCCATCGGCGTCGGTCTCGATATCCAGCTGCTCGACCTTGCTCTCGAAGCGATATTCGCCGCCGAGCGCCTCGATGCCGGCGCGCATATGCTCGACCATGCCGACCAGACGGAAGGTGCCGATGTGCGGGTGCGCCTCAGTGAGGATTTCCGGCGGCGCGCCGGCGAGCACGAACTCGTTCAACACCTTGCGGCCCAGATGCCGCGGGTCCTTGATCTGGCTATAGAGCTTGCCGTCGGAGAAGGTGCCGGCGCCGCCTTCGCCGAACTGCACGTTGGATTCCGGGTCGAGCACGCCTCTCCGCCAGAAGGCCCAGGTGTCTTTCGTTCGCTCGCGCACCGCCTTGCCCCGGTCGAGGATGATCGGCCGAAAACCCATCTGCGCCAGGATCAGTCCGGCGAAGAGGCCGCAGGGTCCGGCGCCAATCACCACGGGGCGATCGGTCATGCCTTCGGGCGCTCGACCGACGAAACGATAGGCGGTGTCCGGCGCTGGCTGGAGTTTCGGATCGCTGGCGTGACGGGCCAGCACCGCGGCCTCGTCCCGCACCGTCACGTCCACCGAGTAGACCATCAGGATCGCAGCCTTGCGTCGCGCATCGTGGGCGCGGCGCACCACCGCGTAGTCGATCAGCTCATCGGACAGCAGATCGAGGCGTTCGAGGATGGCGGCCTTGATGGCGTCAACGGGGTGGTCGAGCGGCAGCTTCAGTTCGGTCAGTCGCAACATGGGCGACGTTTAGCGGTTTTCCGGCTGGCTGGGCTACAGTCGGGAAGCACCGAGCACTCAAAGCTCTGCCCAAGCGGCGTCGAAAGTGGTATAGTCGCGATTATGCCCAGCAGCGACACGTCCTTTTTCGATGAACTCGACGAAGCTGCGGAAATCGCGGCAGACGCTGAGGGCTTCGCGGACATCGAAGCCGGAAGGGTGATTCCCCACGAGGAGATCGCCGCCTGGCTCGACACCTGGGGCAAGCCTGACGAAAAGGCCGCCCCCGCGAAGTGGTTCAAGTAATCTGGACACGCCGCGCGGCGACCGACCTTGTCGCCGTCCGCGATTACATCAGCCTTGATCGACCGCTCGCCGCCGAGCGGATGGCGGCTCGCCTTAAAAGCGCTGTGGCTAGCCTTGCCCTCTTTCCTGAGCGAGGACGCAGATCGGGCCTGGTGCGAGAGCTGCCGGTGATCTACCCCTATATCATTCGCTATGTGATCGTAGACGATGTGGTCCGCATCCTTCGGATCAAACACGGCGCCCAACGACCGGCGCCATAGCCCCGCTCAACTCCGATGGAAATACCCGTAGATCCGCTCCGCCAGCGGCGCGCTCACCCCCTCCACCTTCACCAGATCGGCCACCGCCGCGCGGCTCACGCCCCGGGCTGAGCCGAAGGTGTGCAGCAAGGCCTTCTTCTTGGCGGCGCCCACTCCTTCGATGTCGTCAAGGGGGTTCTTGGTCATGTCCATCTTGCGGCGCGTCCGGTGGGCGCCGATGGCGAAGTTGTGGGCCTCGTCGCGCAGGCGCTGCAGGTAGTAGAGGACCGGCGATTTGGGCTCGAGCATGAACTGGGGCTTGCCGGGCATGAAGAAGCGCTCCAGCCCCGCATCGCGATCCGGGCCCTTGGCCACCCCCACCACCACGATGTCGTCGAGGCCGAGGTCGGCCAAAACCTCCACCGCCACGTCCAACTGCCCCTGCCCGCCGTCCACCAGCACGAGATCGGGACGCGGCGGCGTCTCCCCCGCCTCCTCTTCTTTTTGCAGGCGAGAGAAGCGGCGGCGCAGCACCTCCTTCATCATGCCGTAGTCGTCCCCGGGGACGAGTTCCGTGCTCTTGATGTTGAACTTGCGGTACTGGTTCTTCTGAAAGCCGTCCGGCCCGGCGACGATCATGCCCCCGACAGCGTTGGTCCCCATGATATGGGAGTTGTCGTAGACCTCGATCCGTTCGGGCGGGCTCTCCAGGCCGAACACCTCGCAGACCCCGGCCAGGAGGGTGGTCTGGGCTGAGCTTTCCGCCATCTTCCGCCCCAAGGCCTCCTTGGCGTTGGTCAGGGCGTGAAAGACAAGCTCACGCTTCTCGCCGCGCTGGGGCACGGTGATCTCCACCTTCTTGCCCACCTTGTCGGTGAAGGCTTCCGCCAGGAGCGCGCGGTTGGGGACGTCGTGGCTGAGGAAGATGGCTCTGGGGATAGGCTTGTCTTCGTAGAACTGACCCAAAAACGCGTCGAGGATGGCGCCGTTCTCGCCAAAGTCCGGCCCCTCCTTCACCGGCTCGTCCTCGGCCGCGTCGATCATGGTGTTTACCCGCGGGAAGTAGGCGCGGTTGCCCCAGTTCTGGCCGGCGCGGAAGAAAAACACCTGCACGCAGGCCTGCCCCCCCTCGGCGTGCAAGGCGAAGACATCCGCCTCAACCACCGTCTCAGGGTTGATCGACTGCTCCATGGAGATGGACGAGAGGGCGCGGATGCGGTCGCGCGCCCGGGCGGCCCGCTCGAACTCCAAATTCTCCGCCGCCTCGCTCATTTCGGCCGAGAGCCGCCCCATCACCGCCCGGCTCTTGCCGGTGAGGAACTCGTGCGCCTCCTCCACCAGGGTCATGTAGTCGGGTGGGGTGATCAGATCGACGCACGGGGCCGAGCAGCGCTTGATCTGGTGCAACATGCAGGGGCGGGTGCGGCTGTCGAACACGCTGTCCGAACAGGTGCGCAGCAAGAACGCCTTCTGCAGGATGTTGACCGTGCGGTTCACCGCCCAGGTGGAGGCGAAGGGGCCGAAATAGTCGCCGGAAATGGTGTGGGCGCCGCGATGCTTCCTGATCTGCGGCGCGGGGTGATCGCGGCGGAGCAGGATTTCGGCAAAGCTCTTATCGTCCCGCAGGACCACATTAAAGCGCGGCTTCAACCGTTTGATCAGGTTGGATTCTAGCAGCAGCGCTTCAGTTTCGGTGCGAGTGGTGGTGAACTCCATCGAGCGGGTCAGGTGCACCATGTGGGCGATGCGCTGGGTGTGGAAGCGCCCCTGGGCGTAGTGGGTGACCCGCTTCTTCAGGGATCGGGCCTTGCCCACATAGAGCACCTCAGCCTCGCCGCCGATCATGCGGTAGACGCCGGGGGTGTCGGGCAGGCGCCGGGCCTCGTCCTGGATCAGGGCCATGCCGGTCAGGCGCGGCGTATCGGCGATGAAGGTCGAGTCGTCCATAGGGGGAATATAGGGGCTTTAGCCGCTTCCCTCACCCTTCTAGAGCGTCAGCGCTACTGAGCCCCTCACCCTGCCCTCTCCCCGCAGGGGAGAGGGTTCAGCCGCGACAACCCCTCGCCCCTCTGGGGAGAGGGAGGGGGCCGCGCGCTGCAAGCGCGTGGGAGGGTGAGGGGACCGATTCACCACATCAAATCGACTTCCGCCCCCGCCAGCGCTTCCTTGATTCGGTTGCGCGTCGCCCGCGTCGTGCCTTCGGGAAGCGCGTCCGGCGCAAAGAAACCGGCCTGGGAAATCTCGCCGCGCTGGGTCGCCGTCCCCTGCCGCCACCGATTCACCCGATAGATCAGCACGTGATCGCCGGGAAAGATGCGGCGGTTGTCGTGGATCGACAGCAGGGTCGGGCGGCCGATGATCTCCACCCCGGCCTCCTCCACCATTTCCCGCGCCAGGGCGTGCTCGGCGGTTTCGCCGCGCTCGACCCCGCCGCCGGGCATGTACCAGCCCTTGATATAGGTGTGCTCGATCAACAGCACCCGTCCTTGATCATCCAGCACCAGGCCCCGCACGCCGAGCACCAGACCGCGCCTGCGCCGCGCATAGGCGTGAAACAGGGGGCGTACATAGGGTTCGATCGTGCGGCGCCAGGTCATATCCTTCCCTAACATCGGCCGCCGCGGCTTGTCGCGGGCGAGACCACGGGCTAAAGCCAGATCACCTTTCGGAGACCCGACCCATGGCGGCCCTTCTGCCCATCTTCATCTTCGTCATCGCCTTTGCGGCGATCAACTTCTTCGAATTCGGCCGCGTCGACTGATCAGGCCATGACGCTGCCCCACCGCGGCGGCGCCTTGGTCACCGGCGGGGCCAAGCGGGTGGGCCGAGCGATCAGCCTGGCGCTGGCCGCCTCAGGCTACGTCGTGGCGATCCACCATCGCGGCGAGGGCGACGAGGCGCAGGCGCTGGTCGCTGAGATCGCGGCAGCGGGCGGGCGCGCCGCGTCGGTCGCCGCCGATCTCTCCCATCCCGATGAGATCCAAAGGCTCCTCGCCGCCGCCGTCGGCGCTGTCGGACCCCTGACCCTTCTGGTCAACAACGCCTCCCATTTCGGCGACGACAGCATAAAGACCCTCACCGCCCAAAGCTGGGCGGAGCACATGGGCCCCAACCTGTTCGCCCCGATCCTCCTGGCGCAGGCCTTCGCCGCGGCGGCGGGGTCGCTGGCGTCGGATGCCGACCCGTCGATCGTCAACATCATCGACCAGCGGGTGCTCAGGCCCAACCCGCAGTTCTTCAGCTACACCCTCTCCAAGTCCGCCCTCTATACGGCCACCCAGACCCTGGCCCAGGCCTTGGCGCCCCATATCCGGGTGAACGGGATCGGCCCCGGCCCCACCCTCCCCTCCATCCACCAAAGCCAGGCGACATTCGACGCCGAGGTGGCCGGCATCCCCCTGCAACGGCGGACGGGGCTCTCAGACATCACCGACGCTGTGCTCTATCTGGCGGGGGCCCGCGCCGTGACCGGCCAGATGATCGCCGTCGACGGCGCCCAGCACCTCGGCTGGAAAACCCCTGACATCATAGAGCCCTGACCTTGGCCGACGCCGATGAGCTGAAGATCTTCGTGCGCGGCCTGAAGGTGGAGGCCGAGATCGGCGTGCATCCGCATGAAAGGGGACGCACCCAGCCCCTGAGCATCGACATCGAACTGATCATGGAGCCCCGCCCCATCCGCTCGATCCGCGACACGGTGAACTACGAGACCCTGGCCGCCAGCGCTCGGGCCCTGGCCACCGGCGGCCATGTGGACCTGGTGGAAACCTTCGCCGAGGACCTGGCCCGCGCCTGCCTGGCCGACCCCCACACCCGCTCCGCCCGCGTGCGGATCGAGAAGCCCCTGGCGCTGGAGGGCGCGGAGGCGGCGGGGGTCGAGGTCTTGCTGAAGCGTTGAGGAACGGCTGAACTAGCGCGCGCGTTGAGCCGGAGGAGGATCGATCATGAGCGATGGTAGCAGCGTGCGCGACAACGCCGCTAACAGCCGCTTCGAGCTGGAGGAGGAGGGCCAGATCGCCTTCGCCGAGTACGTCCGCCGGGGCGAGGTGCTGATCATTCCCCATGTGGAGGCGCCCATAGCCCTGCGCGGCAAGGGCACGGCCGGACGGTTGATGGCGGGGGTGCTGGATCGGGTGCGTGCGGAGGGGCTGAAGGTGGTTCCCAGCTGTCCCTATGCGGCGGCCTTCATCGCGCGGAATAAGCAGTACCAAGACCTGGTGGCCTAACCGCCACCCCGATGTCATCCCGGCCGTAGCGAAGCGAAGAGCCGGGACCCAGACGCTATGGATGTGAGGCTGGGTCCCGGATAAGCGCTGCGCGCTTTCCGGGATGACAGGATCGCTACGCCCCCTCAACCTCTTCCGCCCCGAAGCTCTTGCCGCGGGCTTCGGGACCGAACCAGGTACACACGGCGATGACGATGGCCACCGTTCCCGCCACCAGGGCCAGCGCCAGGCCGTAATTGTCCTTGCCGGCGGCATCCTTGTGGGTCTCGGCGATGCGGCCTTGGAAGACGGCGTTGACCGAGGCCAGCATGTTGCCGAACTGATAGGCCGCGCCGGGGAAGGTGCCGCGCGCCTCGGGCGGCGACAGCTCATTCAGGTGCACCGGCACCACGCCCCAGGCGCCCTGCACCGAGATCTGCATCAGAAAGCCGCCAAGGCCGAGCAGGAGCGGGGTGGCGGAAAACGCCCACAGAGGAATCACCGGCAGGGCGATCAGCGCGGCGATGACGATAGCGTGGCGACGGCCGATCTTCTCCGACCAGGCGCCGAAGGCTGCGCCCCCGAGGATGGCGCCGATGTTCATCACCGCCGTCAACATGCCCGACATCTGCGGCGTGAAGCCGTGCTGGATGCGCAGGAAGGTGGTGTAATTGTCCTGGGTGCCGTGGCTGAAGAAGTTGAAGGCGGTCATCAAGACGACCACGTAGAGCGCCCGCTTCCAATGCAGGGCGATGGCGGCCAGGGCGTTCACCTTGGCTTTCGCCTGACCGCGCGTGGCCTCCCATGCCGGCGACTCCTTCACATGACGGCGCATGTAGAGCACCAGGATCGCCGGGGCGACGCCCAGGAGGAACAGCACCCGCCAGCTGGAGACGAAGGGGAACCAGGTCGAAAAGTGCGGATAGATGAACCAGAAGACCAGCGCCCCCAAGAGCTGTCCAAGCGCATAGCCTTCCTGCAGCAATCCGGAGATCACCCCGCGGCTCTTGGCCGGCACGCTCTCCATCACCAGGGATGCGCCGATGCCCCACTCCCCGCCCATGGCGAAGCCGAACAGGGTTCTCATGACCAGGAGGAAGATCAGGTTCGGCGAGAAGGCGGAGATCAGGGCGAAGAAGGCGTAAAGGGCCACGTCGATCTGCAGGATGGGCTTCCTGCCATACTTATCCGCCAACCAGCCGAAGAACAGCGCCCCGAACGGCCGCGCGGCGAGGGTCAGGGTCAGGCTGAGCAGAACGGCCGAGCCTTCCACGTGGAAGTCGTGGGCCACCTCCTTGACCACGAAGGTCAGAAGGAAGAAGTCGAAGGCGTCCAGGGTCCAGCCCAGCAGGCTTGCAATAAACGCCGACCGCTGTTCGCGGTTCAGTTCCCTCAGCTCGTCGACGATCACCATCCATCCACCCCAAAACTGTTTTGCCTCAGTCTGGCGGGAAGTGGGCTTGGCGGCAAGTCAGCCGGTGGTCGTGGTTAGAACAGCACGCGGACCGACATTTTCACGTCGCCCTCTTCATAGCGGCTGGAGAGCACCTCCCCACCCGCTTCGACGCCCAGCTCGTAATATTCGCTGGAGGCCTTCAGCTTGATGCGGGCGATGCCGGCCGCGCCCGTGATATCGGCCGGCGTAAGGGTGAAGGACGAGCCCCCTGACAGGTAGCGGGCGGTGGTGTCGCCGGCGTCGCCGCCGAACACGTCGCGCACGCCCAGCTCCAGTTCCGGGCGGAAGACGATGCCCGTGCCGATCTTGCGGCCGAACAGTATGCTGGCGGTGCCGCTGGTTTCCTGTCCGGTGCGGCTGGAGACGGCCAGGGCCAGGACGCCGATGCTCTGGGTCTGGCTTTCGCTATAGGCGCTTTCGCTGAGGCGGAAGTAGTCCAGATGGCTTTGCGGCTGCACGAACCAGCCGCCGCCCAGGAAGCGCTCGGGCAGGGTCCACTTGTAGGCGAGTCCGAAGCGGCCCGACAGGGTGTAGCCGTCCCAGTCCGACTTGGCCTTGCGGTCGAGGGTGATGTCGCCCGTGCTGTTGGTCTGCACGAACTCGCGCCGGCCGTTCATCCAGGTGTAACCGGCGCCGACGCGGGCGTCGGCGACAAAGCCGTTGATCTCGCCCTGCCAATAGCCGCCGAGCTCCAGCTCCGACATGGCCGTCTGGCTGTCGCCCTGGGCGTGCGGGTCGGCGATGCTGGTGGAGACGAAGGCGGTGGTGAGGCCAAAGGCGCCGAGGCCCGATCCGCCCGTCTCCACGCCGCCGACGAAGCCGAAGCCGCCGCCCTGGAAACCGTTGGTCTGGCCAGAGCCCTGGTTCACGCCGATGAACAGCTCCTGGGCCCAGGCGCCGCGCGAGCCCGAGGGGTTCTCGATATCGTTGGCTTCCGCCGTGGCGCGGGAGATGGCCTGGGAGGCGGCGTTGGCTGCCTGGAAGGTGCCGCCCGCATAGTCCGGCAGGATCTGGTTATAGACCCCGAGGAACCCTGCCTTGGTGTATTGGCCGAGGAAGGCCTGCTGCACCTCGGTGTCGTTCTTCAGCGCCGCGTAGGTGGGCAGAAGAGCCGCCGCCTGGGAGGGGTTCAGTCCAAGCTCGGCCGGCGTTTTCGGCGAGATGGTCAGGCTGAGGCTGTTGGCCGCCGCGTTGGAGGTCACCGCCGCGTTGAACATATAGGGCACCGCGCCGGTGAGGGTGGTGACCGATTCGTCCACGCTGAGGGAGCTGGCGCTGACGATATTGTAGGTCTGGGACGATGTGGCGTTGGAAACGAAGGTCAGCCCGATCTTGGAGCCCGTGGCGAAGGTCGCCGGGCCCGAGACCACGAGCTGCGCCGCCGTCTTGTTGGCCGGATCGACGCCGAAGTAGAGGATGCCGCTGGCCCCCACGTTGACGCTGGAGGCCTTGATCACCTGGGGCGCCAGGTAGTCGAGGGTGCCATTGTTGACGTTCAACGTCAGGGCGCTGCCCGAATAGCTCACCTTGCCCAGGACGAGCGCACCTTGATCGATGGTCAGCGAGGACGCGGCCCCGGTGCCAACGTTCAGGGCGCCGACCACCTCACCTGCCTGGATGTCCACGGTATTGGGTCCGCTGCCCAGGATCACGTCGCCGATGATGGTGGGCGAGGCGGGCGTGATCGTCTCCACCGTCACATTGCCGTTGGTGGTCGTGGTGGTGGTCGAAGCGGTGGTGAAGGTCAGGGCGCCGGTCGGCGCAGGGGTGGAGGTCACCACCACGGCGGGGACGCTGTTGGTGGTGGTGGTGGTCACCACGATGGTCGGCGCCTGGGTCTGGGTCAGGGTGACGCCGGTGGTGTTGGCGCTGAGATCCAGCGCCGTATAGGTCGCCGTGGTCGGCGAGGTGGCCCCGGTGGTGTCGGCGGTGAAGTTGGCGGTGATCGAGCCGGTGTTGGTCACCGACGACAGGGTGCCGCTGTGGTCAACGACCGCCGTGGCGCTGATGGCGTCGTTGGAATCGCCGGTCAGAGAGGCGGAAATCGTGCCGCTGTTGATCAGGTTGGTCACGTTGGCGCCTGCCGCGATGGTGATGCCGGTGGCGGCGGCGGTATAGGCGTTGATGGTGCTGGTGGTGGTGTTGGGGGGGAGCACTGTGGCGTCGATGGCCCCGGAGTTATCGATCGTCGGTACTGTGGCGCCTGCCCCGATGGAGATGCCCGTGGCGTTGGCGGCGTAAGACTGGGCCTCCACCGTGCCGCTGATCCTGATCCCGCCGTCGATGGTGGTCGCGCCGCCCAGACCGCCGATCTGCAGCGCCGTGGCCGAGTAGGTATCGTAGACGCCAAGCCCTTCGACCGAACCTTCGATGATCAGGCCAAAGCTGTTGTTGACGGTTCCGGTGATCAGACCGGAGACAGGCGTGGCGACAAAGTCGCCAATCGTTATCGGCGTCGCCCCGCCGATCACCAGGGCTGGGGCCAAGCCATAGGTGATGACCGAGCCCGTGGCCTCGGCGGAATCGACGATGCCATCGCCGTCGCGGTCGGACGTGGTGTCGCCGGCATTGGTGTAGACCGGCGCAGCGCCGAGGAAGACGCCGCCGGCGACGCTGCCCGAGACCACCATGGCCGAGCCGCCCTGCTGCACTTCGCTGGCGGTGTTCTGGATGGTCTGCAGCACGGTGTCGGAGGTCGTGCGGGTGGTCTGGCCATAGCCGGTGGAGGTGATGGCCGCGTAGGCGCTGACCCGTCCGCCGACGGCTCCACCCAAGATGACGGCGTTGGAGGCTTGACCGATAGCCGTAATCGCCCCGGAGATGGCGACGTCGCCGCTGACGCCAGCGGTCTCGCGGAAGGCCGCGCCAGTGTTGCCCGTAAAGGTGATGGTGCCGGAATTGCTGACGCTGCCGGTCAGGGGCGCTTCCAGGGATATCCCGTAGGACGAATCGCCCCGCACGGTGATCGTCCCGCTGTTGACGATCGAGCCCACGAATGGGGAACTCCCCGTCAGGCGCACGCCGTAGCGGCCGGTGGAGGTGGCGCTGGCGTAGGGCGCCTCGTTGACCCCGTCGCTGTTGGAATCCGAGGAGGTGTAGGTCTCGTTGACGGTGATCGCGCCGGTGTTGGTCAGGCTCCCGGTATTGCCGCCCAGCATGAGCACGCCGTTCACACTGTTGACGTTGCTGTAGCTGATCGTGCCGGCGTTGCTGACCGCATTGCTGCTGTCGATGGTCACCGCCGAGGTGCCCGGCGTGGTGGGCGTGATTCCAGCCCCCGAGTTGATGGTGATGTCCCCATCGGCGGCGGTGGTGTGGGGGGTGGAGATGGAATTGGTGATCGTCGTCGCAGCGAAAGCGGCGCTCTGGCTGGCTAGAACCCACATGGGAGCCAGCGCGACGGCGGCGAACAAGGTCTTACGCATGAGGGTGTGATTCGCCGTAAAGGGCTGGAGAAGGATCGGGGTCATCTCTGACGAAGGTGTTTTGCCGCCTGATTTCCATTCGGTCCACCCCCGTTCGACATTACCCTAGTGCGACGATGTAGGCCAATCCGCCTCGCCCCGGCGGATGTCCAGCCTTGGCTATAAAGGAATTGGGGCCCCAATAGGTCTTTAGTTCATCCTGCGACGCACAATTCGCAAACCATCCTTGACACAAATAAGCCTCATTTCACCGGTTAACAGACCTCATGGCCGCCTAACATGTGCTCTGGCCGCAACATCCGTCGCAAAAGCCCAAGGGCTTGACGATTACCTGTCGGGGGGCGAACGCCCTCGCCGCAGAGGAAAGACCGTTTTGATTATCAAACCGCAAGCGCGCGCGAATGTGCGTGCGTTGGTGGGTGCGGCTGCGCTCGGGTCCACAGTGGGCCTGGCGATTGGCGGCGCTTACCTTGCCGGCGGCCTGGCGCGAGCCACGGTCGTACACGCTCAGATCCAAAGGCTGGCCGGCGCTGCGTCGGGCGGTTTCACCGAGTCCGCGCTGAACGGCGCGACGGCGGACTCCGACCCGGCGGTTCTGGCCATCGCCAAACGCCACGACCCCCTCGCTACCGACAATAACGACGATCACGACCAACAGGTTGCAGACCTGGTCGATCGTTTGCAGGCCCGTCAGGCCGCCCGGGGCGGCGCTTCGGCGCAGGCCTCCGCTCAGCCGGCCTCTCAGCCCCAACTGATGAAGGCGAACTTCGTCAGGCCGACGACGATGCAGGCCCACGCGCCGGCCGGCGGCGCCCAACCCTTCCATCTGCGCGGGGCGCTCGACCAATCGCGCGACCTGGAGTGCCTGACCCAGGCAGTCTATTACGAAGCGCGCGGCGAGCCCTCCGCCGGTCAGGCGGCCGTGGCCCAGGTGATCCTCAACCGCGTCCGCCATCCCGCCTTCCCCAAATCCGTCTGCGGCGTGGTGTTCCAGGGCGCCAAGGCGGGCGGTTGCCAATTCTCCTTCGCCTGCGACGGCCAGCCCCACCATCCACTGGACAACAGTTCGTGGCGACGCGCCGAAAAGGTCGCGGCCCAGGCGCTTGGCGGCCAGGTGATGAGCGAAGTGGGCGACGCCACCCACTTTCACGTTGCCGGCACCGGCTCGCGCTGGAGCAACGGCCTGATGCAGGTGGCCCAGATCGGGGCCCACGTCTTCTATCGCTTCGGCGGCCACAAGGGCGCGCCGTCCATGTTCCACGATGAGCCGCAGCCCTCGGATGCGGCCTCTTCGCCCCGTCCGGTGTTCGCCAGCCTGGCCTTGTCCAGCGCCTCGGTCTCTCCGGCCAAGCTCCTGGCCTCCGCTTCGGCGGCGGTGGAGCACGCAGCGAACGCGGTGGAGAACGCGGCCAAGGACGTCTCGCCAGCCGCCGACAGCAAGAGCACGACAACCCCGGTCGCCGCCAAGCCGCAAGCCGCCGCTCCGGCGTCTGACGAGGCGATGAAGACCGTCTCCAACCCGGCCTAAACGCCGCCGGCCGATTGGCCGGTCGCCCATCAGGCCCGCCCTCTGTCAGGATTGCGCCGACCGCTCCTCGCGGGCGGATCGGCGCAAGGCCTGGGGCGGCGTTCCGAACGCACGCAGAAACGCCCGCCGCATCCGCTCCGGATCAGAGAAGCCCGTCTGCGCCGCCACCCGATCCATTCCCTCCGCCCCATCCTCGATGACGATTCGCGCCGCCTCGACCCGGAGCTGCTCGACGGCCCGGGCCGGCGTCTGCCCGGTCTCGGCCAGAAAGGCGCGCGCGAACTGGCGGGGGCTGAGGCTGGCCGCCGCCGCCAGCCGCTCGACGGGCAAGGGCTCGGACAGGTGCTCGCGGGCGAAGGCCAGGGCGCGGGCGATGCGGCCTGAGTGGGGATCCAGCGCCAAGAGGGCCGAGAACTGCGACTGGCCGCCGGGGCGCCGGTGGAACACCACCAGCTCCTTGGCCGCCGCCTTGGCCGCCGATTCGCCTAGGTCGTCGGCGATCAGGGCCAGGGTCAGATCGATGCCGGCGGTGATGCCGGCCGAAGTCCAGGTCGCTCCGTCGTGGACGTAGATGCGGTCCGGCTCCACCTTCACCCGAGGAAAGCGCCGCTGCAGGTCGGCGGCCCGCCGCCAGTGGGTGGTGACGCGCCGCCCATCGAGCAGTCCCGCCGCCGCCAGCACATAGGCGCCAGAGCAGACGCTGGCTGTTCGCCGCGCTCGCGCCGACACCGCGCGCACGAAATCCAGGGTCTCGGCGCAGATCGCCGGCCCCCGCGTCCCCTCCCCGCCCGCGACGATGAAGGTGTCGAAAGCCGCCTCGCCGAAGGGGTCCGATCCCATGGTCACGCCGGAAGAGCTGCGCACCGCCCCGCCCGCCCTGGAGAGCACGCTGAGGCGATAGGGCGGAGGGCTGACGCCGCGCGTCATCTCGAACGCCGCGATCGGCCCGGCGGCGTCGAGGAGCTGGAAGTCCGGAAAGATCAGCAGGCCGATGCTGCGGGCGGGTGAAGCTACGTTCATGGCAGAATAGGAGGGATCATTGTCATTTCAGCCGCCACCCTGCCGTGACACCTTGGGGCCGTCAACAGAGGAGCCGCCCATGTCCCCCGCCCCGCTCGTGATCGTATTCCCGTTGTTTCCAGGTCTGACCCAACTGGATTTCACCGGGCCGCATCAGTTCCTGTGCCGCCTGCCGGGCGCTCAGATCATCCTGGCCTCGGCCCAGGGCGGCGAGGTTGAGGCGGAAGGCGGCATGGTATTCGCCCGCACCGTGCGGTTGGCCGATATCGACGCCTGCGACCTGATCTGCGTGCCCGGAGGCTACGCCTGCACCGACGCGGCGTTGGATGCAGACTACCTGCCCCATGTGCGGCGGCTGGCCTTAAGCGCCCGCTACGTCACCTCGGTCTGCACCGGCTCACTGATTCTTGGCGCGGCGGGCCTCTTGAAGGGCAAGCGCGCCGCCTGTCACTGGGCCTGGCGGCCTATGCTGAGCGCGTTCGGCGCCATTCCCGACGATGGGCGGGTGGTGCGCGACGGCCATATCTTCACCGGCGGCGGAGTGACGGCGGGCATCGACTTCGCCCTGACCCTGGTGGCAGAGATCGCCGGCGACGCCTTCGCCCAGGAGCTGCAGCTGGGTCTGGAATACGCCCCTGCCCCATCCTTCAGCGCCGGTCGGCCGGAGACCGCGCCGACAGAGGTGCTGGCGGCGGTCAAAGCCCGCATGGCGCCGCTGTTGGACAAGCGCTTCGCCCAGGTGCGGCAGGCGGCTGCGGCGATGGGGTGAATTCACTCCCAAACCCTTCCCCCTCCGGGGAGAAGATGTCAGGGCAGCTGACAGATGAGGGGAACAGGTGCGCTGACGTCTCGCCGCGGTTCCCCTCACCCTCCCACGCGGCTGCGCGGCGCGGGCCCCTCCCTCTCCCCAGAGGGGGCGAGGGGTTTTATGGGGCGACCGCGTCCAGCCCGATATCCAGCGTCGGGGCCGAATGGGTCAGGGCGCCGACGGAGATGGCGTCCACGCCGGTTTCGGCGATGGCGCGCACGGTGGCGAGCGATACCCCGCCCGACGCCTCCAGCTTGATGCGGCCGTCAACCATATCCACAGCCCGGCGCAAATCATCCACAGCAAAGTTGTCGAGCATGATCACCGCAGGTGCGAAGGGAATCGCCTGGGCCAGTTGCTCCAGGGAATCCACCTCCAGCTCGATGGGGGTCAGGTGGCCGGCGCTGGCCTTGGCGCGGATCAGCACCGCCGCGATCCCGCCACAGGCGGCCACATGGTTGTCCTTGATCAGGATGGCGTCGTCGAGGCCGAAGCGGTGGTTCACCCCGCCGCCGCAGCGGACGGCGTATTTCTCCAGCGCCCGCAGGCCGGGGGTGGTCTTGCGCGTATCGACGATCACCGCCCGCGTCCCCTCCACCGCCCGCACATAGGCGCGGGTGAGGGTGGCGACGCCCGAGAGATGGCCCAAGAGGTTCAGCGCCGTGCGCTCGGCGGTCAGCAGCGCCCGCGCATTGGCCTCCACCCGCGCCACCGCCGCGCCGGGAGCGACGTCGCTGCCGTCGGGCAAGAGGATCTCGACCAGGGCTGTGGGGTCTAGGGCGTGGATGGCCAGGCGGGCGCAGGCGAGGCCGGCGATTCGGCCGTCTTTCCTCGCGGCGAACACGGTGGATAGGCGCACGTCAGCATCGATCAGGGCGGCGGTGACGTCGCCCGCGCGGCCAAGGTCCTCGGCCAGGGCCATGCGGACGATGGGCTCGATCAACAGATCGGGCAGCGGCTGCAGGGTCATCCCGCCGCTACCGCGAAGGATTCAAAGTTCGGAGCATAGAGGCTGATCACCGTGTGCTCGGCGGTGAGGCTCCCCGGATGGTCCTGGCGGAAGTGGCCGCCCCGGCTTTCGCGGCGGTCCAGGGCGGCGGAGACCACCAGGCGGGCGGCGATCAGCTCGGTGGCCGGACCGTAGGCGCGCTGCATGGCGGCGATCTCGGCCAGCAGGCGGGTGAGGCCGGTGTGGTCGCGCACCACGCCTGCGTCACGACTCATGGCGCGGCGCAGGGTCTGCAACGCTTCGGCCGGCAGGTGGGGCATGGGCGTGGCCGGCAGCGGTGGGGTGTGCGGATCGACGGCCGCCGCGGCAGCCCGCCCAGCGCGGGTTCCGAATACGGCGGCTTCTAAAAGCGAATTGGAGGCCAAGCGATTGGCGCCATGGACGCCGGTGGAGGCGCATTCCCCGGCGGCGAAAAGACCCGCCACTGTGGTCTGGCCGTGGGCGTCGGTCTGGATGCCCCCCATGTGATAGTGGACGGCGGGGGCGACCGGGATCGGCTGGGTGCGGGGATCGACCCCCGCATCCATGCAGGCGGCGAACACATAGGGGAAGGCCACGGGAAAGTGGGCGCCCACGGCGGCGCGGGCGTCGAGGAAGGCGCCGCTGCCGTCCGCGATCTCGTGATGGATGGCGCGGGCGACGATGTCGCGGGCGGCCAGATCGCCATGGACGTCATAGCGCAGCATGAAGGGAACGCCCGCCGCATCCACCAGGGTGGCGCCCTCGCCGCGCAGCGCCTCGGTGGCGAGCGGTGCGGGGTCCCTGCCGACGTCGATGGCTGTGGGGTGGAACTGCACGAACTCCGGATCGACGATCGCCGCGCCGGCCATGGCGGCCAGGGCCAGGCCCGCGCCGCGCACCTCGGCTGGATTGGTGGTCACCGCATAGAGGCCGCCGAGGCCGCCGGTGGCGAGCAGGGTCGCGGGCGCGACCACCTCGGTCAGGGTTCCGTTCCGCGCCACCAGGGCGCCGCGCACCCTGCCAGCCTTGTCTTGAAGAAGCGCGCGCACATCGGCGCCTTCCCAGATCTCTATGGCGGGGTTGGCGCGGGCGACGGCGATCACCGCCGCCATGATGGCCTTGCCGGCGCCGTCGCCGCCCACCTTGGCGACGCGGGGGCGGGAGTGGGCCGCTTCCAGCGCCTGCAAGAAGCGGCCGTCGGCGTCGCGGTCGAACGGCGCGCCGAGAGCGGCGAGGCGACGCACGGCCTTAGGGCCTTCTTCGGCGAGCAGCGCAGCCATGGCGGCGTCGACCAGGCCGGCGCCGGCGGCGACAGTGTCGGCGGCGTGCAGAGCGGGACTGTCATCGGGCGCCATGGCCACGGCCATGCCGCCTTGGGCCCAGGCAGAGGAGCAGCCCTCGCCAAGCGGCGATGCGGCCAGCACCAGCACCTTAGCGCCTTCGCCGGCGGCGGCGAGGGCGGCGGAGAGGCCCGCCAGGCCCGCCCCGACGATCAGCGGGCCATCGACGTTCAAACGGGGGAGATTCTTAGGGAAAGACACTGGCAAGCCCTCAAAGCCTGGGTCCCCGCTTCCGCGGGGATGAGCGGAGTAGGTGGACGGGATTAGATCAGCTCCACATCCACATGGTGGCGCGCCTTGACCAGGTCGTAGCGGGCGGGGACGGCAGGGGGCGGCAGGTCGATCATCCGCTGCACGGCGGCGGCGGCGCGCACGGCCAGCACCGGATCCACCGTCACCTCGTAGCGATCGTAGAGAAGGGCGTCGTAGACGTTCTCCAGGGTGATCATCTTCATATGAGGGCAGAGGTTGCAGGGGCGGATGAACTCGGTCTCCGGCGCCTCGCAGGCCACATTGTCGGCCATGGAGCATTCGGTGATCAGCACCACCTGCTTCGGCTTCCGCGTCGCCACATAGTCGGTCATGGCGGCGGTCGATCCGGTGAAGTGGGAGACCTCCAGCACTTCTGGCGGGCATTCGGGGTGGGCCAGCACCTGGGCGTCCGGATAGGCAGCGCGCAGCTCCAGGATGTCAGAAGCGGTGAAGCGCTCATGCACCTCGCAGCGGCCGCGCCAGGCGATGATCTTCACATCGGTCTGACGGGCGACGTTCTTGGCCAGGAACTCGTCGGGGATCAGGATCACCCGGTCCGAGCCCCACTCCTTCGCCGCCCATTCCACCACCTGCACGGCGTTGGCGGAGGTGCAGCAGATGTCGGTCTCGGCCTTCACCTCGGCGGTGGTGTTGACGTAGGTGACCACCGGCGCGCCCGGATAGCGCTGCTTGATCAGGCGCACGTCGGCGGCGGTGATGGAGCTGGCGAGCGAGCATCCGGCGTTTGGATCGGGGATCAAGACCCGCTTGTCGGGGCAGAGCACCTTGGAGGTCTCGGCCATGAAGTGCACCCCGGCCTGGACGATGACGGCGGCGTCCGAGCGCTGGGCTTCGCGGGCCAGGCCCAGGCTGTCGCCCACATAGTCGCCGACGCCATGGAAAATTTCCGGCGTCATATAGTTGTGCGCCAGGATCACCGCCTTCTTCTCGCGCTTCAGCCGGTTGATCTCGGCGATCAGGGGTGCCTGCAGGCGCCATTCCAGAGGCGTGACGCGGGAGCGCACCGTCTGCCAGATAGCGCTGGTTTCGGCTTCCACCTGCGGCGTGAACAGGAAGGCGGGGCGGACCGGCGGGACCTTCGTAGCGACGTTAAGCATGGCGATCTCATATTATGCTCATATTGAGCATTATTGGAACCCAATAAAGGCCGGAACGCCTGAGCTCCGGCCGACGACTTATGCTTCAACTGAGCATATGCCCCTATCTAGTCGCAATCCTGTCATGCGGCAAGAGCGGCGGCGGAAAATGCCCGATCACGAATTGCGTCGAACTCACCTGTCATCCCGGAAAGCCCACAGGGCTTGTCCGGGACCCAGCACCGCTAGCAAGAGCGTTGGGTCCCGGCTCTACGCTACGCTGGGGCCGGGATGACAATGGTGGCGCGAGAGGCTGTGGGGCAGTGAGCCGTAATGCGATAGGACTGACGCATGTCGGATAAAATCCTGGTCTTCTACGGGTCCTATCGTCGCGATCGCATGGGCATCCGTCTGGCGGACTATATCGTCGCCGGCCTGCGCGCCCGAGGGGATGAAGCGACGCTCGTCGACGCTAAGGCGGTCGATCTGCCGATGCTGGACCGCATGTATAAGGAATACCCCAAGGGCGAGGCGCCGCCGGCGATGCAGGCCCTGGCCGAGCAAATCCGCGCCGCCGACGCCTTTGTCTTCGTGGCCGGCGAATACAATTGGGGCGTTCAACCGGGGCTGAAGAACCTCACGGATCATTTCCTGGAGGAGTGGTTCTGGCGCCCCGCCGCTGTCGCCAGCTATTCGGCGGGCCGGCTCTCGGGCGCGCGCTCCAACAGCGCCTGGCATGGCACCCTGTCGGAAATGGGCATGGTGGTGACCTCCGCCACCCTCACCGTCGGCCCGATCGCCCAGGCCCTGGACGCCGCGGCGCGCCCGACCGGCCCGGCCGGAGAGGCGCTGGAACACGCCTTCCTGCGCTTCGCCGACGATCTGCGCTGGTGGACGGAGGCGGCTAAGGCCCAGCGCGCGCGCCGACCTCCGCCCTATTGAAGGCGGCGCCTCACCAGGTCCCGATCTTCTCCGCTTCCTTGTGGCTGATCGGGTGGTGGGCCGATCTGTGGTCTTCTTCGGCCAGGAAACGGGCGGCTTCCAGGGCGGCCATGCAGCCCATGCCGGCGGCGGTGACGGCCTGACGATAGACGTCGTCGGTGACGTCGCCGCAGGCGAACACCCCTTCGATGTCGGTTGAGGCCGTACCCGGCTTCACCTTCAGATAGCCCGAGGCATGGGTGTGCAGTTGGCCCTTGAACAGCTCCGACGCGGGCGCGTGGCCGATGGCGACGAACAGGCCGTCGATCGCTAGGTCGGTATGCTCGTGGGTCTTGTGATTCTTCAGGCGCACGGCTGTGACGCCCTTAGGGTTATCGTCGCCCAAGACCTCGACCACCTCTGAATCCCAGATCACCTCGATCTTGGGGTGGGCGAACAGGCGTTCCTGCAGGATGCGCTCGGCCCGCAGCTCACCCTTCCTGTGGATCAGGGTGACCTTCGAGGCGAAGCTGGTGAGGAAAAGCGCCTCCTCCACCGCCGTGTTGCCGCCGCCAACCACGGCGACAGTCTTGCCGCTATAGAAGAAGCCGTCGCAGGTGGCGCAGGCGGAAACGCCGAAACCGCGGAAGGCCTGCTCGCTATCGAGGCCCAGCCACTTGGCCTCCGCGCCGGTGGCGATGATCAGCGTCTCGGCCAGGAACACCGCCCCACTATCGCAGACCAGGCGGAAGGGACGCACCGACAAGTCCACCTCCATGACGATGTCATTGATGAATTCGGTTCCCACATGCTCGGCCTGGGCCTTCATCTGCTCCATCAGCCAGGGGCCCTGGATCACGTCGGCGAAGCCCGGATAGTTCTCCACGTCGGTGGTGATGGTCAGTTGGCCGCCGGGGTTTATGCCAGAGATCAATACTGGCTGAAGGAGCGCGCGGGCGGCGTAGATGGCGGCGGTGTAGCCGGCGGGGCCGGAGCCGACGATGGCGACGCGGACGGGCCGGGGATACTGATGGACTTCGGACATGGCTCTGAGACTCGCGATTGATCCGGATATGTAGCGATGGAGAAGCCCGGGCGAAACTCCCCGCGGATGGGCGGCGCCGTTGCGCGAACCGCGATCCGCTGATAGCGATTTTAGTTGAGGTACGCGTCGCGGCCGAAGTTCAGAGACCTCCCCATGCCTGCGCCATACCACACGGTCCCCAAACATCCCGTCCGCGCCTTTCTGTGGGACCTTTTGACCTTCGACAAGTTGATGACCGGACCGGTCACCCATTTGATCTATTGGGCGGGGCTGGGGCTGATCACCCTGATCGGCTTCGCCATCATCGGCGGCGCGGTGGGCCTGGGCATTCGCGACGGCTCCGTCGCCGGGATCGCCCTGGCCTTCGTCACGCTGGTGGCCGGTTTGCTGGTGCTGGCGGCGCTGATCCTGATCTGGCGAGGGCTGAGCGAATTCTATCTGGCGGTGTTCCGCATCGCCGAGGATCTGCGCGCCATCCGCATCGCCACAGAGGCCGGCCAAGGCTTCAGCATCAAGGCGGACGCTGCGCCCTTCTCCTCTCAATCGGGGCTAGGGCGCGGGGGCTTGGACCTCTGACATCCACGGAAAACCTCCCGGCGACGGCTTAAGCGCTTGCTACCGAGCGGCGGCGGCGGGATGAGGGACGCCCGTTTGGCGAACCTTGATCATGACTGCTCCCCTGCCCCCTTCACCGCCCTCGCCTCCGCCGCCGGCTTCGGCGACGCCTGAACGCGCTGCGGTGCTGCACGCGTTGGATACGGTTATCGATCCAAAGAGTGGGCAGGGGTTGGCCGCCGCCGGCCTGGTCCACGGCCTGGCGGTGCGTCCCGGGCGCGCAGGTTTCATGCTTGAAGTCGCGGCCGAGGACGTGACGCTCTACAACCCCGTGCGAGCGGCGGCGGAGGCGGCGCTGGCGCGCGTGCCGGGCGTCGACCAGGCTCAGGTGGTGCTCACCACCGCCGACGCAGCCCCATCCCACGGCGTCGCCGCCTATAACGTCAACCCCCGCGCCGCGCCGAACGCCGGTCATGTCCACGCCCCGGCGCCGTCGAAATCACGCCCCACGCTCGGTGCGACCATGAAGCCCGCCCACGTTCGGCAAGTGATCGCCGTGGCCTCGGGCAAGGGCGGGGTGGGCAAGTCCACCGTCGCCGTAAACCTCGCCGCCGCCTTCGCCCAGATGGGCTACGCCGTCGGGCTTTTGGACGCCGACGTCTATGGCCCCTCGGTGCCGCGCATGTTGGGGCTGGTCGATGAGCCCGAGATCGGCCCGGACAAGAAGCTGATCCCGCCGACAGCGTTCGGGGTGAAGGCCGTGTCCATCGGTTTGTTGGTCAAGGAGGGGGCGCCGATGATCTGGCGGGGGCCGATGGCCTCCTCCGCCATCACCCAGCTCTTGAACGACGTCGCCTGGGGCAGCGAGGCCGAGCCGCTGGATTTGTTGGTGATCGACATGCCGCCGGGCACCGGCGACGTACAGCTGACCCTGGCGCAAAAGGTGCGCCTCGACGGCGCGGTGATCGTCTCCACACCGCAAGAGGTGGCGCTGATCGACGTGCGCCGGGGCGTCGCCATGTTCCAGAAGACGGCGACCCCGATCCTGGGCGTGATCGAAAACATGGCCTATTTCCCAGACCCCGCCACCGGCGAGCCCATCGAAATCTTCGGCCGGGGCGGCGCGCGCGGCGTGGCGGCTGAAGTCGGCGCCCCTTTCCTTGGCGAAATTCCCATCGACATTGCGCTGCGCAAGGCCGGGGACGCGGGCGCGCCCGTGGCCGCTGTCGCGCCGGACAGCAGCGCCGCCAAGGCCTTCCTGGCCATCGCCGCCGAAGTGGCCGAGCGATTGAAGGACAAGAGCCTGCTAAAGCCGCCGCCGCGTATCGTGGTGGTGGATTGACCTACTCACCTCCTGTCATCCCGGACGGCGGAGTCGATCCGGGACCCAGACGGCGGGTGCAGGGTAAAGCGCTGGGTCCCGGAGAAGCGCCGCGCGCTTTCCGGGATGACAGCTTAGCGCTTACTGCCCCGGCTTGGGCAGGCCCTGGCCCGACGGCGGCTGGCGCAGCTTGTCGGCGGGGGGGCCGCCGGCCTGCAGGGTCTGATGGTCGAAGGTGCGCTGCTGTTCGGGCGTGAGGATGGCGTAGAAGGCCTTCACCGCCTCGCCCCCGCGCTTGGCCGCATCCAGATTGGCCTGCATCTCGGCGGCGATCAGATCGACGCGCCGGGGGGTGGTCAGGGAGGGCATCATCGTCATCGCCGCGCGGTGGCGCGCCTGCGCCTCCGGATCGGGGGCGGAGGCCCGGCGATAGGCGCGCCAAGCGTCCTCCTGGGGTAGGGTCAAGTGAAGGGAGTCATGCAGGCTTTGCACGTTGAGCGCCGCGGTGGACGCCGCTTGGGCCTGGGCCAGGCCGGGCGTCTGCCCCCAAGCGCCGATGGGCGCGGCCATCGACGCTAGAAGGCCGGCGGTGAGGGCGCTCAGTAGAAATCGCGACATGCTTGTTTCAGCCTTGGGGATGGGGGACGCAGACGCCGACATATTCCGATTGCGGCCTTGAAGCGCAACCTTGCGCGCCCAACATTCTTTGCAGGGCGGCGGCCTAAGAGTTGGAGTTTACGATGAAAAATCTTGCAGCGGCGTTTCTTGCGACAGCGCTGGCCGCCGCGCCGATGGCCGCATCGGCCCAAACCCATGGCGGCGGCCATGCGGGCGGGAGCGGAGGCCATGTTGGCGGCGGCGGTGGATTTCACGGCGGCGGCTTCCACGATGGCGGCGGCCGCGGCGGTTACGGCGGCTATCGCGGTTATGGCTATGGAGCGTTCGGCCTAGGCTTGGCGCTCGGCGCCTATGGCTACGGCTATCCCTACTATTACGGCTATGGCTACGATCCCTACTGGGCCTCGCCCTATGACGATGACGCGATGTACGAGGACGAAGGCTATTACGCCCCGCCTCCCGGCTATGCGCCACCCCCCGGTCAGGCCTATCAATCGCCGCCCGCACCCGCCAATGCCGCGCCTCAGCAACAACAGGCTTGCGGCCAGTGGGTCTGGAGCGCCGCTCAGAACAAGTACAACTGGTCGCCCGGTCCCTGCGCTTAAGCGGGGCCTTGCGCTTAGGGCCTACATG
>JAMFTA010000135.1 GCA_026225565.1 Caulobacter sp. | reverse complement strand
GGCCATTTCATCGAGCTCTGCAATCAGAACGCTACTCCTCTCGTGTTCCTGCAAAACATCACCGGCTATATGGTGGGGCGCGAATACGAACGGCGCGGCATCACCAAGGACGGCGCCAAGATGATCATGGCGCAGAGCTGCTCGCGCGTGCCGAAGTTCACGGTGATGTGCAACGGCTCGTTCGGCGCCGGAAACTACGGCATGTGCGGCCGGGCCTATTCGCCGCGGTTCCTGTTCACCTGGCCCAACGCGCGGATCAGCGTCATGGGCGGCGAACAGGCCGCCTCGGTGCTGGCCACCGTCCACCGCGACGCCGACAAATGGACGCCTGAGGAGACCGAAGCCTTCAAGGCGCCGATCCGCCAGACCTATGAGGACGAGGGCAATCCCTATTTCGCCACCGCGCGGCTTTGGGACGACGGGATCATCGATCCCGCCCAGACCCGCGATGTGCTGGGGCTGGCCTTCTCAGCCGCCCTGAACGCCCCAATCCCCGAACGGGCGCGCTTTGGCGTCTTCAGGATGTGATGAAGATGCTCGACAGCCTGCTCATCGCCAACCGCGGCGAAATCGCCCGCCGGATTATCCGCACCGCCAAGCGGATGGGCGTTCGCACCATTGCGGTCCACTCCGACGTCGATGCCGCCATGCCGTTTGTGCGGGAAGCGGACGAGGCCGTCTGCATCGGCCCCGCCGCGGCCCGCGAAAGCTATCTCGATCAGGCCAAGATCCTGGCCGCCGCCAAGGCGACGGGCGCCGCGGCGATCCATCCTGGCTATGGCTTTTTGTCCGAGAACGCCGCCTTCGCCGAAGCCGTCCAGGCCGCGGGCCTGGTCTGGGTGGGGGCGCCGCCCGCCGCGATCCGGGCGATGGGGCTGAAGGACGCGGCCAAGCGGCTGATGATCGAGGCCGGCGTGCCGGTCACCCCCGGCTATCTGGGCGACGACCAGAGCCCGGCGCGCCTCCAAGCCGAAGGCGACCGCATCGGCTACCCGGTGCTGATCAAGGCGGTCGCCGGCGGCGGCGGCAAGGGCATGCGCCGGGTCGACGCGGCCGAGGCCTTCGCCGACGGCCTGCAGAGCTGCCGGCGCGAGGCGGCCGCCTCGTTCGGCGACGATCGGGTGCTGATCGAGAAATACATCCTCGGCCCGCGCCATATCGAGGTTCAGGTGTTCGGCGACAGCCAGGGTCAGGTGGTCCACCTGTTCGAACGCGACTGCTCCCTGCAGCGCCGCCACCAGAAGGTGATCGAGGAGGCGCCCGCGCCGGGCATGGACGCGGCGACGCGCGAGGCCGTCTGTTCGGCCGCCGTGAAGGCCGCCCAGGCGGTGAACTATGTCGGCGCCGGAACCATCGAGTTCATCGCCGACGCCTCCGAAGGCCTGCGTCCCGACCGCATCTGGTTTATGGAGATGAACACCCGTCTGCAGGTCGAGCACCCGGTCACCGAGTCGATCACCGGCCAGGACCTGGTCGAATGGCAGCTGCGCGTGGCCTCCGGCGAGCCGCTGCCGAAGCGCCAGGATGAACTGGCGATCAGCGGCTGGGCGATGGAGGCGCGCCTGTACGCCGAAAACCCGACCATCGGCTTTTTGCCCTCCATAGGCCCGCTCAACCGGCTGCGGTTCCCGGCGGACATCCGCGTCGACAGCGGCGTTGAGGAAGGCGGCGAGGTCACGCCGTTCTACGACCCGATGATCGCCAAGCTGATCGTTCACGCGCCGACCCGCACGGCCGCGGCGGCGAAGCTGGCGGCGGCCTGCGGCGCAGTCGAGGTCTGGCCAGTCCGCACCAATGCGGGCTTTTTGGCCCGCGCCGCGTCCAACCCGGATTTCGTGGCTGGCCGGATCGACACCGGCTTCATTGTGCGCCACGCCGAAGCGCTCATCCCCGGCGCCGAGCCGTCACCGAAGGTCGTCGCCGCCGCGGCCGCCGAACTGGTCTCAGCGAACCGCGCCGATCCTTGGGACAGCCTGATCGGCTTCCGCACCAACGCCGCCGCCGACCTGCAAGTCGCCGTCGAGATCGGCGGCGCGACCCATGTCGCCGAAATCGCCGCCGGTGGTGTGACGGTCGAGGTCATGGGCGAACGGCTGCTGTTCATCGACGGCGAGGCCTGGCCGATCGCAGCGCCCAGCGCCGACCGCGCGCCTGGCGCCGGCGGAGTCGCCGACGGCGCTCTGCTTTCGCCCATGCCGGGCCGGGTGGTCAGCGTCGAGGTTGCCAAGGGCGATCGGGTGGCGAAGGGCCAAAGGCTGGTCGTGCTGGAGGCGATGAAGATGGAGCACGCCTTGGTGGCGCCCTTTGACGGTGTGGTGGAGGCCCTGGCCGCCGTCGCGGGCGCCCAGGTCGCCGAGGGATTGGCGCTGGTTCGAATTTCCAAGGACGGCTGAAATGGCGGGACGCTTCTTTGACCAGTGGCATGTTGGCGACCAGATCAGCCACGAAATCCGCCGTACCGTCACCGAGACCGACAACCTGCTGTTCTCGGTCATGACGCACAATCCGCAGCCACTGCACATAGACGCCGAAGCGGCGCGGACCAGCGAATTTGGCCAGATCCTGGTCAATGGGACCTTCACCTTCGCCCTGATGGTCGGGCTGTCGGTCGCCGACACGACCCTTGGGTCGCTCGTGGCCAACCTCGGCTATGACAAGCTGATCATGCCTAAGCCGGTCTTCATCGGCGACACCTTGCGCGCGGAGACCGAGGTGACAGACCTGCGGGAGAGCCGATCGCGCCCACAAGCCGGGGTGGTCACTTTCACCCATAGACTGCTGAACCAGCGCGACGAAGTGGTCTGCCAATGCCTGCGGTCGGCGCTGGTCAAGAGGAGCCCCGCGTGAGGTTGCGCTGTCTGTTGTTCGTGCCCGGCGATCGGCCGGAGCGCATGGAGAAGGCGCTGAATGCGGGCGCGGATGCGCTGATCCTGGATTTGGAGGACGCCGTGGCCCTGCCGGCCAAGCCCGCCGCCCGGGCGGCGATCGCCGGCTTCCTGCGTAAGCCTGACAGGTGCGTGCCGCTGTTCGTCCGGATCAACCCGCTGGAGAGCGGTTTGGCGCAGAACGATCTGGCGGCGGTGCTTCCGGCGGAACCGGACGGGATCGTCCTGCCAAAATCCGAAGGCGCCGACAGCGTGTCCGCCCTTGCGGCGATGCTGGGCGGGCGCGACCAGATCAAGATCCTGCCGATCGCCACCGAAACGCCCGCCGCCATTTTCGGGCTGGGAACCTATCGCAGCGTCGCCGCCCGGCTCACCGGCCTCACCTGGGGCGCCGAAGACTTGCCGGCCGCCATCGGCGCGGCGACCAGCCGAGAGGAAGACGGAAGCTACACGCCGCCCTATCAGGTCGTCCGCGCCCTGACCCTGTTCGCCGCCCACGCCGCGGGCACGCCAGCGATCGAAACCGTCTTTCCCACCTTCCGTGATCTGGAGGGCCTCGCCGCCTACGCCGCGCGCGGCCGCCGCGACGGATTTTCCGGCATGATGGCGATCCATCCCAACCAGGTTCCGGTCATCAGGGCGGCGTTCACCCCGACCGAGGCCGAATGCGCCCACGCCCGGGCGGTGGTCGCAGCATTTGCCGCCAATCCTGGGGCTGGGGTGCTCGAACTGGACGGCAAGATGATCGATGCGCCTCACTACAGGCAGGCGCTCTCTATCCTTCAGCTGGCCGCCGACTAGGTAGCGGCCAGGGCCGAGGCCGCGTTCGGGGTGGTCCACGTGCGGACAACAAACGTGTAGCTGCCCCGCCTGCAGTGAAACCATAACCTGACGGAATAAGGTCGCCGAATTTGGGACTTTGACTATTGGGCCTGCTCCCGCTTCCTACAGTCCGGACGTTGTGGGAGTGGACGATGGATGATCGCGTCGAGCTGAGCCTTCACATCCCCGAGCCGTTCGCGCGGCCCGGTGAGACGCCCACCTTCGACCATGTCGACATCCCGGCCGCCGGCGCGACACGCCGCCCGGCCGTCGATGCTGCTGAAGTCGATATGCGCGACCTGCCCTACGGCATGGTCCGGGTCCTGGACGCGGATGGCCGCGCGGTTGGCCCCTGGGCTTCGCAGATGGATCCTGAGTTTCTGCGGCGCGGCCTGCGCGCCATGGTCCAGACCCGGGTGTTCGAGGACCGGATGTTCCGCGCCCACCGCCAGGGCAAGACCAGCTTTTTCATGAAGTCGACCGGCGAGGAAGCCATCGGCGTGGCGCAGTCGATGACCCTGGCGGCGGACGACATGTGTTTCCCGACCTATCGGGTGCAGGGCTGGTTGATCGCGCGCGGCTACCCGATCGTGGACATGATCAACCAGATCTATTCGAACGCGAGCGACCCGCTGAAGGGCCGTCAGTTGCCGATCCTCTATTCAGCCAGGGAGTACGGCTTCTATTCGCTGTCGGGCAATGTCGGCAGCCGCTTCGGCCATGCGGTCGGCTGGGCGATGGCCTCGGCCTATATGAAGGACCATCGCATCGCCCTCGGCTATATCGGCGAGGGCACCACGGCGGAAGGGGACTTCCATGAGGCGCTGACCTTCGCCGCAGTCTACCGGGCGCCGGTCATCCTGGCGGTCACCAACAACCAGTGGGCCATCTCGACCTTTTCCGGAATCGCGGGAGCCGAACAGACCACCTTCGCCGCCAGGGCGATCGGCTACGGCCTGCCCGGACTGCGGGTCGACGGCAACGATTTCCTGGCCGTTGTAGCCGCGACGGAGTGGGCGGCGACGCGGGCGCGGACGAACCTCGGCGCGACGCTGATCGAGTTCGTCACCTACCGGGTGTCTGGCCACTCGACCAGCGACGATCCGACCAAGTATCGACCGTCCGACGAGCCTGTCCACTGGCCCCTCGGCGATCCGGTCGAGCGCCTCAAACAGCATCTGATCGCCCTGGGCGAATGGTCAGACGAGCGTCATGAACAGATGCAGGCGGAACTGACCGAGGCGGTTCGCACCGCCCAGCGCGAGGCCGATGCGGTTGGCGCCCTTGGCCAGTCGAAACCCAGCGCGCGCGAGATGTTCGAAGGCGTCTTCAAGGAGCCGGACTGGCGGGTGATCGAGCAACGCCGGGAGTTTGGGATCTGACATGGCCCAGATGAATATGATCCAGGCGCTGAACTCGGCGCTCGACGCGGTGCTCGCAGACGATCCGAAGACCCTCATTTTCGGCGAGGATGTCGGCTATTTCGGCGGCGTCTTCCGGGTGACCGACGGCCTGCAGGCGAAGCATGGCTTGACCCGCTGTTTCGACGCTCCGATCTCGGAAGGCGGCATCATCGCCACCGCGATCGGCATGGGCGCCTATGGCCTTCGGCCTGTCGTCGAGATCCAGTTCGCCGACTACATCCTTCCGGCCTTCGACCAGTTGGTCTCCGAAGCCGCACGCCTAAGGTATCGGTCGAATGGGGAGTTCTGGGCGCCGATCACGGTCCGCTCGCCCTACGGCGGCGGCATCTTCGGCGGCCAGACCCACAGCCAGAGTCCTGAGGCGATCTTCGCCCACATCACCGGCCTGAAGACCGTCATCCCGTCCAACCCCTACGACGCCAAGGGGCTTCTGATCGCCTCGATCCTGGAGGACGATCCGGTGATCTTCCTGGAACCCAAGCGCCTCTACAACGGCCCGTTCGACGGTCACCACGACCGCAAGCTGCGCACCTGGGCGGGGCATGCCTCGGCCGAGGTGCCGGAGGGGCTCTATACCGTGCCGCTGGGCAAGGCGGCGATCGTGCGCGAAGGCGCCGACGTGACGCTTCTGGCCTACGGGACCATGGTTCACGTCGGGCTGGCGGCGATCGAGGAGAGTGGGATCGACGCCGAGCTGATCGATCTCCGCTCGATCGTGCCGCTCGACATCGACGCGATCACGGCATCGGTCACCAAGACGGGGCGCTGTGTGATCCTGCATGAAGCGTCGCGCTTCGGGGGATTTGGCGGCGAGCTGTCGGCGCTGGTTCAGGAGCGATGCTTCTACTGCCTGAAGAACCCGATTGAGCGGGTCGCCGGCTGGGACACGCCTTATCCACACGCCTTCGAATGGGACTATTTCCCCGGGCCGGCGCGCGTGATCGCCGCCCTGCGCCGCACGATGGAGGCGTAGCGCCATGGGCCAGTACCTGTTCCGCCTGCCGGATATCGGCGAAGGCGTCGCCGAAGCCGAGATCGTCGCCTGGCACGTCAAACCGGGCGACCGGATCGAGGAAGACCAGACGCTGGTCGATGTGATGACCGATAAGGCCACGGTCGACATGACCTCGCCGGTCTCCGGCCTCGTTGTCGCGGTCCACGGCGAGCTAGGCCAGCTGATCGCGGTGGGTTCGACCCTGGTCGAGCTGGAGGTCGAAGGCGAAGGGAACGCGGACGGCGCCGCGCCGCCACCGCTCCCCGCGTCAGCGCCGTCCCCCGCCGCCACCCCGTCGCCGATCGAGCCCGTGGAGGTCCCGGCACCAAACGCACCGCCCGTGGCCAAGCCGCCAGCGTCTCGCGCCGCGCCGCGAACGGCCGTGGCCCGCTCAAAGGACGAAGCGCCCGTGGCCGCGCCCGCCACCCGCCGACGCGCGTTTGAGCTTGGCGTTCCACTGCAGTTCGTTCCCGGCACAGGACCCGGCGGTCGGATCACACCCGAGGATCTCGACGCCTATCAGGCCGGAGCCGCCGCACCTCACGCCGTGGCGGCAGGTCCGGCCAAGCGGACGACCGTCAACGAGATCAAGATTATCGGCCTTCGTCGGCGGATCGCCGAGCGTATGCAAGACGCCAAGCGGCGCATTCCGCATTTCTCCTATGTCGAAGAGTTCGACATGACCGAGCTCGAGGCGCTGCGTCGCGACCTCAACGAGGCGCGCGGCGACGGTCGGCCGAAGCTGACCCTGCTGCCCTTCTTCATGCGCGCCATCGCCAGGCTGCAATCCGAATTCCCGCAGGTGAACGCCCGCTACGATGACGAAGCCGGGGTTCTGCATGCCCACGAAGGCGTTCACATCGGCATCGCCACCCAGACCCCCGGCGGGCTGATGGTCCCGGTGGTCCGCCATGTCGAGGCGCTCGACCTCTGGGCGTGCGCGCGTGAACTGACCCGGGTGACGACCGCCGCCCGGGACGGTTCGGCGACTCGCGAGGAACTCAACGGTTCGACGATCACCTTGACCAGCCTCGGCCCGCTTGGCGGCATTGCGGCGACGCCGGTGATCAACAGCCCGGAAGTGGCGATCATCGGACCCAACAAACTGGTGGACCGGCCGGTGGTGCGGGATGGCCAGGTCGTCGTCCGGACGCTGATGAACCTCTCCAGCTCTTTCGATCACCGTATCGTCGATGGGCACGACGCCGCGCGCTTCGTGCAGCGCCTGAAGCGGCTGATCGAACGGCCGGCCCTCCTGTTCGTGGACCAAGCCTGATGCAGACCCTCAAAGCCAAGGTGCTGGTGGTCGGCGGCGGTCCGGGCGGATACGTGGCCGCCATTCGCAGCGGCCAGCTCGGCATGGACACCGTTCTGGTGGAGTCCGGCCGGTTGGGCGGAACCTGCCTGACCCGCGGCTGCATCCCGTCGAAGGCGCTGATCCACGCCGCCGGTCAGTTTGAGGATATGACGCGGGCGGCGCGCGCGCCCCGGTTCGGCATCAGCCTGCCCGCCGAGCCGGTGTTGGATATGGTCGCGACGATGGCCTGGAAGGATGGGGTCGTCGGAAAGCTCAATGGCGGCGTGGCGGCGCTGCTCAAGCGCGCCAAGGTCAAGGTGCTGACAGGCAACGGCCGGTTCAGCGACGCCAAAACCTGCCATGTCGCGAGCGACGACGGCGACATGGTCGTCGAGGCGGAGCATGTGATCCTTGCGACCGGCTCAATGCCTGTGGAACTCCCCCACCTGCCGTTCGGCGGCATGGTCATCTCATCGACCGAGGCCTTGGAGCTGCAAACCCTGCCCAAGCGGCTGGTGGTGGTCGGCGCGGGCTATATCGGGCTCGAACTGGGTTCGGCCTTCCGCAAGCTCGGCGCCGAGGTGGCGATCGTTGAGCTGCAGCCGCACATCCTGCCGCTCTATGACCGGCAGTTGGTCGAGCCCGTCAGGCACTGGCTGGAGCGGCACGGCGTGGCGCTGCACCTGGGCGCCCGCGCGGTCGGATTGAGCCCTTCGGGCGACGGACTGAGCATCGCCGATAAGGAAGACGTCGAGCGCGTGCTGCCCGCCGACAGAATCCTGGTCACCGTGGGGCGGCGTCCCGCCACCGAAGGCTGGGGGCCGGAAGAGATGGCGATCGAGCGGAACGGCCCCTTTGTCCGCGTCGATGACCGCTGCGCCACCTCGACTCGCAACGTCTGGGCGATCGGCGATCTGGTCGGTGAGCCGATGCTGGCGCACAAGGCCTCGGCGCAGGGGGAGATGGTCGCCGAGATCATCGCCGGGCAGCGTCGGCGGTTCGATCCGGCGGCGATCCCGGCCATCTGTTTCACAGAACCAGAGATCGTCAGCGTCGGGCTCGATCCGGCGGCGGCGGGGCCTGACTCCATTGTCGGGGTTTTCCCTTTCCAGGCCAACGGGCGGGCGCTCTCGATGGACGCCGGCGCGGACGGCGGTTTCGTTCGGGTGGTGGCGCGGGCCGACAATCATCGCGTCCTGGGCGTCCAGGCCGTTGGCCAGCATGTTTCCGAGCTGGCCGCCGCCTTCACCCAGGCGATCGAGATGGGTGCGGTGCTGGAGGACGTAGCCGGCGTCATCTCCGCCCACCCCAGCCTGGGCGAAGCCTTTCATGAGGCGGCGCTCAAAGCGCTCGGACATGCCATCCATGTCTGAGTTTGGTCAGAACCATCAAACTCAGATCGCCGGCGACAACTGATTGTCCGAGGCCTCCAGGCCCCTCTCCTCTTTGCTCGTAACCCAGGATTATCTCATGCCTTTCCATATCCAAGACGTGCCGAGCTCGACCCACGAAGCGGTCTACAGATGGGAGAACGAAGCCCTCGGCGTGATCGGCTTTATCGCCGTCCACTCCACCGTTTTGGGGCCGGCTTTCGGTGGCGCGCGCGTCTGGTCCTACGGCAGTGAAGCTGAGGCCCTGACGGATGCACTGCGCCTTTCCGAGGGCATGAGCTATAAGAACGCACTGGCCGAGCTCGGCGCCGGAGGCGGCAAATCCGTCTTTTGGGCGCGCCGACCTTTCACTGATCGGGACGCGGTGTTCGCCTGTTTTGGCGACGTCGTAGAATCTCTGAGCGGCCGCTACATCACAGCGGAGGATGTCGGCACCAGCGTCTCCGACATGCAAGTTGTGCGGGCGCGTACCCGCTTCGTCGCCGGGCTGCCGGCGGCTGAAGGCAAGGCGGGCGGAGACCCGTCACCCTGGACAGCTCTGGGCGTCATGTCCGCGCTCGAAGCGGCGCTCGCCGCGGATGGGCAAACCGTGCAGGGGCTGACGGTCGCCGTTCAGGGCCTGGGAAGCGTCGGGCGCAAGCTGTGCGCCCTGCTAAGCGGTGCGGGCGCCAAGCTGATCGTGGCAGATTGTGTCGTCGGACGGGCCGAACAGGTCGCGGATGAATTCGGCGCGACGGTCTGCGGGCCCGGGTCCGCGCTCGCGTCGCCCGCCGACATCCTAGCCCCGTGCGCCCTTGGCGGGATTCTCAACGAACGGACGATCCCGGAGATCAAGGCGCGCTACATCGTGGGGGCCGCCAACAACCAGCTGGCGTCGCCGGCGGACGGGCATGCCCTGGCCGGCCGTGGCATCACCTATGTGCCGGACTACGTGGCCAACGCTGGCGGTATTATCAATGCGATGGCGGAATTCCGCGGTGACGATGATCACGCGGTCGAACAGGACGTCCGCCACATTGGCGCACGGGTCGAAGCCCTCCTGGGCCAGGCGCGTCAAGGCGGCGAACCCCCCTTCCAAGTGGCGCAGAAGAGGGCGCTCGACCTGATTGCAGGGCGCGCGAAGCGAAGTGCCTTGGCATGACGGTCGACGCGCCTGTGATCGCCTCGGATACGGGCGCGCCGCCGTCGGCTCATCCTGCCGCCCGTGTCACCGCGATGCCGAGCGACGCCAACCCCTATGGCGATATCTTTGGCGGCTGGCTCATGGCGCAGATGGACCTAGCGGCCGGCCTGATCGCCTCGCGTCGGGTTAGGGGCCGGGTTGCGACCGTTGCCGTAGATGGCATGACCTTCCTTCGCCCGGTCGCGGTGGGCGACGAAGTCTCGATCTATGGTGCAGTTCTGAGCGTCGGCCGCACCTCGCTCAAGCTCGAGGTGGAAGCGTGGCGCCGGGATCGACATGGCGACGCCGCCGAGATGGTGACTCGAGCCACGTTTGTTTTTGTAGCAATTGGGGCCGACCGACGCCCAGTGGAAATCTAAAGTACACAGACCGGACGATGATCGCCGGCCTGCCGATGTATCGTCGACCACAAGGTGAACTGCGCAGCCGCATTCACTCGGTGTACTTTGGTGCTGCCGACGGGCTATTCCGGCCGCCACCAGACGCATCCACGGTTTCGGACATGGTCGAGGCACCAGGTGTCGCCAGGGCCTAGATTCCTTTTCGGTCTGGCCACAGTCACCATCGCCTCGACAGCGACGGGTGAGCTGGGGACCTTTAGCCTATGAAGCCTTTGCGCCCACTGCCGCGGTCGCTACGACTTCAATCAAGGTTTGGGGCCCAAGCTGTGCGACGCCGACGGTCGCCCGCGCTGGCAGGTCCTTTGACTTGAAGAATGCTGCCCACGCGGCGTTCATTTCGTCTTTGCCCTTCATATCGCTCAGGTAAATCATCGCGAAAAGCAGCTGTGAGGCGTCGCTGTCCATAGTCCGCAGAACCGCGTCGATTTTCTCGAGAATTTGGGTCGTCTGGCCGCCAAAGGACGAAGACTTGTCTTCGGCAACCATACCCGAAAGATAAATCGTCTCACCATGCACAACAGCCTTGTGCGCAAGCGGCATCAGGTCGCCAAGAACCGGCCTTGAGACTTTGACATGGCGTACTGGCATGTGGCACTCCCGAAGATAAGTTACTACTCGTCCAGTTGGAACTGACATCGGATACAGATTGTCCGCTTCGATTTGCGTCTTGACTCGCAGGGACTATTGTTATTCTCGAGTCCCTCACAACGAGAGAGCCGACCAGCGCGTTTGCGTTCACAGGTATGACTCTACATTCGCCTCGCTCGGAGCCGGTCTCCGCACCATCGATGGCTGCATCAAACGCTGGGGTGTCAGCCCGCTGAGGTCGAAGCGGCTGCGTCCATCCAGGAGCAGTTCCGCCGCTGCCACCCCGAACGCGGGCGCCGGCTGGAAGCCATGACCGCTGAAGCCAAACAGGTGCATCATCCCTGGGGCCGATGCCGAAAGCCCGGCGATTGCCAAGTCGTCGCTGGTCTTGGCCTCCAGACCGGCCCAACTCCGGACGATGCGCAGGCTGCCGATACCGGGGAACAGTGCCAGCGCCGCCGCAGCGGACTTGGCCAACAGACGCACATCGACCTCGCTTCTCTCATTCTGCAGATCCGGGCGCCCCGGTTGGCCGCCGCCGATCAACAGCGTGCCCTGGCTGGTCTGCTTGAACGACAGCTTGCGGCCGTGCGCGCCGACGGTGGGGCGCACGAACGGGGCAATCCGCTCGGTCACGATCATCATGGGAGCCATGGGGAGCTCGAGCGGAATATAATCGCCGGCCATAGAGGCGATCTGGCCGCCCCAGGCCCCGGCGGCGTTGACCACCAGCGGCGCTTCGAACCAATCGCCGCCATCACTGGCGCGCCAAGCGCCGCCCCGCCGTTCCAGTCGCGAGACTCCGACGCCTTCATGTACAACCACACCGGCCTCGAGCGCTGCGCGCAGAAACGCGCCCAAGGTGCGGTGCGGGTCGGCGGCCCCGTCGCGCCGGGCGAACGCGCCGCCAACGCAATGGGGCGCTAGGGCGGGCACGAGCGCACGCAACTCCGCAGTGTCAACTATCTCCTCATGGGTGAAGCCGTCCTGCCGCAGCCCATTGACTCTGTCCCGGAGCTTGTCGAGCTCGGCGTCGGTCTCCGCCACCCTCAGCTGGCCGTCGGCGTGGAAGCCGCAGTCGTCGCCGACGAGATCTTCGATCTCGTGCCACATCTCCATCGCCGCGAGCGAAACCGGCAGCTCAGCCCGCGCCCGACCTAGCGTGCGAACGCCAGCGGCCGAGGCGCCGGACGCATGCCGACCGACGCGCGCACGTTCCAGCAGGGCGACCCTCAAGCCGCGGCGCGCCAGCTGCAGCGCCGCGGACAGGCCATTCAGTCCGCCACCGATCACAAGCGCATCTGCGGTTTTGGTCATTGCATGCCGTCCGGTGCTGGCGATGTTCCGCCCGGCCGAGCGCCGAACACCAGAACGAAGGTCATGCTTCCGAAGCCTTCAGCGGGTCCGGCAGACCATGCTGACATCGCACCACCATGCCTTGGCGCGCACGCGCCAGGCAGCTTCGCGTTGATGTCGCGCCGTCGATTTCCACGAGACAATCGAAGCAAACGCCCATCATGCAGTAAGGAGCCCGCGCAAATCCGCCCACAGATGTGGCGCGGGCTGTGAATGGAGGCACCCGCAACAGCACGGCGGCGATCGGCTCGCCCCGCTCCACCGCCATCGACACATTATCGACCGTGATCGCCACCGCCTCTGGCGCCTGTCCATCAGAACCCAGTTTCCGAAACATCAGCTACTTTCGATCGTTGAACTTCGCCCCTAACCGTGTCGTGCGCGTACCAAAACGTCAAAGTGCTGTTTGATACGGAGGTATTCGCAAAGGTTATGGAGCGTCGATCCTGGCGGCCGGTTAGGCGGACCCACGTCGCATTTGGCGGGCGCTCGTCAGGGGCCAAGTCAGGCATCGGTTCAGGGCGTCTTCGAGCCTACGGCCCGCCAGATTGCGCTCGCTATCCGCCGTGCAGGTCGACGCTCAAGGAGACGCACGTCGACGTCCCCGTTTGGGCTCGGGATAACGATCGTGCGGGCTCGTCATCCCTGGCGGCATTCGAAACCGAGTAGCGCACAAGCGCGGGATCCCGTTGAGCCTGCGACTAGCGGTTCTCAGGAATCCGTCAAAGCGTCTAGGTGACCCTCCGCTGTCGCCGGTATAGTGAGGACGAGAGCGGATGACATGAGCAGGCACCCTATCAGGAAGGCGAATGTTGTCCCGAAACCGCCTCTCGAAAGATCGACAAAGAGACCGATCAATAAAGGCGCTGCAAATGCCGCAATCTGTCCAGCCATGTTGATGAGACCTCCCACCAGGCCCATGTGATCTGCAGACACGGTATTCATAGGGAGTGCCCAGAATACGCCAAAGAAGGACATGAGAAAAAACCCTCCTAATACTTGGTAGATGACGAGGGATAATGTGGATTGTGCGGTGAAAACAAGATACAGGAAAATTGCTGCTGTTAGTTGCGCCAGGATGATTGGGAGTCGCCGATTCTTGCTGAAAAACCGGTCCGACAGCCAGCCGCCCAAAAAGCACCCGACCGTGCCAGCAAACGACGGGAGCGAAGCGAACAGTCCCATCTTTATCATCGAAAAACCTCGCGCATGAACAAGGTAGGTCGGCAACCAAGTTGTAAAACCCCAGTAGGCCAAGTCGAATGTCATGTAAATTAAGAAATACCTTATGATTTCTGGCCTAAAAAGGATCTTGTATAGACTGGATTTTGTGGTCAATACATCAGTCGCGGAGTTGCGGTCATCCTGGATCTCAAGCAATTCGTTGTCGGAGACGCGGCTGCTCTTCGATGGCCGGTCGGCAATTTGCGACCAGAAGAGCAACGCCATGAATATGCCGGGAAAAAACAGGCTGTAGAACACAGCGCGCCAGCCGAACTGGGCCAATATGGCGACGACGACGAGCGGGGCGAGCGCCCCGCCTAGGAGTGTCGCAGAGAACATGATCGCGTTGGCGGTGGCGCGTTCCTTCCGCGGAAACCATATCGCGATCGCCGCGAAGCAGCTGGGCGGGAAAACACCTTCGCCGAGACCGAATACTAGACGGGCGATCAGCAGCTGGACGAAAGTGGTCGTTGCGCCCGTCAAGCCGGTGAAAATGGACCACCAGACCATGGCCACTGTGGCCACTTTGCGGACGCCAAATTTGTCTGCTAGCAGCCCACCAGGAACTTGAGAGATCGCGTAGCTGACGAAGAACACGCTCATTACAGCGCCCATCGCGGTCGCGCTAAAATGCAGGTCGGCCGCGATGTAAGGTATGGCAACTGACATGGCTGTCTTGTCGATCGAGGAAATGATCATGCCCAGCATGACAACCGACAGGACCGTGTAGCGCGCCCTCCAAGAGGCCCTGCCACCAAACATCTCGCACTCCATGACTAGACTTGAGCCGGCCTTGCAGTCGCACCTAGAGATGCGGGTTGATTTGCGTTCATCTCGAAAATTATCGAAGCCGATAAGAGCGAAATCTGGACGGCTCCAAGCTTGGAGGTGTAGTTATCTGCCCGCAGAGTCATCCCGCCTAGGCCCAATTATGGGTCCCTGCATTCTCTGCGGTTATGGGCTCGAGGCGGTGCAGCCGAGTTTGCTTTTTCGGTTGAGGCTTGGGGAGATACCTTTGGCGCAGTGTGGAGCGACTGCGGCTATTCGTCTAAGCCGAACGTCGGGGTCTCACTTTGGCTGGAGATAGGGACGCCCTGAATTCCGTGCGTCGTTGCGGGCGCCGGCCGCGTCAACCTCTGTGGGCTAAGTCCGCTAAGGTCTAGACGGGTGTACCCGTCCAGCAGCAACTCCGCTGCCGCCACGCCGAGGGCCGGCACCAGTTGGAACCCATGGCCGGAGAAGCCGAACAGATGCATCAGCCCTGGCGCCGACGGCGATAGGCCCGCAATAGCGATGTCGTCACTCGTCTTGGCCTCAAGGCCAGCCCAGCTGCGGACGATGCGCAGGCGGCCGATGCTGGGAAACAGCGCCAAGGCTGCGGCGGCGGACTTGGCCAGCCCGCGCACGTCGACCTCCGCGATTTCGTTTTGCAAATCAGCGCGCCCTTGTTGGCCGCCGCCGATCAATAGAGTTCCCTGGTCGGACTGCTTCAATGACAGTTTGCGACCGACCGTGCTTACTGTGGGGCGCACAAACGGGGCGACCCGCTCGGTCACCATCATCATTGAGGCCTTTGTTTCGACCGGAATGTCATCCCCGGCCAGGGCGGCAATCTGGCCAGCCCATGCCCCAGCCGCATTGACGACAAGCGGCGCCTCGAACCATTTGTTTCCGTTGCCAGCGCGCCAGAGGACGCCGCGCCGCTGCAGGTACGACACGCCGAAGCTCTCATGCACGATCGCACCGGCCGCCAGAACTGCTCGCATGAACGCAGCCAAGGTGCGGTGTGGGTCGGCCGCGCCATCGGCCCGTGCGATCGCACCGCCGACGCAATGCGTGGCCAACGCCGGAGCCAAGACCTTTAGCTCCGCCGCATCGACCATCTCCTCATGAGTAAAGCCATCCTGCCAAAGGCCGCTGACCCTCGCGCGGAGAACCGACAGCTCCGCCTCGGTTTCCGCCACCTGCAATTGGCCGTAGGCATGGAAGCCACAATCGTCGCCAACGAGGTCGCCGATTGCGTGCCACATCTCCATCGCCGCGAGCGAAAGCGGGAGCTCTGCCCGCGCCCGGCCTAGCGTGCGTACCCCCGCCGCTGATGCGCCGGAGGCATGTCGTCCAATGTGGGAACGCTCCAGAAGGATTACGCGGGCGCCTCGTCGCGCTAGCTGCAGCGCCGCGGACAAGCCGTGCAGACCCCCGCCGATTACCAAGGCATCCGCCGATCCCATTATGATGGGGTCTCCAGCGCGGCGAGTTCACCTATTGTGAGCGGTTTCAGTGGCGGCCGTATGCGCAGGAATCCGATATTCGCAGGCGCGTCGCCATGAACCTCCGCCACTAACCGGGTCAGGCTTAGCCCGCATTGCCTCCCCTGGCAGGGGCCCATCCCGGCGCGGGTCGCGATTTTCACCCCATCCGGCCCAAGATGCGGACGCCCGCTCAACGACGCGCGAACCTGGCCGGCCGTCACTTCCTCGCAGCGACAAACTAACGTGGCGTCGGGGATAGGCATCTCCGCCGGCGGATAAAGCGCATCGACGAAGCGGCGGAAGCTGGCGGCGCCGGACAGGACGCGTCGAAGCGGGGCCGCGGCCGCTTCTGCATCGGCTACGGAGAGCTTGCCGGAGGCGCAGGCAATGCCGATGGCGGCCAACTGTCCCGAAAGCATGGCGGCGCGTGCGCCG
>JAMFTA010000134.1 GCA_026225565.1 Caulobacter sp. | reverse complement strand
GGCCCGCATCCAAGCCGCCAGCGACTGGACCAACACCTATAACCTTCACGCCCTCACGCCGGCATCGGAGGCCGCACACCTTGGCGAAGGGTGAACAACCTTCTTGGAAATGACACCTAGCCGCCCTACGCCCTGGGATGGGCCTTGGCGTAGGCGGCCAGCAGGCCCTCGGCGTCCACTGCCGTGTATTTCTGGGTGGTGGAGAGGGAGGCGTGGCCCAAAAGCTCCTGGATCGAGCGCAGGTCCGCCCCCGCCCCCAGCAAATGGGTGGCGAAGGAGTGGCGCAGGGCATGGGGCGTCGCCCGTTCGGGCAGGCCCAGGGCGCCGCGCAGCTTGGCCATGGTCGCCTGCATGTGCCGGGGGCTGAGGGCACCGCCGCGCCTGGCACGAAACAGCGGCATCTGCGGCGACAGCGCGAAGGGCGCCAGCCGCACATAGTCGTCCACCGCCCGCCGCACCACCGGCAGCACCGGGACGATGCGGGTCTTTTGGCCCTTGCCGACGATGCGTAGAGTTTCGCCGAGCGGCGCGTCGCTGCGGCTCAGGGACAAGGCTTCGGAAATGCGTAGGCCGCAGCCGTAAAGCAAGGTCAGCACCGCCGCATCCCGCGCCGCCTCCCACGGCTCCAGCGCCCCGTCGGCGCCAGCTTCATAGAGCAGCCCCCGCGCCTGATCTTCGGACACCGGCCGCGGCAGGCTGGCCTTGATCTTCGGCCCCCGCACCAAGGCCATGGCGTCGTTGGCGATACCAAGGCGGCGGTCGAGCCAACGGTGAAAGCCGCGCACCGCCGACAGGTTCTGGCTGAGGGAGCGGGGAGAGAGGCCGCCGTCGCCAGTTCCCTGTCGCCGCACGGCCAGGAAGCCCCGCACGTCGGCGACCGAGACCCGCGCCAGATCGTCGAGCGACACCGGACCGCCCCCATGCTCCATAAGGAAATCCAGATAGACGGCGACCCCGTGGCGGTAGGAATCCAGGGTTCGAGGCGAGGCGCGGCGCTCTTGGGCCAGATAGACGATCCATGCCTCCAGCGCCGCCTTCGCCGTCGTGGCGGCGGGGGCGGATGCAGCGGGGGCGCTGTCGGTCAAACGATCGGCGGCCATCGCTCGGCCGTTCGCTCCACCACCCGGGCGAGGAAGGCGACCAGCTCGGCGCCCATATCGCGGCTGAACCCTTCGGGATCGGCGGAGCCGAAGGCCAAGACGCCGGGGCGATTTTCGCTCCAGATCACCATGCGCACCAAGGCCACGGAGCGCACCTCGGTTCCTGCGCCAAAGAGCTCGTCGGCGGCGTCGATGGGGCCGATGCGGGCCAATCCTCCGGGGCCCAGGATCAGGTCGACATCCCCCGGCTGCAGACCGCGCCAGCCGGCCGGCACGGCGGCCGGCCCCTCCACGGCGATCACCCCGGAAGCGAGGCCGAACCGTTCGGTCGCCGCCTCGTTCACCCGCCGGGCCAGGTCGGCGTTGTTGCGCGCTTCCAGTAGGTCGACGATTGCAGCATGGGTTTCGGCCTGGGCGGCGAAATTGGCGCGAGCGATCTGTTCGATCTCCTGGCGGGCGGTGGATTCCCGGTCGCGGGCGGCCTCCAGCCGGGCCAGGGCGGCGGGGCCGAAGTCCAGCACATTGGCGGCGATGGGCCGAAGACCCAAGGCCCGCATCAATCCTTCGTCGCCCCGGATCAGCTCGGGCTTGGCGATCAGGAGGTCGCGCACCCGCCCAAGGCCCGTGGGGGGCTTTTCCGGCACCGCAGCAGCGGGGCTCGCCGTCATCTCGCTTTCAGCCGCACCGGTCACCAAAGCCCCCATCGCCATGAACGTCGACTACAGCACCGAGGGAGCTGCGTCGTCCATCCCTCAAGGCTGTTTCAAGCCCCAAGGCGGTTAAGGGATGCTTACGGGACGGCAAAGATCGACGTCTAGCCGCAGACGCGACAGTCGGTTTAAGGTAGCGCCCATAGCCAAGGTTGGAGAAGCCGCGTGGCCGACCTGGAAACCTTTCGCAGCGATGTCCGCCTCGGGCTTGAGGCCAACGCTCCGCCGCCCCAGACTATGCCGATGGCGGAGGACGACGCCCTCTGGCGCGGGCGCAACGGGTCCGCGACCTGAGATGACCCTGGAGTTCTGGTACGAGTTCGCCTCCACCTATTCCTACCCCGCCGCGTGGCGGGTGGATCGGTTGGCGGCGGCGCAGGGCGTGAAGGTGGTGTGGCGGCCGTTCCTGCTCGGCCCCTTGTTCCACAAGCAGCAGGGGCTGGCCGACAGTCCCTTCAACGTGGTCGAGCCCAAGGGGCGCTATATGTGGCGGGATATGGAGCGGGTCTGCCAGCACGAAATGCTGCCGTTCCGCCGGCCGAGCGTGTTTCCGCGCCGGACCCTGTTGGCCGCGCGCCTGGCGCTGGTCGGCGCCAAGCGGGGCTGGATCGCCAACTTCAGCCGCGGCGTCTACACCGCCAACTTCGGCCTGAACCGCGACATCTCCGATCCCGCCGTGCTGTCGCAGATCGTCGCAGAGGTGGGCGGCGACCCGGTGCCGGACTTCGCGGAGGC
>JAMFTA010000133.1 GCA_026225565.1 Caulobacter sp. | reverse complement strand
TGCGACCCTAACCGATCAGAAGCAAGTTCTCACACAGCCTCGGTGGGCAGCAGTCTATGCCTCCCGTCCAAGCGCACGCCTGCTTCCCCTGCTCAAAGCTGACATTGAAAGACAGCGGACTCGGCACCCTCAAGAGCGCGGCTTTGCTCCCCCGCGGTCATTCGAACCCGCTCAGAGAGCAGGCCCCCTGCATGGGTCGTGCCCGTCGGGCCTGTCAATACCGTTCGCGTTGTCACAACCAAGGAGGGGGCCGCCGATCGTATGAACTTCCGCCTGCCGCCCGCTCAAACTACATCGGGCCCACGGAAGAAATGCACGGCACATCTTTGGCCGTCCAATCGAAATCATAGGTGGCTGGAACTTTCTCTCCGTTGCCGACGGAGCCATTCCGGTCTTGAGGATTGTAAAAGATATATCCCATGCTGTTGTCAAATGCGCCGATCCGGGCGTTGTCGCGCTGAACAATGGCGGCATCGATCTCCGGCTGCTCCACGCGGGATCCCCGGACCATACGGATAGATCCGCCGCGGAATTCCCATGCGCGGTGATAGCTTCTACCAAAGAACCGCTGATCAAAGCTCGGTTTTGACGTCCATTGTTCCGCCCTTGTCGAACTCGGAATCCGGACCGTAGTGACGTGACAGGTGTACTCCGGCGTTGTGTAAAAAGGTGCGTTCTGGTTCTCGCCGGAGGCCCGCGCCCGTCGCTCAGGCGGGTTGAACCCTCCGCCCGGAAGCCCAAGCGACTGCGCGCCAAGACCATCGTTCTCCCAATTCACCTTTCCCGTACCGCTGATCGTGAGGATGCTTGCACTGGCCTTTTGATCATAACGCCATTGAACATCGTCGATCACCTGAAAGGTTTCTCCCGTTGCACGCTGGCGAAAGAGATCGAGCAGTTGGGCCGCGCTCACGGAAGAGAATTGCATTTGCTGCTGCAGGCCCTTCACGCCGCGCGTAATCTCGGTCGATACGATTCGCGCTGGCTTGTCGAAGCCGGCGCGCGCGTCGATTTCATACAAGACGATTTCATTTGGCGTCGTCGCCGGCCGCCAAGCCAAATGCTCAATCGAGGCGCCTCTTGCGCTCAGCGGTAAGACCCAGCTGACCGGAAAGACGGGTTGGAGACTGAGCGCGGCGACGGGCGGAAGCGTCCCGTCAAGCCAGTAGGCAGCACCGTCGATGTGCGCGCGCACGAGCACATGATCAAACAACTGCGGCATCGGCAGACGCTGGTCGAAGCCATCGTCCATACCGCTGGAATTGACCAGCACAGGCTCCGCGTCAATGCCTAACGCGTTCAGCAGGGCCAGCAGCAGAGCGGTCTTGCCCTTGCAATCACCGTAGCGCCGCTGCCAGGTTTCATCAGCTGAGGCCGGGGTCAGATTACCGCCATTGAGCCCTACATAGACGTATCTTACGTCTTGCTGGACCAGCTTTAGGGCTGCGCTCGCGCGCTGCATTGGAGTGGCTTGGGCAGTGGCTATGCGGCTTGCTTCAAGCTTAATCTCTGAATTGGGGGCGAGCTGAGCTGCTTTTTCGAAGAGCGGGGCGAGTTGGCGAGAGAGAGCCGCCCAGTCGGAAAAATCGCTGTACTCAGCAACACGTTGCCAGAGATACCGCGCCGGCGAGTCTTTCGGCGGAGATAGGACGGCCGGATTATCGAACCGGAAATCCACCCCGCTCTCGCTTTTCACCGCGGCGGCAGCCATGTCAGCAGTCATCTTCAGGTTGGGCTTGCTTCCCGGCTCCCAGCCTAGACCGAGATGGTATCGGCCCGACGGCGGACTCGGCGCGAGTGTGAGAAGGCCGCTAGCGTGGAGACCGAGGGTAGGATCGCTTGTAAACGTCGTAAGATCGACTTCCAGCTCATCGCCAACGCGCAGGTCTGGGACGCGAAAAACTGCGGTTAAGGTTCCGTCAAGCTTCGCTGCCTCGAGTTGATCCTCTCTCCGCAGAACCTCAAAGGCAGCATCCTTCAAGGCGTCGATGACTTGGCCGTCTCGATATATCTTGATTGCATGCACGATCGGAGCGCCGGCTGCAGGGTTCCATTGAATTGAAATGTTGCCCAACTGCAGCGCAGTCGGTTGCAAGATCTTCAAACGATAGCCGAGGTATTGCGCTTGCCCTTGATCGCCAAGATGAACTTCCACATCCTGACGGCGCATGAACACTGGGCCGGAGGCATCGGTCGGAACCGGCAACAAGGCAGACGACGTCACCCAAGCCGGGGGAGGAGCGCGACGCACCTGTTGTGGTTCGGCCCAGGCTGGACCGGCTATAAGCATCATAGCCAGCACAAATAAATCGATGCGCACGACCAACCCGCCCCAGTTACACATTCACGCCCCGTATAGCGGAGTCCGCTTTCAAGTCCTATTGCCTCAGCATGTCGTCCCCCAACAGCGATGTCCGCTCCGGCCGGGGTAAGTTGGCGTTGCCGACAGGCGCGCCTGAAGTCGTACTTGGGTCGCTTCTTCGCGTTAGATCTCTATCCGAAAGCCGACGTTTGACCGCTGTCGCCAATGTCCGGAATTACTAGGGAAGCCAACTTCCGCTATGGGCGCAAAGTCATCGGCCGAGCGGTCCTCCGAGCAGGTCAGCACATCGCCATATGCCACCGTTGTTGAGGTGGCGACCGGATGCCTGGTTTGGCGAGCTAAGGCCATCCGCGCCCCCCGGGGTCAGGCCCCTCATTGGCAATTGTGGGCAGTTCCCGCACCGGCCCCTGAATACGGCGCTACAGCGCCTCACCACTCGACTTCCCACGCTATATGGAGGTAAGTCCGTCTTGGGCCGGTCCACAGACCGTCCTGGGGCGTGGAAACCTCTTTACCTAGGCGGCTCGTGTGCAGCCGTCACCAGCACTCCTCGACCATTCGGTCGGGGAGGCGTCAGAGTATGTCCAAGGGCGAAAGCCCTAAAGTCTGACGCGGCTTCTCCTAGGTGAGGCTTTCCAACTCCCCGACTATGTCTGGGAGCAATGAACCATGTTACTTGTTATGGCTACCGCGGCTGCAGGCGCTTTACTTCGCATCGCCGAGCCCGTAGCCCCACCTAAAATTCCGACTGCGCCTTCGGCCACTGCGCCTATTCGACCACTAGATCTGCCGAATTTCGAATTCCGTGGCTGTCACATAGGGGATGATGCACTCGCCGCTTTCCCCTATTTAAACGATCCCAAAAAGCTGAACCGTGAGCCCTACTGTTTCAATGAAACGACCCCAAGTTATTTGGTCTGCCGCGACCCAACTTCTTACAATTCACAACGTTGGGGATCATGGGATATTAGCATTGGGGAACTTCCCCTCTATTATATCGGGTTTTACGTTTACGATCGGAAGATCGCAGGCATGGAGTTCATGGTTTCCGTGAATCTCTACGATAAGGCCCGCAATATGCTGGTCGGCAAATACGGCCAGCCAAGCACCGAGACGCTTGGATCTGTGCAGGACCTCAATGGCGCAACCTTCGACGACGCAGTGACCAACTGGCGAATCAAGGAGGGTGTGCTCCTGCTCAAAAAGCGATCCAGCGAGGTCGATAAATCGCTGGTTCAGTTCATCGCAACGTCCGCCACCCAGCAGATCGAGAAGGCGAAGGCGGTCAGTGACGGCGCCGAAGGCAAGGCGGTCTTTTAGCCATGGCATCGCCAACAGAGGCTTCAACAACGCTGCTCGATCCCCCAGCCGCTTCTCGGCCGGGCGGCGCCCTGCTCACCCTGGACACCCTCCTGGAGAAGGCCGGGATTTCCGCTAAGTCCGTCGTTGTCTTTCGCCACCGCCCCCCGGAGGCGCGGCTTGGTCAGCTGCTGCCCTCCTTCGCCGCAGAACGGCCCGAGCTGTTCGCGGCCTACCAAAGCGTGCAAGGCGGTCAGGCTGCGGCAATGTTGAGGGGCGCGACCGTACTCGCCTCGTTTATCGGCCAGGAAGGCGGTCGCGCCACCTTCGCCGGTCTATTCGCCATTGAAGCCTCTAGAACCGCCTCAGCGGCGGAAATCAGGGCCATGGAGCACATGCCTGAGCTGATAGCCCTGGGCATGCCCCTAGCGCCCGCTGGAGGGCCGCTAGCTATCCTATTCACCCTCACCCCCCTGCCCTTCTTCACCGATTGGATAGGGCGTCTGGTGATCGATTGGCCAGCGCGCGGCATCAACTGGAAGCTCAGGGCCGATAGAAGCGTTTTCCCGATCCGGGCGATCTACGACGAAAGTCGATTTATCGACGCCATGCCCAAGTGGTCGGAGCTTACCTTGGCATGGGGGGAGCTTGCCCTCCTGCCCCAAACTTGGCGGGCGAACCTGGCCCAATGGAGGGGCGTCTACTTCATCTTCGATACCGACCGAAAGCTTGGCTACGTGGGCTCCGCAGCAGGCGGGGAGAACATTCTTGGGCGTTGGCGGGATTACGCCGCAAGCGGTCACGGCGGCAATGTGCGTCTACGCGAAAGCCGCCCTGAAAGCCTTAGGTTCAGCATCCTGGAGCTAACGGCGCCAAGCCTGCCCATCGAAGAGGTGATCAAGGCAGAGAACGCCTGGAAACATCGCCTTCACACGCGGGAGCTGGGGCTTAATATAAACTGAATAGGACGCGAAGACGACCGCGACGATCAACGAACGCAAGGCGGGTTGCACTTGCGCCTGCAAGGCTGCCTGCCGACGGAGGGACAGTCCGAGCCAACAGACCACATCACCAATTGTCCAGCTCCGGATCGGGATTGTCTTCATCGATTGGCGAGTCTAACCAACGACCGCTATAGGGGTCGTAGCCACCCACTTCGATGGCGCCCTCTGGCGTTCCATGATCGAACCTGCGCTTTGTCCAATTGATCAGCTGCGATAGAGCATCAGCCTGGTCATCGTTCCGCCCTCTCCTCGCGCCTGGACGACAAGACTAAGGGTTCGATCATTCTGGTGATGCAGCGGGTGCATGAGGACGACCTAGCCGGAAAATTGTTGGGCGCCGACGGTTGGAGCCACCTGAACCTTCCCGCCATCGCCACGCGCGACGAACTTATTACGACCGGTGGCGGCCAACTCCATTCCCGCCGCGAAGGCGATGTGCTGCACCCAGCCCGCGAGCCGCTCAACATTCTGATGGCGCTAAAGGCGGGGATGGGCGGGGCCCTATTCTCGGCGCAATACCAGCAGGAAACCGTGCCGGTTGGAGGCAATATGGTTCAGATGGCGTGGTTCGGGCGCCACGAGCAGGATCCAGCAAAGGCGCAGGGCGACCTGGTCGTCCAGTCCTGGGACTGCGCAAGCAAGGACAACCCCTTAAACGACTATTCGGTTTGTATCACCGCGCTCATCCGAGGCCGGACGGCCTTCATTCTTGATGTCTTTCGTCGCCGCTTAAATTTTCCCGATCTGTGGCGCAAGGCCATAGACCTTGGCCGAACGTGGGAAGTGGACATCATGCTTATCGAAGATGCCGCGAGCGGGACACAACTCCTGCAAACACTTAAGGTTGATGAAGTCCAAGGCTTGCCCTCTCCAATAAGCGTCCGGCCTGACGGCGACAAAGTTAGTCGCTTCTCCGGGGCGACGGGCATGATCGAAAGCGGCGACGTTTCGCTGCCCGAAGATGCGGGTTGGATGGCAGAGTTCGAGATCGAGCTGCTGGCGTTTCCGCTCGGTCGGCACGATACCACTCCCAAACTGCTTTGCGCGCGGCCTCCGAGTACCCTTCTTCGGGCTTTATCGGGTCAACGCCGCCGAGGTCGAACATGTCCGGGCGATCTTCGAACGCTATCTCGAGGTCGGTTCAGTTCATAAGCTGGCGAGAGAGCTTAGACAAAGAGGCGTCATCTCCAAATCATGGACGACGACGAAGGGCCGGCCGATGGGCGGCGTCGCGTTGACGCGCGGCGCCCTATTCTACCTCTTGAAAAACCGCACCTACATCGGCGAGATCAGGCACAAGGATCTGAATCATCCGGGTCGCCACCCGGGCATCATCGATCCTGATCTGTTCGCACGCGTGCAGCGCCAGCTTCGGGAAAGCACCCGCGCGCGAACGACCAACCCATCGCAGCCAGCCCGCTTGCCGTTTACGGGATTGGTGTTTGACGCCGATGGTCAGCCGATGTCGCCAATATCGGCGCGCGGGAGGGTAAAGGGCCGCATTTATAGGTACTACGTCTCGACTTCCCTTCAGCGAGGCGAGCCCGCATCCCTCACCAAGGGCATCGTCCAGCGGATGCCCGCCATCCCGTTCGAAGCGTTTGTGTCACGGACCTCACGCCATTATTGGCTGCTGACGCTGATGAGATCATGGAGCAGGCCACCGTGATAGCTGCGGTCGCCCGGATCGAAATCCATCCGCAGTCGGTGCGTTTCGCGGTCCATCGCAGCGCCATTCCATCCGCGATAGCCAAGGGTTTAGAAGTCTTCGCTGCAGATCCGTCGGTGCTCGAAATTACCGCGCCGGTTCGGTTCAAGCTACGCGGCGGCGAAACTCGGCTGATCCAACCGGAAGGCAAAGCGGCCTGGGGCGCACGGCGTCATGACGCCACCCTGATCAAGGGCCTACGCTCGGCCCACCGGCTGATCCAAAAGCTTGGCGCCAATCCCACTTCATCGCTTGACCAACTGCGCCAAGCAAGCTGTCCTGGAACCCAATATGAAAGGCGATTAAGCGCCCTGGCCTTCTTAGCGCCGGACATTCAGGAGGCCATTGTTGGCGGGCGCCAGCCCGCGGAATTGACGCTAGATGCGCTGATGAAGATCAAGCTGCCACTGGCCTGGTCTGATCAGCGTAACCTACTGGGGTTCAATCGCTCCACCCGCGACTGAACGCATCAAATTCCCTGTTCGGCGGCTTCGCCAGCAGCGCACACCCAGACAGAAACTCCAGATGCGATAAAGCTTGTTGAGCGCGGCGCGTGCGCCAAAGAAGGCCCTCTAAGCGATTCTCGCTTCCCTGATATTCCCTGTTAATTTCCCTGTTACCAGGGAAACCGCACTGGATCGAAAACGCGCAGAGACGCGGCGTGCAAAACAGCCGGGTGTCTCGAAAATTCGCTTAAAATTGGGGCTGACCAGTTTGCTATTGCGCCAAGAGTGCGCGGAAAATCCTTGGGTTATGGGATTGTCAGGAGAGCTTGAGACTAGCTTGCGGACTGCGTGGCGGTGACGGTGGGATTCGAACCCACGATACCCTTTCGGGTATGACGATTTAGCAAACCGTTGCCTTCAGCCTCTCGGCCACATCACCAGCGCACCGGCGGGAGATAGCGGGTTCGGCGGCGGCTGGCAACGGCGGGGGGCGATGGAAAGGCGGCGGCGTTAACGGGACGCTCAGGCGCATGGGCTAGCCTTGGGCATCGCTACGGAAAGTGCCATGGATCTTGTCGCCGATCTAAGCCTGTCGGACGCCTCGCCAGGCGTTGCGGCGCAGCATCCCTCCGCCCCCGCCCCTTCCCCCGCCATCGGGTCCGATCAACGACCGGCGCGCGGCCCCATGCGGCCGACCGCCCTGGCCGCCACGCGCCTGCGTATGCGAGGCAAGACCCTGGCTCTGCGCTTTCGGGCTATTGACGCGATCGCCCTGGCTGCGGTCACCGTGGCCGCCCTGATCGCCGGCGGACCGGGGGACGTGCTCGCCACCCCCTTGCGGCTGGCGGCGCCGCCGGTGCTCGGCGCGCTCCTGGCCCTGTGGGCCCTGAAGGGCGCCGACGCCTATGCCTTCGCCCCGCGCGAGCCCTTGTTGCGCCATGGGCTGAAGGTCGCCGGCGGCGCAGCCTTTGGCGGTCTGGCCGCCATGGGATCGGCCTTGGTTCTGGGCGGCGGCGTGGGGACCAGCGTCTTTTGGATGCTGCTCAGTCTCCTCCTCCTCACCGGCCTGCACGCCGCCGAATGGATGAGCGTGCGCGGCTGGCGCAAGGCCGGGCGGCTGACCCCCAATATCGTCGTGGTGGGCGCGACGCCCAATGCCGCCCTCTTGATCCAGGCGGCGCTGGCGGCCCACGACACCGCCATCCTTGGGGTGTTCGACGACCGGATGAGCCGCATTCCCGCCGAGATCCACGGGGTGCCGGTGCTGGGCGACACCAAGGCGCTCTTGTCCCACAAGCTTCTCCCCTACATCGACCGCATCGTCATCACCGTCACCCCCTCAGCCCAGAACCGGGTGCGCGAGCTGATCGACCGGCTGAAGTTCCTGCCCAATGCGGTGACCCTGTTCATGGACGTGCAGGGCGTCGACGCGCGCCAGTCGACCCTCTCCCGCCTCGCCGACGCCCCTCTGACCCAGGTGTCAGGGGTCAGGGAAGACGACGCGCGGGCCAGCGCCAAGCGGCTGCAGGACCTGGTATTCGGCGGACTTGGCCTGGCCGCCGCCCTCCCCGCCATGCTGGCCATCGCCCTGGCCGTGCGGCTGGACAGTCCCGGCCCGATCTTCTTTCGCCAGCGCCGCCACGGGTTCAACAACGAGGCGATCAATGTGTGGAAGTTCCGCTCCATGCGCCATGAGGCCGCCGACGCCCACGCCGCGCGCCAGGTGGGGCGGGACGACGATCGGGTGACCCGTGTGGGGCGGATCATCCGCCGCCTGAGCCTCGACGAGCTGCCCCAGCTCATCAATGTGGTGATGGGCGAGATGTCCCTGGTCGGCCCGCGGCCCCACGCCATCGGCATGAAGACGGCGGGCGAGGATTCGGCGCAGCTGGTTTGCGAATATGCCTGGCGCCACCGGATGAAGCCGGGGCTGACCGGCTGGGCTCAGATCAACGGCTCCATCGGCGCGGTGGACACCCCAGAGCTGGTGCGTCAGCGGGTAGCCCTGGATATCGAATATATCGAGCGGCAGTCCTTCTGGTTCGATCTCTCCATCATCGCCAAGACCATTCCGGCGCTGATCGGCGCCAGGAACACGGTGCGCTAGTCGTGCTGAAAAAGGGCCTCCTCGGCTATCTGCCGGTGAATATCGTGCAGGCCCTGGCCGGCTTCGGCTCGATCATGCTGTTCACGCGGCTGCTCAGCCCCAGCGACTACGGCGCCTACGCCCTGGCTTTTTCGGTCACCAGCCTGGTCTATCTGGCCTGCCTGACCTGGATCGAGGCCGCCATGGCCCGCTTCTATGCGGCGGAAAAGACCGAGACCGAACGGGCCGACCTGTTCGCCACCCTCTATCGCACCTTCGGGGTGATGATGTTCGCCGCGCCGATCGTCGGCGGCCTGATCCTCGCCGTCCTGCCCCTGCCGGGCGAGCTGCGCATCGCTATCGCCGCGGGGCTGGCCTCGGTGATCTTTCGCAGCCTGCTTCGACTGGCCCAGGAGCGGCGGCGGGCGGCGGGCGAGGTGAAGGGTTTCGCCCTGATCGACATGGTGCAGACCGGCGCGGGCTTTCTGATCGGCGCGGGCCTGGCCTTCAAGGGCCTTGGGGCGGCTGCGCCGCTGGCGGGGGCGGGAGCGGCCAGCGCCCTCTGCCTGATCTTCACCCTGCCCGGCGAGCTCAAGATCGCCCGCCAAGGCCGCTTCCAGCGTCATCGCCTGATCGCCTACGCCTCCTATGGGCTGCCGGTCTCCCTTTCCTTGATGATGAGCCTGGCCCTGGCCACCACCGACCGTTTCGTGCTGGCCGGCTATCTGAACGAGGCGGCGGTGGGCGCCTATCACGCCGGCTACAGTCTTTCCAACCGGACCCTCGATGTCATGTTCGTCTGGCTGGGCATGGCGGGACAGCCCGCCTGCATCGCCGCCTTGGAGCGCGGCGGGCGGGAGGCCTTACTGCGCACCGCCACCGACCAGGCCTCGATGATGATCCTAATCGCCCTGCCGGCTTCGGTCGGGCTGATGCTGGTGGCCGCGCCCCTGGCTCACTTCATGGTCGGGCCGGCCCTGGCCGACCGGGCGGCGCGGGTGACCCCGTGGATCGCCGCCGGCGCCTTCTTGTCTGGCATGACCACCCACTATTTCAACACCGCCTTCACCCTGGCCCGGCGCACCCGGCTGTTGTTCGTGGCTATCGCCATTCCGGCGGCGGCCAATCTCGGGCTCGTGCTCTGGCTGGTGCCGCGCCATGGCCTGGACGGGGCCATGTGGGCGGCGGCGGCCAGCTACGCCATCGGCATGGCCGCCTCCATCGCCCTGGCCCGGGGCGACACGGCCCTGCCGATCCCTTGGCTGACTCTCGGTAAGGCCGGAGCGGCGACGGCGGCGATGGCCCTGGCGCTGCTGCGCCTGCCCAGCGGCGGCGGGCTGGGCGAACTTCTGGTCAAGGCCGGGGTGGGGACGGCCGTCTATGGCGTCGTCGCCCTGGCGCTGGACGCGGGAGGCGCGCGAGGCCGGCTGGCGACGGCTCTGTCGGACCTGCGCGGTCGGGCGGCGGCGCGGACAGCCGCATGAACGTCCAGACCGTGAAAGAGACCGAGAACGCCGCCTGGGCGGGGGCCGCGCCCCTGCTCTCCGTGGTCATGCCGTTTTTCCGCTACGACCCGACGCCATTGCTGCGGCGCCTGGACGAGGAGGCGAGGACCACCGGCGGGGCGGTTGAAATTCTCGTCCTCGACGACGGCGGCGGCGACGCCCTCCTGACCGAACGGGTCGCCGCCGCGGTGGCCTCCATGGGCGCCCCCGCCCGCCTGATCGCGCTCAGCGCCAATGAAGGGCGCGCCAAGGGCCGCAACCGGCTGGTGGCGCGCGCCAGAGCCCGACACATCCTGCTCATCGACTGCGACATGGATCCGGACGCCTCCGACTTCCTGCGCCGCTATCTGTCGGTGGTCCGCCAGGACGTAGCCGTCGCCTTTGGCGGCTTTTCGGTGGATCGCGCCGACGACGGGCCGCAGTTCGCCCTACACCGGGCGCTGCAGCGCCGCGCCGAATGCCTGCCCATCGCAGCAAGGCTGCAGACCCCGAAAAAATACGTCTACACCTCAAACCTCCTCGTCAGACGGGACGTCTTCGCCGCCGAGGCCTTCGACGAGGGCTTCGTCGGCTGGGGCTGGGAGGACACGGAATGGGGAATGCGGGTGGCGGCCCGCTTCGGCGTGCTGCAAATCGATAACCCCGCCACCCATCTAGGGCTGGACACCGCCGACGTGCTCGCCGGCAAGTATGAGCAATCGGTCCGCAACTTCGCCCGGGTAGTGCAGCGCCATCCGGAGACCATCCGCCACTACCCGAGCTTCCGCCTGGCCCGTATGTTGAAACGCCTGCCCCTGCTTGGGGTGTGGCGGGCCGTTCTGAAACAGGCGGCGCTTCAGCCCCATGGTCCGCTGATCGCGCGGGTCTTCGCCATGAAGATCTATCGCGCAGCCCTCTATGCGGATGTGGTGTGATCTATGGGGTGCAGGTTGTGAAGTCGGTCGCCGTCATCATCCCGACCTTTCGCCGTCCGGACAGCCTGGCGCGGGCGCTGACCTCCGTCTTCGCTCAGGATCGCGCCGCGCTGATCGCCGAGATCGCCGTGATCGACAATTCCAACGAGGGCTCGGCCCGCGCCACCGTCGACGAGCTGCGGGCGATGAGCCCAGCTCCCCTGCTCTACATCCACGCCCCGCCGCCGGGGGTGGCCACCGCGCGCAACGCCGGCGTCGCCGCCACCCGCGCGCCCTATGTGGCCTTCCTCGACGACGACGAGGCCGCCCACCCCGCCTGGCTCGGGGCGCTTCTTACCGCACACATCGAGCTGGGCGCCGACGTCACCTTCGGCCCCGTCCAGGGCAAGGCGCCGAACGTCGTGGCCTGGAAGCGCGCCTATCTGGAGCAGTTCTTCTCCCGCACAGGACCGCGGGCGTCCGGCCTGATCGACGCGGTCTATGGCTGCGGCAATTCCCTGATGACCCGGGCGACCGCCCTAAAGGGACCCGCCCCCTTCGATCTGGCCGCCAACGACACGGGCGGCGAGGACGATCGCCTCTTCTCCGACCTGCGGGTGCGGGGCGGGCGCTTCGGTTGGGCGGCCGACGCCCTTGTGGACGAACACGCCCCGGCCCACCGGGCCACCCTCCGCTACACCCTGGCTCGCGCGGTGAGCTACGGCCAATCTCCCTGCCAGCTCTGCGTGCGGCGCAAGAATTGGCTGGGCCTCATCCTCAACATACTGATCGGCGCCGGTCAGGCCCTGGTCTACGGCGCCTGCGCCCTCGCCCTGTTCCTGACCCTGAACCGCGCCTGGATGCCGCTGCTCGACCGGGCCGCGCGGGGCCTGGGCAAGATCGTCTGGTTCCACCAATTTCACTTCTACGGCCAGGGCGCGGCCAAGTTCGTGCCGGCGGATGGGCTGAAGGTGGAGGGCGCGCCGGCGTCGAGCCTCCCGGCATGGCCCGCATAACAGCAGCTCCAGATCACCGAGGATCGTTAGGCGGCGTCGGCCTTGACCAACTGCGCCGCTAGCCTCGCGCCAAGCGCGGTCGCTGCCGCTTCAAGCTGCTCCAGACGCGAGGCATGGTCTATCTGAAAGAGGCGATCCACGGAGTTGCGGTTCCAACCAAGTCTGCGGGCGAGCGCCGCCCGGGTCATCCCCTGCCGCTGCATTTCATCATAGAGGTAGAGTTTCATGGCGGTAGCCGCCGCCATATGGACGGGCAGTTCACCGGGCTCTTCGGCGCCCCCATCGGGGATCGCCCCCCACCGGGACATGCGCGCCGCTAACGCCTCCTCGATGGCGGCCTTGCCGTGCTCCCAAGCGGATGCGGCGTCTTCGCCAAAAGTCGTAACCTCGGGAAGCGCGCGGCACGTCACCAGCCTTGTGCCGTTGTCATCGTCCGCGAGGGCAATCCAAAACGTATCGATCATTTGAGGCCTAAATCCCTTTTGATCTTGTTGACCAAGCCGGTCCCAAGCTCCTTTGCCGCGCCATGCTGAGGAAGCTGGCTAGTCTTGTCGCGCAGGCGAACCGTCAAGTGCCCAGAGCCCCCTTTGTGGGTCTCAAAGGTGCAGCCTTGCTTTGAAAGCCAGCGCTTTAGTTCGTTCGCATTCACGAAAATACCCCACTCCACAGCAACGTGGAAGTCAACACAAGTGTGGAGCCTAAGGTGTCTTCCACTGAAATGCGAGCGTGGGCCGATCTCCCAGCGCCCCAGGGTATGCTGCGCGGCTAATACAGCATCTTCCGCAAAAACGCTGGCGGGGCGGCCGGCGCGCGGGTCAGCACCACCCCGGCGCAGCGCCCGCCCATAGCGACGATCTCGTCGCGCAGGGTGGTGGAGGCGGCGACATCGCGGTCGTCGGCGGCCACCACCAGCACATTGGCGTCCATGAAGGGAGCCACGGCCTTGGCGGCGGCGGAACGGTCCGCCGAGGGGGCGTCCACCACCACGTAGTCCGCATGGGACCGCAGGGCGTCCCAATAGGCAGGATCGCTGAGGATTTGCGCGGTCTGGCCGGGACGAAGGGCTTCGCGCCGAAAGCGGGTGACCCACCAGCGGCTCTCGCCCACTGGATGGGCCGCCAGATAGCGCACATCGGGCCACAGCTCGCCCTTGGCGGTCTTGATCGGCGGGGTGACGGTGAAGAACATGGCGTCGCTGGGGCTGGCGCGCCCACCGTCGCCCACCCGGCCATAGGTGGCGCGGTCGGCGTCCAGGTGAGCGTGCTGCTCGCCCTTCATCAGGTCGAGCTCGACCAGCCAGACCCCGCGCCGGGCGGTCTTGGCCATCTCGCGGGCGAATTCCCGCGCCACGGTAGAGGTTCCGGCCCCGGCGGCGGACGCGACGAACTGGACGAGCCGCGCGACGGCGCCGGGCGGAGGGCCCAGCCGCTCCGCCAAGGCGGCCATCTCAGACGCCAGATCCACCATCACCGGCTCGAATCGCTAAACATGCCGGCCAGCATAGACCCGCCGCTCCCGCGCGCCATGTGACCGGTTCACAGGGGACCGGTTCACTTGGCCGGGGTGGTGACGAGCACGGGCATCTCCAGCGCCCGCTCCGCCGCCTCGGCGGTCGCGTAACCCTTGTCCAGGAAGCTCAGCAGCAGGCCCACGCAAACGGCGACAAAGCCGGCGAACACGAGGGAGAAGGCCAGCACCGGCGCCTTCAGGGACGTGCCCTTGGTGGGCGGATAGGCGCGTTCGATCACCTTGATGCTGCCATCGTCCCCCGACTGGGCCAGGGCCTGGGCGGCCTGGCTCTCCTGCACCCTCTGGGTCAGGTTGCGGACGTTGGTGGAGAGGAGATCGCGCTCGCGGGCCAGCTCCTGGTATTGCGGCTCCAGCGTCGCCAGCTTCTGGCGGCGGGCGGTGATCTGGGCGATCGCGTCCGCCAGGCTGACCTTGCGATTTTGCAGGGACGCCGACTGGGCCTCCAGCTGATTCTTTTCGGTCTGCAGGGTCTGGAAGATCGGATTGATCCCCACCCGCCGGGCGCCGGGCCCATTGGCGCCGCCCGAATTGATCAGCGCCTGCTGGGCGGCGATCTTCTGCTCGATATCGCGCACCGGCTGGGCGTTCGGCTGATAGCGGGAGAGGAGATCCTGGCGATCCACCTTCAGTTGCAAGAGCTTGTCCTGGGCCGCGTGGTCGAGGTCGCGATAAAGGCCGATCTCCTGGGGCGCGCTGGCGACTTCGCGCGCGGTGACGCCAAGACGCCCTTGGGTTTCGGCGGTCTGGGCGCCGACGCTGTAGCTGTCGGTAAGGAGCTGGCTGTAGATCTGCCCAAGCGACGCCTTTTCCGCGTCGAAATCGCCGATACCATTGTCGGCGAGGAATTTCTGATAGGCGGCGTCAGCGGTGTCGAGCTGGCTCTGGAAGGACTGGCGTTGCTGATCCAGCGGCCCGATGTTGCGGTCGAACAGCACCGTCTTGCGATAGCGCAGATATTCATCGACCAGGGTGTTGAGGATCAGGGCCGCCCGCTCCGGGTCCTTGTCGGTATAGGTCAGCCGGGCGATGGCGGTTCCGGGGGCGGAGGCCACCTTCAAGCCGGCGGTGATCGCCCGCATGGCCGACTGCTCCAGTCCCTCGCGTTTTTGCGGATCGGCCGCAGCATAGGCCTTGCCGAGGGCGGGGTAGAGGCGGGCCAGGCCGATGTCGTTGACCACCCGCACCTTCACCGCGTCGCTTTGCAGGATCTCCAGCTCGGACTGCACCACCTGGTCGCTGTCGGGCGCCGCGCCCCGGGCCGCGTCGCCCACCTGCGGCTGATAGACATAGGCTTGGCCGAGCCGGATCAGGAGGCTGGAGTGGGCCGGATAGGTGGTGTGCAGCGAAAAGGCGACCACCACCCCGACCGCAGCCAGGAGCAGGAAGGTCAGGATCATCCACGGCAGCCGCCGCCACATCAAAACCGCGATGTCGCCCGGCGTATAACGAGGCGGATCGACGCGGCGAACGGCGACGCGCGCCGCCCCGGCCGCCTCCCCATCCCACGTCCACGCGCCTGATTGCATTGATCTCGACCGAGCCTACTCTAAAGCGCGACCCTGCCTGTTTGGCATTAACCGATCATTACCCGTTAACCATAACTTTAAGGGCGGCGCCGCTTTGTCGCGGTCATCTATCACGAGGCTTAGACTCCGATGTCGGCACGTCCGATCCACAGCGTCATCGTCGGCGGGATCTTCGCGGGCCTGCTCTTGGGCCTCGGCGGCTGCGCGCTCTCATCCAAGAGCCTTTACGGCGGTCCGCACGCGACGGGGGATTTCGCCAACATCGCCTATTCCAACTGGAGCGAGAACGAGCCGGACTATCGGTTCTATCCCGGCGACGTGCTCGACATTGCCGCCCCCTCGGCGCCCGAGTTAGCGCGCACGGCGACGGTGCAGCCCGACGGTCGCATCAGCCTCCCTTTGATCCCGCCGGTGATGGCGGCCGACCGATCCGTGGCTGAATTGGAAGGGGCGCTGGCTGAGGCCTATTCGACCCAGCTCTTGCGGCCGCAGATCGAGGTTTCGGTGAAACAGGCGGCGCCCCTGAAAGTGTTCATCGGCGGCGAGGTGAAGAATCCAGGGGTCTACGACATGCCCGGCGACATCAACGCCCTGCAGGGGGTGCTGCTCGGCGGCGGCTTCACCCCCGTCGCCCGCCGGCAGGAGGTGGTGGTGATCCGACGCGGCCCCGATGGGCGGCCGATGATGCGCACGGTGGACCTGCGCGCGGCCATCTATCGCCCGGCCGGCGGCGACGCCGTGCCGCTGCGGCGTTTCGACATCGTCTATGTGCCAAAAAGCTCGATCGGCGAGTTCGATCAATTCGTCGACCAGTACCTGCGCCAGAGCCTGCCGATCCAATTCAGCTATGTGATCGGCGGCCAGTACGCCACCACCAAATAGACTTGGCAGGCAGAGCGACTAGAGGTTAACCTCACGGACAGCGCGGCCGCAGAACCTTCTTGAACGGTCGCTAGGCTTCAAATCTGGAGGGGGCGCCGATGAGTTTGCCACTTGTTTTGGCCTGGGCCGCAATCGGCGCCGGGATGCTGTCGGCGGTCCCCGCAGGGGCGGCGCCGGCCGGCCATGTCACCGGCGTCGGCGGCGTCTTCGTCAAGAGCAAAGATCCCAAGGCCCTGTCTGACTGGTATCGGGATGTTCTCGGCTTGGAGATCAAACCTTGGGGCGGAGCCAAGCTTTCCTATGACGCTCCGGGCCATCCGCCTGTGGTCGTCTGGTCGCCCTTTTCGGAGGGCAGCGACCAAATAGCGCCGTCGACCCGCGAATTCATGCTCAACTTCGCCGTCGACGACATGGACGCCTTCATCGCCCGCCTGACATCGAAGGGGGTGGCGATTCTGAAGCGCGACGACACCGATCCTTTCGGCCGCTTCGCCTGGATCCTCGATCCCGACGGAACGAAGATCGAGCTGTGGCAGCCGAAGTAGGCGAGTCTAGCTAGCCCCGGGCGAGAAACTCGCGGGCGGCGCGCTGGGCGTCGGCGATGGAGTCCCGGTCCATTTCCATGGACAGTTCCCGCCTGTGCTGCTTGGCCTCCTCGGACCCGCGCATGGCGGCGAGATTGAACAGCATGTGGGCGGAGACATAGTCCAAAGGCGCGCCGCCTTGCCCGGTGGAATAGAGCAGCCCCATGCGCAGCAGCTCGTCGCCGGTCGATTGCGGTTGCGGCAGCGGGATGCCGCCTCCGAGCCTATCGCCATTCATCGTCGTTTCGAAAGCCATTTGCATATTATTTCCTCTGCACCGGCCGCATTCGACGGCCAGGCTCCATATGAGCTTGAGCGCGATGAAATCAGCTTTCTCTTAAAAATATAGTTAAATCGAAAATTAATCTTAATGAAAGGTTGGATGAATCAAATATTATCACCCTATACTTGATTCAGATCTCGGCAATACATCGGATCGAATTCTCACCGATAGCGCCGGTCAACCGCGCGCCCTCTGACCGAACAAGACGCCCCGCGCGGCCTCAGTCTTCGGGTTCTGGTCGGCGAGGTTGCCGCGCAGCTCCTCCCCGAGCTTGTGCCCCGCCTGCACCCCCTCGCGCTCGCCCACCCGGGCGAACCAGGCCTCCAGGTGGCGAAACTGCGCCAGATCGATCCCCTGGTTCTTATAGGGCGTGATCCAGGGCCAGCAGGCCATGTCGGCGATGGAGAAGTCCCCGGCGATGAAGTCCCTGCCGCTGAGCTGCTTGTTCAGCACCCCATAGAGCCGGTGGGTTTCGTTGGTGTAGCGGATGGCGCCATAGGCGGTCATGCGCGCGTCGGCGAACATCGAAGGCGCATACTGGCGGAAATGGTGGGTCTGGCCGGCCATGGGGCCAAGGCCGCCCATCTGCCAGAACAACCACTGATCGACCAGGATGCCGGCGCGGGCGTCGGCGCCGTAGAAGCGCCCGGTCTTCCTGGCCAGATATTGCAGGATGGCGCCGGATTCGAACACCGACACCGGCTGGCCGTCCGGACCGTCGGGATCGACGATGGCCGGCATACGGTTATTGGGGCTGATGGCCAGGAAGTCCGGTTTGAACTGCTCGCCCGCGCCGATATTCACCGGCTTCATCACATAGGGCAGGCCCATTTCTTCTAAGGCGATAGAGACCTTCCAGCCGTTGGGGGTGGGCCAGTAGTAGAGTTCGATCGGCTGGGCGCTCATGGACCATCTCCGGACAGTGAGGCGTCTAAATGCCGCCGAAGGGGTGGGAACCACAAGAGGACGCAGCGACTTTCAGTCGCACTGCGCCCCATACTGCGCCATCGACCGTTCAGCCAAGGTTCAGGGGCCTTCGCCCATAACGGTCTCCACGCTTTGCCCAACAAGGCCCCAAGCGACCTTGAACCGTCAGGAGATCGACATGAAAACCTTAACCCTCGCGGCCTCCGCCGTCCTGCTGCTCGCCGCGCCCGGCTTGAGCCTGGCCCAGGACGAGCATCACGGCGAAGGCCGGCCGGGCGGCGGCGCCCACATCCAGGCCCCGCCCGCCCAGGCGCCTCGCCCCGCCGGCCCGCGCCAGGGCGGTCCCGCCTTGCACAATCAAGGCCCGCCCCAGTTTCATGGCGGACAGCCCCAGGGCGGGCAGCCCCAAGGCGGCCAGGTTCAGGAACGGCGATCCTTCCAAGACCGGCCCGGCTTTCAAGGGGGCGAGCGTCCTCAAGGCTTGGCTGGCGGCGGTCAACCGAACGGCGCCAACCGCCCGCAGGGCTTTGTGAACGGACAGGCCGGACGGGGCGATTTTCGGCCCGACGACGGCCGTCGCGGCGGCGGCTTCAACCCGGGCGAACGCGCCCCCCGCCCGGGCTCCCAGGCCTTCGGCTACGGCGGCCACCAGTATTTCCGTTATCGCGCCGCGCCTTATCGCTTCCCCGGCGGTTATTACGGCTGGTCCAACCATTCCTGGCGTCGGGGCGAATGGCTGCCGCCGGTGTTCATCACCTCGTCCTACTTTATCAACGACTGGTATGACTTTGGTCTTTGGCAGCCCGACTATGGTTACCAATGGATCAGAGTCGGCGCTGACGCCGTTTTAATCAACCTGGCGGACGGGCAGGTGGTCGATGTGGTGCCGGGCGTCTACTATTACTGATGAAAGCGGCCCGACGTCTCCCCGGGAGGGGTCGGGCGCGCCCTTAGACCATCGAGCGACAAGGAGGCCCTTATGAAAATGCTCATGATCGGCCTCGCTTCGCTCTTCGCCCTCGCCGCGCCGAGCGCCTTCGCCCAAGACCGGCCCCATGGGGGCTACGCACAGGAGGAGCGGCGCGAAGCCGGCGCGCCCCGTGGCGGCGGGTTTGAGCGCGGCCCCAGCTACGGCGGGCCGAACTATGGGAGCCGTGGAGACAGATCCCCAGGGTACGGGCGCCAAGACTATGGCCGGCCCAGCTACCCGGTCCCTGACGAGCGGCGCGCCTATGGCGGCGGATTCGCGCGCCAGGCGCCTTATCGCGCGCCCGGCGGCGATC